>DAONFU010000193.1:0-3753 GCA_035403765.1 Bacteroidales bacterium
GGAGAAGCTACTGTGCCTAAAGTTACCGTTACTCTTCGTAAATCATACGGTGGCGCACACGATGTGATGAGCTCAAAACAGCTTCGCGGAGATATTAACTATGCATGGCCTTCAGCGGAAATTGCCGTGATGGGCCCCAAAGGCGCTATCGAAGTGTTGTATCAGAAAGAATTGAAAGAAATTACCGATGAAGCTGAAAAAGCAGCTTTTATCGCCGAAAAGGAAAACGAATACAAGGAAAAATTCGCTAACCCTTACCAGGCGGCAAAATTCGGGTACATTGATGATGTGATTGAACCAAGGAATACCCGCTTCAGAATAATCCGAGCCTTACAGTCGCTGGCAACAAAAAAAGACCAGAATCCTCCTAAAAAACATTCCAATTTACCACTTTAATCTGATGGCTCATGGCAGTTTTTAAAAAGAAAAAAATAGAACCACCGGTGCTTGTAGCCGTTCCGGAAGAAATTAACCTCGATGAGGTGTCTGCAGTTATTGCAATGGCACTTGATTTACACCTGAAGGATATACATGATTATGAAAAAACCGTGTTGACAATTCAGAAAGTCATGCGACCTTATTCTCCCTGGAGTTCAAAATTTTACGGACTCAGGCAGACACCTTTGCATATTCCCCGTCAAAGATTAAAATAATTGTCAATAATCCAAAAAAAGCAAAATATGGGTAAGTATAAATTTAAAATTAATGAAAAACAATTCGATGTTGAAATAGCCAACATCGATGAAAATATTGCCGATGTAGTTGTTAACGGAAAGGCCTACAAAGTGGAAGTGGAAAAGTCCTTGCAATCAACAAAAACCCCTAAGTTGGTCAGAACAATGGCCGTCCCTTCAACCGATGGCTCGCCGCAGACGGCAAAAACCGCTTCGCCTTCGGCGCCCAAAGGCAGTGGTGTGGTAAAATCTCCCTTACCGGGCCTGATTTTAAATATTTATGTCAATGTGGGGGACCCCGTTTCCATAGGCCAGAAAATCATTACCCTTGAAGCTATGAAAATGGAAAACAACATTAACTCCGACAAAGAAGGGAAAATAACCAGCATAAAGGTGAAAAAAGGCGATTCTGTTATGGAGGGTGATGTATTAATTGAAATCGGATAAAATATTTGACTATGGACGCAGTAATGATTTACTGGATAGTTTTTATCGGACTATTCATCACCGTTTTTGTTATCGACCTTTATGTTACCGACCATCGTAAAGGCACGCTTTCTGTAAAAACTTCTTTAAAATGGACCGGTTTATGGATTAGCCTTGCGTTGCTTTTTGGCTTATCCTTATATTTCTTCTTTCCGCAGAATCCTGACAGTGCCGTGAAAACTGCCCCTGTCATGATGACAAAATTCATTGCGGGTTATCTTACAGAATACTCCCTGTCAGTTGATAACCTCTTTGTATTTATTATGATTTTTTCCATGATGGCTGTTAGCCAGAAGAACCAGCCACGGTTGTTAAAACTTGGGATATTGATTTCTATCGTTCTCAGGATTCTATTCATATTGGTTGGTATGGAACTGGTGGAAAAGTTTCATTGGATTATTTATGTGTTTGGTGTGATTCTGGTTTGGACTGCCTATAAAATGGCTTTTTCCAAAGAAGATGAACAGGTGGATCCCTCCAAAAATATTCTCTACAAAGGTGCCTCTAAACTATTTCCGGTTGACCCGGACAAAGATCCTCATAAATTTGTACACAAAATTAATGGGAAATGGCACATTACCTCTATATTATTGGTGCTGCTGGTAATAGGCTCTACCGACGTGTTGTTTGCAGTGGATTCTATTCCCGCCATCATTGGGGTTATCAAAGAAGGAGCCACCAATATCTTAACTCCTGAAGAAGAAAATTTCATAGCCATCACCTCCAATGTTTTTGCTGTAATGGGCTTGATTTCCTTATTTTTTGCCCTCAAAGGTATTATCGGCCTATTCCGCTTTTTAAAACATGGCGTTAGTTTCATCCTTTTATTTATTGGTGCAAAAATGCTCTTATCGGCAATCCCTGCAGTACAAAGATTTTTCTCCAATCACTCCTGGGTGTCTCTGGTGGTAATTATTGCAACACTAACTCTTTCCATACTGCTGTCCATATTAATTTCTGAGAAGAAAGAAATTGATGAGCTGAAAGAAGAAGTGGATGATTTAAAAGAAAACATATTAAAATAGAAAATATTTAAAATTATGGATTTACAAAGTTTATTGCCGGTTATTTATAGTATGACCTGGCAAAATCTGGTGATGATAGCGGTGGGTTTAACACTCATTTATCTTGCCATTGCAAAGGAATACGAACCAAATTTGCTGCTGCCAATGGGTTTTGGAGCAGTGTTAGTGAACATCCCGTTTACTTCGGCACTTACACAAATCGATCCGGTAACAGGGAAAGCTCTGGAAGGAGCCTTGTCGGTGTTTTACGAAGCCGGTATTGCCAACGAAGTGTTTCCTTTGCTTATTTTCATAGCTATCGGGGCGATGATAGATTTTTCGCCCTTATTTAAAAATCCCTTGTTGTTATTATTCGGTGCAGCCGCCCAGTTTGGAATATTTCTGACTATGATGGGTGCTACATTGCTGGGATTCGACTTAAAAGAAGCGGCTTCTATTGGTATCATCGGTGCAGCCGATGGCCCCACATCCATTTTTGTCTCGGCCAGGTTTGCTCCCGACTTGTTAGGCCCTATTTCTGTTGCCGCTTATTCTTATATGGCTTTGGTGCCAATAATTCAACCTCCGGTAATCCGATTGCTTACAAGCAAGAAAGAACGTTGTATTCATATGGAAGCACATGCAAAAAGCGTATCAAGAACTGCACTTATAGTTTTCCCAATAGTTGTAACCATCTTTGCTGGTATTATAGCGCCTTCATCACTGGCACTTATCGGATTTCTGATGTTTGGAAACCTTATCAGAGAATGCGGTGTGCTGAACAAACTGTCGCTGGCTGCTCAGAATGAATTATCCAGTATCGTAACCATATTGCTTGGAATCAGTATAGCCAGCACCATGACAGCCGACCGCTTTGTTAGGCTGGATACCCTGATGATCATTGGCCTCGGTTTGCTGGCATTTATCTTCGACACTTTCGGTGGTGTGATGTTTGCCAAAGGGATGAATATTTTTCTGCCTGCAAGCAAGAAAATCAATCCTATGATTGGTGCTTGCGGTATTTCTGCGTTCCCCATGTCGGCACGGGTAATTCACGGAATGGGACAAAAAGAAGACCCCACCAATTATTTGCTGATGCATGCCGTTAGCGCCAACGTGGGCGGACAAATTGGCTCCGTGGTGGCCGGCGGTCTCATCCTTTCATTAATTCCTTTATTTTGCTAAATACGGAGGATAAAAACTATGATGAATAATTTTGAAGCAGCATTAGAAGTTACTGGCTTGGGAATGTTAGGTATATTTCTTTTTATGGTAATTTTCTACTTTGCTATACAGGCAATAGATAAGTTATTTCCCCACAAGCAAAAGGCCGAATAATAAACGGTAATAGGCTTTTTCTATAATATTATGCTCCGGCGGGTAGTGTAGTAAACCGTTTGTTAATACATAAAACTACTGCCCCCGACGAACTCTCTCAATATGGATGTAGGCGGAATGCCGTGCGAATCCATGGACTTAAAGTAACTGAAAAACTTTAGCAGCCTTTTGGCTTCTGAAAACTCAGGGTTGTTCGACTGTACCTCCATTAGAATGTGTTCAGCATGCTGTTTGATGACAGCCAGTTCGTA
>DAONFU010000194.1:0-3710 GCA_035403765.1 Bacteroidales bacterium
AACTTTGTTTAAAAATCTCTATGAGAAAAGAAGTTGATTTTCTTATCATCGGTTCCGGTATCGCCGGACTTAGTTATGCCTTGAGAGTAGCTTCGAGGGGTAGTGTCTGCATTGTCACCAAATCGCAGGCAAAAGAATCATCCACCAACTATGCGCAGGGAGGCATAGCTGCTGTAATGTATGATCCTGACACCTATGAAAAACACATCAAAGACACCCTGATAGCCGGCGCGGGTTTGTGTGATGAAAACATTGTCCGCATCACTATTACCGAATCTACCGATCGCATCAAAGAACTCATCAGTTGGGGAACTGAATTTGACAAAACGGCTTCCGGGAAATTTGATCTGGCCAAAGAAGGCGGACACTCCGAACACCGCGTGCTGCACAACAAAGACCACACGGGGGCCTCCATCGAAAAAGCACTGCTAAACGAGATAAAAAGTCACAAAAACATTGAAATTCTGGAAAATCATTTTGCTATCGACCTTATCACCCAACACCACCTGGGTGTCGAAACAAACAGAAACTCCAAAGACATTAAATGTTATGGCGCTTATGTGTTAAACCCTGCCGAAAATAATATCATTACTATCTTATCCAAAATCACCTTGATAGCCACGGGAGGTGCCGGCAATGTGTACAGCAATACTACCAACCCCACGGTGGCTACCGGCGACGGTATCGCTATGGTTTTCCGCGCCAAAGGTGAAATCAAAGATATGGAGTTTTTTCAGTTTCATCCCACGTCATTATATAATCCCAAACAACGGCCTTCCTTTTTGATTTCAGAGGCTGTCAGGGGATTTGGCGGCATACTGAAAACAATAAAAGGAAATGAATTCATGCAAAAATATGACGCCCGGCTGAGTCTTGCTCCCCGTGATATTGTTGCACGAGCCATCGACACGGAGATGAAAATCAGCGGCGACGAACATGTATGTCTTGATTGCCGCCACCTCGACAGCAACAGGCTCATCGAACATTTTCCCACCATCTATGCAAAATGCCTCAGCATAGGTATTGACATCACCAAAGAAATGATACCCGTGGTACCCGCTGCACATTTTATGTGCGGGGGCATACAAACCGACGAATACGGAAGAACCTCCATAAAAAACCTTTATGCTACCGGCGAATGCGCCTGTACTGGCCTTCACGGCGCCAACAGGCTGGCCTCCAATTCGCTGCTCGAATCAGTGGTTTTTTCGCACCGTGCCGCCATCGACGCCCTGGAAAAAATCAATACCTTCGACCTCAATACCGGCATCCCCGACTGGAATGCAGAAGGCACTGTACTGAACGAAGAAATGATTCTGATCACACAAACCACGCGGGAATTGCGTGAAATCATGAGCAACTATGTGGGAATTGTCCGTTCGAACCTCCGCCTTAAAAGAGCCATGGACCGCCTCGACATTTTATATCATGAAACAGAAAAACTATATGAACAATCGGTGCTGACGGTAGAAATTTGCGAATTACGCAACATGATAAATGTAGCGTTTCTGATAATCTCTATGGCCCAGGAACGTAAGGAAAGCCGAGGACTTCATTTTTCGCTGGATTATCCCGATTATAAAAAATAATTTTATGGCATTAATAAAAAAAGTTAAAGGCATTGTTCCCTCCTGGGGCGCCAACTGTTTTTTTGCCGACAACGCAACCCTGGCAGGCGATGTAATAATGGGCAGCGATTGCAGTGTATGGTTCAATGCCGTTGTACGTGGCGATGTGAATTCCATACGTATCGGCAATAATGTAAACATACAAGATTGTGCCGTTATTCATTGCACCTACCAAAAAGCTTCTGTTACTATTGGCAACAATGTTTCCATAGCTCATGGAGCCATTGTTCATGGCTGCGCCATCCACGACAATGTGCTTATCGGAATGGGAGCCATAATTATGGATGGTGTCGTAATCGAAAGCAACACCATCATCGCAGCCGGTGCGGTGGTTCTCGAAAACACGCTGGTCGAATCAGGAAGTATCTATGCCGGTATGCCGGCAAAAAAAATAAAAAGCATCGACCAATCGCTGCTCGAAGGCCAGGTAAACCGCATCTCAAAAAACTACATGATGTATGCCGGTTGGTATGATACCGAATAAATTACAGTGATAAAAAGCGACAAGCTATCCTATGCATGTTAATGGAAAAAACTACCGAACCGTATGGATGGAGCAGGGCTCGGTGTTTATGATTGAACAAAACCTGCTTCCTTTTGATTTTAAAATTTTTGAATCAAAAAATTACCGTCAAACCTGCGAAGCCATAAAAACAATGATAGTGCGCGGTGCCGGAGCCATTGGCGTTAGCGCCGGCTATGCCATGGCGCAGGCTTTTATGGAAAGCTCCACCAGCAATTTTGAAGATGACATTGACCTTGCAAAAAGCGAAATTGAAGCCACCCGGCCCACCGCACGAAACCTGTTTTATGCCGTAGAACGGGTGTATAATGCCGGAAAGAAATCTGTTGCCCATGCCCTCAACGAAGCAGAAATGCTGGCTCAGGAAGATGTGGATTCCAGCAAAAAAATTGGTGAATTCGGCAACACATTAATCCGCAACGGGTGCCACATCGAAACCCATTGCAATGCCGGTTGGCTTGCCTTTACTGATTTTGGCACGGCCTTATCCCCGGTGTATGCCGCCACCCGTGCAGGAAAAATGATTTTTGTTTATGTGGACGAGACAAGGCCGCGCAGCCAGGGGGCACGTCTTACCGCCTGGGAATTACAAAACGAAAATATTCCGCACACCATCATTCCCGACAATGCCGGTGCCCACCTGATGTCGCAGGGCAAAATTGATATGGTGATTGTGGGCGCCGACCGTATTGCCGCCAACGGCGACACTGCCAACAAAATAGGAACATTGGAAAAAGCCATTGCAGCGCATGCTTATGGCATACCTTTTTATGTGGCCGCCCCCACCTCCACCTTTGACATGCTTTGTTCCGAAGGCAAAAACATTCCCATCGAAGAGCGCAATCCCGAGGAAATATTGTATCAAAAAGGCCCCGACAAAAACGGGCAAATACACGAAATACTTGTATGCTCCCCCGGCTCATCAGCGCTGAATCCGGCCTTTGATGTAACCCCCGCCAGATACATCACAAAAATTATCACCGAAAAAGGTATCATCAATCCTGATTCAACAGAAATAAAAAAACTTTTCGCCTGATGAGCAAAGAAGAATACAGCGGCATAAAATTCAATCTGGTTTTTGAAGAAAAAACAGCACCGCATCATCCCCTGCTCGACGAGCTGAAAAAATGGTGTGCTGTTTTTCATGAAAAAGGCCTGGCACCCCCATATACAGGAGGATCTTACGGGAACCTCAGCTTCAGGACTTCTACTAATTCATACATTATTACCGGAACATGCATCGGTTTAAAAAACGCCCTGGATAGTTCATGTTTTGTGGAAGTAATATCCTGTGATACGGATTTAAAAGAAGTATTTGTTAAGGGAATGAGGGCGCCTTCATCCGAAAGTTTTATGCACCACATCATATACCAAAGCCGCCCGGATATCCACGCCATTTTTCATGGGCACAGCCCACTTATCGTTAAGTATGCCGGCCTGCTGGGAATACCCGAAACCACAAAAAAAACATCTTATGGAACCCCTGAACTGGCCCAATGCGTGAAAGAAATTGCTATTGCCAACAACTTTATCGTGATAAAAGAACACGGTTTTGTTTC
>DAONFU010000195.1:0-3707 GCA_035403765.1 Bacteroidales bacterium
TATGAAACAGAAATATACGGAATATAAGCAACTCAGCCTCACAAACATTGCTTCTGAAATAAACGAATACTGGCAACAAAATAATATTTTCCAAAAAAGTATTGATACCCGCAAGGGCTGCCCACCCTATGTATTTTACGAAGGCCCCCCTTCGGCCAATGGCCAGCCCGGCATTCATCACGTGATGGCCCGCGCTATCAAAGATATTTTTTGCCGGTACAAAACTCTCAAAGGTTATTATGTGGAACGTAAGGCCGGCTGGGACACACACGGACTTCCTATTGAAATCGCGGTCGAAAAAACCTTAGGAATTACCAAAGAAGACATTGGCAAATCCATCACGGTGGAAGAATATAACCAGCAGTGCCGCAAAGAAGTCATGAAGTATAAAGACCAGTGGGATGACCTTACGATAAAAATGGGTTACTGGGTTAACCTCGACGACCCTTACATAACCTTCGACAACAAATACATAGAGACCGTCTGGTACCTGCTAGGCAAATTATACGAAAAAGGCCTGCTGTACAAGGGATACACCATACAGCCCTATTCGCCGGCGGCCGGCACGGGGCTAAGTTCTCACGAACTCAACCTGCCCGGTTGTTATAAGGATGTTAAAGACAATACGGTAGTGGCACAGTTTAAAGTGGTTAACAACAGCCATCCATTAGTAAAAGAACTCAGCAAAAGCCCTCACGGAGAACTATTTATCCTTGCCTGGACCACCACGCCCTGGACCCTGCCATCCAATACAGCACTGGCTATAGGGCCTAGCATCGATTATATCGCCGTGCAATCTTTTAACCAATACACGCACCAGCCGATAACCGTAATACTTGCCAAAAACCTGAAAGAAAACTTTTTCCCGGAAAAAAATGCGGCTCTGTCGATGGAAGAGTATCTGCCTGAAAACAAAAATATTCCCTATCGCGTAGTCGCAGAATTTAAAGGAAAACAACTGGAAGATATCCGTTACGAACAGCTTCTCCCCTACGTACAGCCCGACGACGGCGATGCTTTTAAGGTGGTGGCCGGAGATTTTGTAACAACCGAAGACGGAACAGGCATCGTGCACATTGCCCCCAGTTTTGGCGCCGACGACTTTCGTACCGCACGGCAAAAAGGCCTGGGTTCGCTCACCCTGGTTGACAAACAAGGAAAATTTGTCGCGGAAATGGGCGAATTTGCAGGACGTTATGTGAAAAATGAATACGAACCCCTTAAAAATAACGAACCCGGCAACAATGTTGATATCGACATCATTATCAAACTGAAAAAAGAAAACAGGGCCTTCAAGTCAGAAAAGTACGAACATTCCTATCCGCACTGCTGGCGTACCGACAAGCCTATCTTATACTATCCTCTCGATTCGTGGTTTATCAAAACCACGGCCTGCAAAGATCGCATGATCGAGCTAAATAAAACCATCAATTGGAAACCCGAAAGCACCGGCACCGGGAGGTTTGGCAACTGGCTCGAAAATCTGGTGGACTGGAACCTTTCACGCACAAGATACTGGGGAGTTCCTTTGCCTATCTGGGCCACGGAAGACCACTCGGAAAAAATCTGTGTAGGCTCGGTGGGCCAGCTTAAAAAGGAAATTGACAAAGCCGTTGAAAAAGGCTTTATGAGCACTAACCCATACAAGGATTTTATCGACGGAAATAATTCAAAAGAAAACTATAATACCATTGACCTGCACCGTCCTTATGTAGATGAAATTGTGTTGGTTTCGCCCTCGGGCAAAGAGATGTTCCGCGAACCCGACCTGATTGATGTATGGTTCGACTCAGGCTCCATGCCGTATGCGCAACTGCATTATCCTTTTGAAAATTCTGAACTTTTTAAAGCTAAATTTCCCGCAGATTTTATTGCCGAAGGTGTTGATCAAACCAGGGGGTGGTTTTTTACCCTGCATGCTATTGCTGCAATGTTGTTCGACTCTGTTGCCTTTAAAAACGTAGTTTCCAACGGCCTGGTGCTTGATAAAAACGGCAATAAAATGTCGAAACGGCTCGGCAACGGCGTAGATCCTTTTGAAACCATTGCCAAATACGGCCCCGATGCCACACGCTGGTATATGATAACCAATTCGCAACCATGGGATAATCTGAAATTCGACAGTGAGGGTATCGGCGAAGTGCAGCGGAAATTCTTCGGAACGCTTTATAATACGTATGCATTTTTTGCCTTATATGCTAACATCGACGGCTTTGCCTACCGGGAAGAAGAAATCCCTGTCGAACAACGTCCGGAGATAGACCGGTGGATTATTTCGGAGCTCAATACGCTGATCATGCAGGTTGACGACTGCTATGCCGATTACGAGCCCACCCGTGCCGGCAGGCTGATACAGGATTTTGTGGATGAATACCTCAGCAACTGGTATGTGCGCCTATGTCGCCGCCGTTTCTGGAAAGGCGATTATTCAACTGACAAAATTTCGGCCTACCAGACATTATATAAATGCCTGAATACCATAGCATTATTAGTCTCCCCCATCGCGCCTTTTTTTGCCGAAAAACTTTTCCTCGACCTCAACAATGTTACGGGAAAACTTCAGTTTCCATCTGTCCATCTCGCTGATTTTCCGGTAGCAGACAACAATCTGGTTGATATAGACCTTGAAGAACGCATGGAGCTTGCCCAAAAAATATCCTCCATGGTGTTATCTCTGCGCAAAAAACACAATTTGCGCGTTCGTCAGCCGCTGGCAAAAATAATGCTGCCGATAACAGAACCCAAAACAAAGGTGCAGGTAGAAGCTGTTAAAAACCTGATACTTTCGGAAGTTAATGTAAAAGAAATCGAATACATTGAAGGCGAAAACAATATTCTGGTAAAAAAAATCAAACCCGATTTTAAGGCGTTGGGGCCAAAATTCGGAAAACAGATGAAGACGCTTGCTGCCGCCATCAGCGCTATGAATCAGCAGCAAATCATCGAGCTGGAAAAAAACAAAACCTTCGGGCTAAACATTGATAATGCACCTGTTGAAATTTCCATCAACGACGTGGAAATTATTACCGAAGACATCCCCGGATGGGTAGTATCGGTGTCAGATAACATTACGGCAGCCCTCGACACCACACTTACGCCACAACTTGTGGAAGAAGGCCTGGCCAGAGAATTTGTAAACCGTATCCAAACCCTGCGAAAAGAACTTCATTTTGAGGTTACCGACAAAATACGGGTGCTGGTGGAAAGACAACGCAATTTAGTTGATGCTGTTGAAAATAATAATGTGTATATTTGCAGCGAAATTTTAGCTGAATCAATAGATTTTGTTGATACAATTGAGGGCGTAAAAAATCAGATAGAACTAACAGACACCACCATAACTTTTGTTTCGTTAAGCAAAGCTTGATTTTTAAATTATAAAACAAAAATATTATGCAAAAAAAGGTTAAAAAGGCTGTTGTGAAAAAAGTTGCTGAAAAAAAGATAAAAAGCGCTCCCAAAAAGAACGCTGCAGCAAAAAAAACCACGATGAAAAAGACTGCCGCGGCGCCAATTAAGAAGGCTACAGCAAAAAAAGTTGTTGCAAAAAAAGTTGTCAGCGCTCCAAAAAAAACGGGAACAACAAAAAAAACCACTATAAAAAAGGCCATAATTGCGCCAAAAAAAAATGCGCCAAAAAAAGTAATCAGCACTCCAAAAAAGAAGGTGCTGGCGAAAAAAGTTGAGGTAAAAAAAGTGGTCAGCAC
>DAONFU010000196.1:0-3660 GCA_035403765.1 Bacteroidales bacterium
ATCCCCGCCATGACTATGCTTTATTATTTCAGAAAAGGCAAACAATCTACCAGGAATTTTATTCTGGTGCTTATCCTTTCGGTTATTATCCTTGGATTGGTGCAATCAGGCATTATTCCCTGGACGGTTAAGATGGCCGGATATTTCGAATTGTTTTTTGTAAATACCGTTCATATGCCTTTTAATTCAGGCACTATCATCTATTTCGTACTTCTTATTGGCCTCATTGCTTTTGGTCTGATTTATTCAAAAAAACACGGTAAAACCATCTTAAATACTGTCATTTTATGTTTTACTTTTATTATCATCGGGTATTCTTCGTTTGTTATGCTTGTGGTCCGTGCCAATGCTAATCCGCCAATTAATGAAAATGCGCCCAAGGATGCCCTTACCCTGCTGACTTATCTGAATCGCGATCAATATGGCGACTGGCCGGTACTATACGGGCAGTATTTCAATGCCAGAGTGGTCGATACCAAGGAAGGTGCTTACAACTATGTTAAAGGCGAAGATAAGTACATTCCCACCACCCGTAAAGTTTCCTATAAATATGATCCTCAGGGTTGCGGCCTTTTTCCACGTATGTGGAGCGAACAGGATAAACATATACGAGCTTATAGTGCATGGACGGGCACCAGAGGTAAATCAAAACCTACCTTCGGCGAAAATCTGACGTTTTTCTTTAAAAACCAAATAGGCAATCAGTACCTGCGCTATTTTATGTGGAATTTTGTGGGCCGACAAAACGATATCCAGGGCTTTGGTATCGATGAAGCCGGAAACAAGGATGTTGTCAATGGCAACTGGATAAGTGGCGTTAAGTTTATGGATGCAGCCCGCCTCGGTAATCAGGATAAACTAAGCGACAAAATGTTGACCAACAAAGGCAGGAATACTTATTATTTTCTGCCCCTGCTGCTGGGATTGGCAGGGCTGGCATTCCATTTCTGGAAAAACAAAAAGGATGCCTTTGTGGTTACTTTGCTTTTTTTGCTTACAGGACTGGCCATCATCGTTTACCTGAATCCTACCCCCTATCAGCCGCGCGAACGCGATTATGCCTATGCCGGATCGTTTTATGCTTTCGCAATCTGGATAGGCATAGGTGTGGTGGCATTATACCATGCCCTGTCGAAAAAGTTGCCACAGATGGTCAGCGTGATAATTGCTGTTGTGGCTAGCTTCCTGCTGGTTCCTACCATTATGGCGAAAGAAAACTGGGACGATCACGACCGTTCGGACAAATACGCCTGCCGCGATTATGCCAAAAACTATCTCGCTTCGTGCGCCCCGAATGCTATCCTGGTTACCAATGGCGATAACGACACCTTCCCCTTATGGTATGTTCAGGAGGTTGAAGGGTTCCGTACCGATGTCAGGGTGGTAAATTTTACATTGGCCTCTGGCGACTGGTATATTCATCAGCTGTTCAACAAAATTTATGAATCAGCGCCCCTGCCTTTCACGATACCTTCTCATAAATATACCGCCGGAACCAACGACTTTGTGCCTTATTACGAGAAAGATGCCAATAATGTCTGGGATTTGAAAAAACTGATTAATTTCATCAATAGCGATAAGGAAGACAGTAAGGTGCAACTGCAGGATAAACGCAGGGTAGCTTATATGCCTACCAAAAATCTATCGCTCCGCGTAGATTCTGCCAAGGTGTGCAATAATGGCACCGTGCCGGGGTATCTGGCCGACAGGGTGGTAAAAGCCATCACATGGAAAGTCAAGAAAAGCACCCTATATAAAAACGACCTGATGCTGCTCGACCTGATAGCCACCAACAACTGGGAACGGCCCATTTATTTTGCCAGCCCTTCGAGTGTTGAAGATTTTATCAATATCACGGATTATTGTTTCCTTGATGGCTGTGTTTACCGGTTTTTACCAGTTAAGGGCGATGCCCGCAGAGGCGGTGTGCTTACCAATGAAACTTACGACTGCCTGATGAATAAGTTTGTTTATGGCAATATTAACGATCCTACAATATATGTGGACAAAGAAAGTTATGGCATGTCTTTGTATTTGAGAAATAATTTTGCCCGCGTGGCACAGGGATTGTTGGCCGAGGGACAAAAAGAAAAAGCGCTCAAAGCGCTTGACCGCGGTGCCGAGTTGCTTCCCGACTATGCCGTGCCTTACGATTTATACATGATTGGCTATGCAGAACTTTATTTCAGCGCTGGCGATACTGTGAAAGGGAAGGAAATTTTCAGAATCGTCGGTGATATTTATGATCAGAACCTGACGTATTACGAAAGTGTCAATCCGGATGCTTTCAAAAAGAATGTTATGTTTACCCTGAACGGAGTTGATCAGGCTGTGGGTTTCTTTGGAGAAGACACCCAGCAGGGGCTGCAGGTGTTGCAAGCCCTGATGTCCTATTCGGAAAAATATGGACAGAAAGCAGAAAGTGAGAGATACAGGCAACTGCTGATGAAATATATTCCGCAACAGGCCAAACAATAAAACGAATACAAAAAGGCATCGCTAAAGGCTGATGCCTTTTTAATTAATCATAAAATATTATGACAGGGAAAAATCTTGTACTTGCCTCATTGTTTTTAGCTATGCTGGTGCCTGTATTTGGCCAGAAAATTGGTTGTGTCGAAGGAAACTGCAAAGATGGCACAGGAACCTATGCCTATGCTAATGGGAACAGGTATGAAGGTGAATTTAAAAACTATATGCTTAACGGAACCGGAACATTTTATTATGCCAGTGGTGATAAATATGAAGGGCAATTTGAGAAGAACAAACTGAGCGGAATCGGAACCTATACTTATAAAAATGGCGATGTTTATAACGGAGAATGGTCAGATAATAAATGCAATGGTAAAGGCACTTTTACTTATGCCAGCGGCGAGTACAAAGGCTGTGTTTACACCGGCGACTGGAAAAACAGCAAGATGAACGGACAAGGAGTTTTTACCTGTGAAAACGGGAAGAAATACACGGGACATTTAAAAGACAACATGAAAGATGGTGAGGGCACCCTTGTGTTCCCAGACGGGTCGGCGTATGAGGGTATGTTCGGAAAAAATAAGTTCAATGGCGAAGGCTGTTACACCTATCTTTCAGGAAAAAAAGTCTGCGGTACCTGGAAAAATAACGAGCTGCAGAAATAAAAAAAGCCGCCCACAGCGGCAGCTTTTTAATGATTTATTGTTGAACTATTTTCTCATTTTCGAAGTTTCCGATATGCCTGTACTTTCTGAAACAAATTCTAAAGCAGGCCTTCCAACCCACATCCCCGTGCTAACACCACATTTCAGATAGTAGGTTCTCCCAGGTTCCAGATTCATTGATGCAGTAACTTTGGGCGGTTCTGTCATGGCATTAAAGGTAACCAAACCTGGCTCTACCTTTGTGGAAAAATATGTGTTGTTGCCAACCTTGGTAATGTATTTAGTGTCGGCATAAACATCATACACCACAGCAAATCCGGACGGTGAGTTTTTACGGTAAATGATGACAGTGGCAGGTTCCTGACTGGTAGGAGTTGTGGTTATTTCATTATTTCCTGCCTGTTCGACAGCCACATCAGCGCCAAAAACTTCTTTGGTGCCGTTGGCATATTTTATCATAAAAACCTCTGTTCTGAGAATCGTATAAGTTGGGCCATCCTGGTTGTCGAATTTTTTGTATTTA
>DAONFU010000197.1:0-1862 GCA_035403765.1 Bacteroidales bacterium
CCAAAGCCTTGCAAAAGCCCGTTACAAAAAGCCGTCAGCATTTTCTGAAACTGTCTTTTCCGGCTACGTACCAAAATCTTGTGAAGGCAGGCATCACCGAGGATTATTCGATGGGCTACCAATCGCACCCCGGATTTCGTGCGGCTATTTGCACACCATATTTTTTCTTTGACCTGAAAACCGAAACCGTCACCAATCTTAAAATATTTCCGTTCTGCATCATGGATTCAACGCTGTATGACTACATGAAACTCAGCCCCGCTGACGCCTGGCAGCATGTCAAAAGCCTGGTGGAGGAAGTGAAAAATGTAAATGGAACCCTTATCACCATATGGCACGACCGCACATTCTGCAATACCGGCCTATATAAAGGGTGGAAGGCTTTATTTGCGGATACGGTGAAAATTGCTTCTACAAAAAAGTTCTAAAAAATCCGTAGTAGCTATATCAGAGATTATTTTGTTCAGCAAAAAGCTGGCGGTAAGTATAAAACTCCACTTGTGCAGGGTATTTGTCCTGAACTTTCTTAATAAATGTTTCGAGCATCCCCATAGAATACTCCCCCATGCTTTTGGGATGCCCGATGGCGCATAGCATAACCTCATCATACATACGGTACTTTTGCAGGTTGTAATCCAGGATTTTTAGCAGATAATCTGCCGAAAAAGTGTAATTGTCGAAACTCAGCATTCGGCTCGAAAACAATTGAGCGACCTTTTTCTTAAAGGATGCCGGACGTCCTGCATGAATCTGATTTCCGTGATTCATGGGAGCGCGCGAAGCATATTTTTTCAACTTGAACCGCGTGGGTATTTCAAAAATTGTCTTGGGTATGCCGGCAATAGGTATCTCCCTTATTCCCGCAGCGGCATCCTGTTTATAGTTGCCCCCGGAGTCAATAAACCAATTTGGCTTTTTGGGCATAACCCGGAAATCAATAGTGGATAATCCAGAACTGAACCTATAGTTTTTACAAACCGAACTGTCATAGCGGATTCCTTGTGCCGCAAGGTTCTTAAAAATCTCGGCACTGCAGGGATCGAGATGGTACCCGCCTGCACGAAATGCCAGGCATTGGTAATCGCTCAAAGGAACAGAACATAGTTCGCTTAGAAAATTTACTCCATGTTCAATAATCTTTTTGATGTCCCATTCCGGATGTCCCATGAAGTCTGCCAAACTGAATTCTTTGGAAGGCAGATAACTGTGCCCTTCAAAAGTGCTAGTCAGCCAGTGAGGGTGCAGATGAAGCTGCACGTCGTGATCATTACACAGGGCCTTATGCAACTGGTCTTCATATGGATAGAAAAAATTGTTTTTATCCCAGTCATTGTATCTGTAGGCACACAAAATATCGGTAAACAATGTAACACGGACTCCCATCTGTTCTGCTATGTTCAGCACCTTATCGGTAGGGTCAAACAAGGCTTCTTTGGCCGAAGTTCTTAAGCCTCCCAAGGGTAATTCGTGATCGAAAGTCAGAAACAATTTACACTTCATTCCTTTGATTTTAATTCACTCTTTCACTTACCATGAGCCGGTTCAATTATTTACAAAGTTAACTATACTTTATTAAATCACATGCATTTCTTTCTATAGGTCAAGGTTCTTGAGTGGTGTCTGTTTCAGGCATAATCCAGGCTGGAAAGTATTCCCGTTATGGATTTCCCGTAAAAGAAAATGCAGGGATGTTCGTGATAATTTTTTTTAACTTTGAAGTCAAACATTTTTTATGAATCACGTCGAAAAAATTTCAAAAAACCTGGGAATACAACAAAAGCAGGTTGAAAATACCATTTATCTGCTTGATAATGGCGCCACAGTGCCTTTTATTGCCCGTTACCGTAAAGAACTCACCGGTT
>DAONFU010000197.1:1962-3653 GCA_035403765.1 Bacteroidales bacterium
GAATCAGGATACTTTTTGAAAAGGAATCAGTGATTAGTTCCCGGGTGGTCAAGGGCAAGGAAATTGAAGGCAGGAATTATGAGATGTATTATGAAATGAATGAACCTTTAATCAAATCTCCATCTCATCGCGTTTTGGCCATGTTCAGGGGCGAAACGGAGGGCTTTTTGAAAATTTCTATTGAGCCAGATGCTGAAAAGGCTCTTGAAATGATCGAAAGAAATGTTATCAAAGCCCGAAACAGGGCTTCGGACCTGGTAAAAAATGCCATAACCGATTCATATAAACGTCTTTTACAACCTTCGATGGAAACTGAAATGAGGCAACTGGCAAAGGAGCGGGCCGATAATGAAGCCATACGCGTGTTTGCAGGTAATCTTAAACAATTGCTGCTTGCTCCGCCCCTCGGGCAAAAAACCGTCCTGGCTTTAGATCCGGGTTTTCGTACAGGGTGCAAGGCGGTAGTGCTCGACAAAAATGGCAAACTGTTGCATAATGAAACTATTTATCCGCATCCTCCCCAGAATGAGATGAAACAAGCCATAAACAAAATTGAAAGCCTGGTGGATGCCTATAAAATTGAAGCCATTGCCATCGGTAACGGAACTGCCGGACGAGAAACAGAAAATTTTGTCCGCAGAATAAAATTTAAGAAAGATGTCATTGCTATTGTGGTGAACGAAAACGGTGCTTCGGTTTATTCGGCATCCGCCGTAGCCCGCGAAGAGTTTCCTGATTATGATGTTACCGTCAGGGGTAGCGTTTCTATTGGACGGCGCCTGATGGACCCTTTAGCAGAACTGGTGAAGATCGATCCTAAGTCAATAGGTGTCGGCCAGTATCAGCACGATGTGAACCAAAATGCGCTACAGAAAAGCCTGGAAGATGTGGTGGTTAGTTGCGTAAATTCGGTAGGGGTGGACCTGAATACAGCCAGCAAAGAACTGCTGACTTATGTCTCGGGTGTGGGGCCTGCACTGGCAAAAAATATTGTCGAATTTCGCAACAAAAACGGTTCTTTCAGCGCCAGGGGCGGATTAAAAAAAGTACCTCGCTTTGGAGAAAAAGCCTTCGAACAGGCTGCCGGATTTTTGCGTATCTCCCATGCCGAAAACCCGCTGGATGCCAGCGCCGTCCACCCAGAGAGCTACGATATAGTAAATAAAATGGCCAGCGCACTGAATTGTACGGTGCCGGACCTTATGAAGGACGAAAGCCTGAGAAAAAAAATTAAATTGCAGGAGTTTATTACCGAAAAAGCAGGACTGCCTACGCTTAATGATATCATGCAGGAATTGGCAAAACCCGGCCGTGACCCGCGTCAGAAATTCGACCTCTTTGAATTTGATAAAAATATCCACGACATAAAAGACCTTATCCCAGGTATGGAACTGCCCGGAATAGTAACAAACATTACTGCATTTGGCGCCTTTGTTGATATTGGTGTTCATCAGGATGGCCTGGTGCATATCAGCCAGATGGCCGGCCGTTTTATTGCAAACCCCAATGAGGTGGTAAGGCTCAACCAGAAAGTGAAAGTTAAAGTTGTGAGCGTGGATGCTGACCGGAAACGAATACAGCTTTCAATGAAAGATGTTGACCAAAAAAAATAAAACAAAAAAGGCAGCCCGCAGGTTGCCTTTTTTGTTTTTCGGTAATACCTTCTATTTGGTAATCACCATTCGTTTGGT
>DAONFU010000198.1:0-3622 GCA_035403765.1 Bacteroidales bacterium
GTAATCTTTTTTGTAAATCGCCGGATTCCGGTAATTGAGCAATCCCTGATGATAACTCACCCCCAGGGTTACATGGTTGCCTAGCCTGTAGGAAACTTCGGCCATAAAGCCAAAATCAATTTTCCCGATGGTTTTGTCTTTTTCCACCTTGCTGGTCAATGGTTCACTAAAGCCCGGAAACGTTGCATTGATGATGGAATTATAAAATGGGATGGTGTCCAGGCCTGTCATCGTTTCCACTATAGGAATATGTTGTCTGAACTTTTCGTTGGTTTTGTTTGATATCAAAAAAGAAACGTAAGGCCCTACCGAGAAATACACCGACTTATAGTTGAAACAAGCAAGCACAGGTACCTTGATATAAGTAAGGTTCACCACGCCTGTGCGAGTGTTATACACATTATCATTGATATAATCCGTAACCATCCCCAGCGTATCCATTATCTCATTGATGTCAACACCGGTGAGAGAAAGCAAGGGGTTTTCTGCAAGTGTAGCTATGAACGACGATGTATCAAATTTTTCGTAGGTTTTTTTTTGCGAAGTGAGCATAATTTCTGCCGAAACCGAAAACCAGTCATTAACCTTATAATAGCCTACCCCGCCAAGGTGGTAGCCGGCACTGAATAAGCGGCCTTTCAAATCATGTTTTTCAAGTGGTATGAGGTTAAGACCCGCTTTGGCACCCGCAAAAAAATGCTGAGCGTTTCCGGCCAGGGACAAGGCAAAAAGAGCTATTGCCAGTAATGCTATTCTTTTCATATTTATTAGTGTTATTGCACAGCAAAATTAAAATAAATAACAACAATATTCCATTTGTGTTTCAGGTGTTGCGCAAATTTAAGTGAAAGCTTTATGCATTTACATGGAAAAAATTTATAAAAACCGCTCCAAATATCTTCTTTAGCATTAAATTTGCACGACAAAAGCCAAAAAATTACCTTATGTTTAGTTATATCTCAAATATTATTCTAACTGCATTATTTATAGTTAATTATCAGGTTGAAAAACCTGTATCCAATACTGCAACAGAAATGGCAGGGTACAAATTCACTGTAAAAATTGCAGGAATTATTAATGACACCTGCTATCTCGGGCACTATTACGGACAACACCAGTACATCGACGACACGGCCATAACCAACATCAAAGGAGAGATGGTTTTTACGGGCAAAGAAGCACTGCCGGGTGGAATTTATTTTGTGGTGTATCCAAAAAAGAAGTATTTTGAATTCATAATTAACAAGGAACAAACAATTTCGCTGGAGACCGATACCGTGCATCCAATAAAAAACATGAAGATAAAAGGGTCGGAGGAAAACCAGATTTTTTATAAGTATCTGAATGTGATTGATGAAAATCAAAAGAAATATGATCCGCTGAAAAAACGCATGGAGGCTAATAAAAATAACAAAGACAGCACTGAAGCTATCCGAAAGGAAATGGAAAAAATCGATGATTTTGTCAAGAATTATAAACTCGAACTCATCAAAAACTATCCGCAAACACTCATCGCTAATGTGTTTGTGTCGTCGCGCGATCCCGAAGTGCCCGAACCACCCGTGTTGGCCAACGGGCGCAAAGATTCAACCTTCCGTTATTATTATTTCAAAAACCATTATTGGGACAACATCACTTTTTCTGATGACAAGATTTTGAGAACACCCGTTTTTTACAACCGTATCAACAACTTTTTTTCCAATGTGGTTGTGCAACACCCCGATTCCATTATTGTGGAAGCCGACAAACTGGTGGAAAAAGCCCGTGCCAATCAGGAAATGTTCAAATACGTGGTGTGGTATATTACCTATGTTTACGAAACATCAAAAATCATGGGATTCGACAAGGTTTTTGTCCACATGGTGGAAACCTATTATATGACCGGCCAATGTTTCTGGATGTCCGAAACCACGCTGGATAACATTACTAAGCGTGCCATGAAACTCAAACCCATTCTTATCGGAAAAGAAGCTCCCCCCATGATTATGCAGGATACCAGCCTGCAGCTGCAATCGCTTTATGCTATCAATTCCAAATATACTTTAATATTGTTCTGGGATTATGAATGCGGGCATTGCAAAACCGAAGTGCCCAAAGTAGTTGAGTTTTATCATAAAAAGAAATCAGAATTAGGATTGGAAGTTTTTGCTGTTTGCACCGACACCAATATGGCCGAAATGAAAAAGTTTATCCGTAAAAACAATATGCCATTTATTAATGTCAACGGCCCCAGAACAGTAACACCGCATTTTGCCGAAACCTACGACATATACAGCACCCCTGTGATTTATCTGCTCGACGAAAAAAAGAAAATAGTAGCCAAACGCATTGATGCCGAACAGGTGGAAGAGATAATAAAATTTGATATCAGGCAGAAAACTATGCAGAAATAAATCTTCTGAAACTTTTCTTTGCCTGAGGTGCTGCCAAGTTGTCGCTTTCTGAAAAATAAACAGCACTTCGTGACACCACCGGGGAATTATTACTGATGAAGGGTTTGGACCTTTTCTTAAATAATGTACGCTAATAAAACTAAAAATATTATGAAGAAGGCCGTGATTACTCTGGTAGCTTGCTTTTTGAATTTTGGAATTCTTTTTGGCCAGGCAAGCGACAAGAAAAAAATTGATGAAAATGTGTATCCATTATGGAAAACCATTAAAAACACCGCCATTTCTGACGACGGGAGATGGATAACCTATGAAATCAATCCCCTGAAAGGCGATGGATGCTTGTATATTGTAAATACCGCCAATAATAGTAAAGACTCAATTTTCAGGGGCTGCGATGCTCAATTTTCGGCAAACAGTGAATTTGTGGTCTTTAAAATCAAACAACCGGCCGATAGTTTACGGAAACTGAAACTGAAAAAAACAAAAGAAGAAGACCTCCCTAAGGATTCAGCAGGAGTATGGATGCTTAAAACTCGGACAATTAAAAAGTTTGATAATGTAAAATCTTTCAAAACAGCGCCTGACGGTGAATCCTGGGTGGCCCTGTTGCTTGAAGAAAAAAAGGAAAAAAACGATAAAAAAGATACCGTCAAAGTGGCTGATACAGCGAAGGCTCAGCAGGCAGAACCCAAAAAAGACAAGAAAAAAGCACCCAAACAAAGCGGTACCGATTTGATTATTTATAATCCAATGGAGGGTATAAGCCTTGTCAACAAACTGGTTACCGAATACAGCTTTTCTAAAAACGGAGCTTTGCTTTCGATGGTTTCGGTTAAAAAGGATTCTGTTGACACGGTAGCTGTAAGTATTTTTACCGCCGGAAAAGCTAAGCCCGATACTTTATTCATAAATGCGGGAACAGCCAAAAGTATCGTGTGTGATGATGCAGGGCAACAAATGGCATTTTTGTTTTCTCAGGATACCGGCAAGGTAAAACAATTTAAAATCATGGGATGGAATAGTAAACAAAATATTGTACAAACCTTGGTTGATACTTCCGAAAACCGGTTTCCTGTGCGCTGGCGTGTAAGTGAAAATCAAGCTCCGCGATTCTCCGAGGATGGCGCCCTGCTTTATTTTGGCACCGCTCCACGCAAATATCCCGAACCAAAAGATACGCTGCTGGATGAGGAAAAAGTAAAACTCGACCTGTGGAGCTGGTCCGATGG
>DAONFU010000199.1:0-3596 GCA_035403765.1 Bacteroidales bacterium
ATTGGGTGTTAGTATAAAAATAGTTATAAAAATTCAGGTTGCCGGCATTTCTCTTGGTGGCTTTTTTGTTATCCCACTGTAAGCTGCTGCTTATGCTGTCATTAAGCACTCTGGAATCCAGGTTCACATTGGAAAGATAAGAGCTGTCAGACATATGCAACGTATCGGAATTCATATGAAGATTTATCCTCCCTTCGGTAGCCGCAAAATCCAGGCTCCAGTTTTCCAGTGAGAAACTTTTATAGGATAGTTTTGAAGAAACAGCATCTATTTTAGCATGATTCGTCAATGAGTTGAAGTTTCCTTTCACCATGGTATTGCCTGATGCTTCCAGGCCGTCAACAAGATAATCCAAAACAGGCGTAGCATTATACAACCTGATATCAAAATTAAACTCCTGACGGGCCAGATTTTTATTGTTGGTGTCGAGGGCAAAATAAACGTTGGGAAGATAGTTAAGCAGGAAGTTCTTAAAAGAATTTCCAAGCTCCGAAAAAACAAAATATCCGTTAAAAACAGCATCCACATAATCGGATTTCAGGTCAAAGGTGCGATATCCCGTTGGACTGATATATGTATTAAGGTTAAAAGACCGAAGGTCAAAATATTTATGGTTTTGATGGAACGAAGCATCATTGATTGCGATATAGCCTTTAAGGTTATCAATATTGTTGCCATAGAAATCGATGTTCATCCGTCCCTTTACCTCTGAAACAGTATCTTTTGGATTTATCTTGAGCATTTTTAAATTGGCATAGGCCACATTGGCTTCAAAGTCGAAATCGGGCAGCGAGTCGTTGAGATCCACCTCGCCATTGAACACCATTTCAAGGTTTTTATCCTCCACTTCAATCACGCCATTAAAAATTTTATGGACAAAAGAGCCGTTTACCGATATACCGGAATAGTTATACCCTTTAAACTCCAGTTGATCAATGTTTCCCTGAAAAATCAAATCGGCATCCTTAGCTGTCAGGCCCGATCCGCCTAATTGAGCTACCAGACTCACTTTACCAAGCAATCCGCCTGCATCAAGCAGTTGTCCGAGATAAAAATTTTCGGTGGACACCTCCCCTTCATATGAAATTACTTTGTTTTCGTTTCTTACGATAATATCGGTCGAAATAGTGCCCAGATCAGAATTCAGGGTGGCATTGGAAACAAAATTTGTGTAAAATCCTGTAAAAACTCCGTTTACGTTTATGTTTCCCAGTCGCTGCAGCATTAATGGAAGTTTCAGGTTAATCACTTCCCCGTTGGCTGAAGGGATAACAATGGTATTGAGGTCCGACACCGAAGATGTCAGATCTCTGACTTTCAGATTAATGAACGTTTCATCAATTTTGGGCAGGCCGTTCATGGCGATATCACCGTCAAAATAAGTATCAGCGCCATAATGCATCATGAATTTCTTCACCTTGAGATTGCTCACAGTGCCTTTTACCTGAGATGAAAAATGTATAAGATCATTCATCCCGTGCAACTGACGTACGAAATAGGCAATATCAATAAAATTAAGATCGGTAGGGCGAATGGCCGAGATGATAACCACTTTGTGAACAAAATCTTTAAAAGACTTAAAGTCCTCATAAGCAAAGGTAAGATCAAGGTTGAGGTTAGAATTATTTGTTTTTGCCAACAGATTGTTAACCACAATGTTGCGTTTGGAAACGATTGAGTTTGCCGAAAATTCCCGGATGATAAACCCGCATTTTTCGTGCAACGACAGGTTTTTAATTTCTGCACAAACCGAGTCGCCAAGCACCGCCACATTTTTCATATCCACATCCAGGGACGAAATATTTATATCATCAAAATCCATGACCCCATTGTTGTTATGCTCTTTGTTGTCGTCAATGTAAGAAAATCCCGAACCCGAAAGTTTTAGTTTATCAACCACAACTTTTACAGGGTATTTTGGCCTGGCAGTTTTCTTTTTATCGGTCTTAAAAAAATCCATCAAAAACTGCAGGTTAAGTTTTTTTTCATCCTTATACTTGCGTAAATTGAAGAAAGTATTTTCCAGAACAACCTTTTTAAGCTCGAAATAATTGGAAGACAAGTCAATATGTCCGGGCTGCACGTTGATCTTTTCGGCACTGAGCAGGGGATTATCGTGAAGGTCTTCAATATATACCTTCTTCAATACCACATCGGCAAAAAAACGAATTTCCACCTTGTCGACTGTAACTTCTGTATTGAGTTTTTCGGACAAATAGGCAGAAACTTTTTTGGCCAGGTAAGTCTGTACCAGGTTGCTTTGCATTAGTGTAAATAGGCCTGCAGGCAGCACAAATAGTACCGCATAAACAACCAATAATATTTTAAACGTTTTTTTTATACCTTTGAAAACTTTTTTTCACAATGAACACTTACATACTGGGCATAGAATCATCCTGCGATGACACTTCTGCGGCGGTGGTCAATAAAAACGAACTTCTGTCCAATATTATTGCCAGCCAGGCAATACATAGTAACTTTGGCGGTGTAGTCCCCGAATATGCTTCGAGGGCGCACCAGATAAATATTATCCCCGTTATTGACCAGGCACTCCACGAAGCAAATATACAAAAAAAACAACTTTCTGCAATTGCTTTTACACGGGGGCCCGGTTTGTTGGGTTCGCTGATTGTGGGAACATCAGTGGCCAAATCCTTAGGGCTGGCGCTGAATATCCCCATTATTGATGTCGATCATATTCAGGCGCATATGCTTGCACATTTTATTAATGAAAAGGATAGCCCCAGGCAGGCGCCGGCATTCCCTTACCTTTGTCTGCTCATTTCGGGAGGCCATACGCAGATAATAAAAGTAAAAGATTATTACACTTTTGAAACGATTGCCAACACCATTGATGACGCCGCCGGAGAAGCTTTTGACAAAAGCGCAAAAATACTGGGTCTTCCCTACCCCGGCGGACAAATGATCGACAAAAATGCTGCCGCCGGAAATCCTTTGAAATACAAATTTGCTGAACCCCGAGTTAAAAATGACGAATTCAGTTTCAGCGGACTCAAAACTTCCTTTTTGTATTTTGTCCGCGACCGCCTGAATGAAAACCCTGATTTTATCAGCCAAAACCTTGCAGACTTATGCGCCTCCATACAGCAAACCATAATAAATATTCTGGTTAAGAAACTTATCGAAACTTCGCGGCGTACCGGAATCCGCACTATTGCCATTTCGGGCGGTGTCTCGGCCAATAGTGCATTAAGAAAACAACTGTCATCCCACGCTCAGGACCAACAATGGGAATTATTCCTGCCCAAACCGGTTTTTTGCACCGACAATGCCGCCATGGTGGCGGTGGCAGGTTATTTCAAATACCTGAATCATGATTTTTCAGGACAGGACAGCATTCCTTACACCCGGTACAACGCGCAATAAGCATTACACTGAACATTAATTAGAGTTTGTCCTAATGTCCGGCTTCATCCCCAACTGACCCGCCAGTTGGCAGACAGTCGGGCAGGCCTCGAAACTGAACTTTTCGATTCAGACACTGGGTTTCCGCTCATACACTAATTAAAAAGTTTATACTTTGAAATCAGAAAATTGATTTTTTTTTATGCTATAAGCTCAGGAAACTATATTTT
>DAONFU010000200.1:0-3564 GCA_035403765.1 Bacteroidales bacterium
TCAGCTTCAGCAGGCTGGTATTTCAAAAGCATCTGATAATCTTTTAATGCTTCTCCGAATACCTTATCCCTGTTCGAAATAATGGCTACATTTTTCAGGTTGTTCAGCGCAAGTTTATTCTTCGGATTTATCAGTAAACACCGGTGATAACAGTCGCGGCTTTTGGTATATTCTTTTTGTTTAAAGTAGGCATTGCCCAGCAACAATAGTGCATTGTTGTTAGCAGGATATATTTCAATGGCTTTGTTCAAAAACCGCACCGCCTGTCCGAGGTATTTTTGTTTTTGTGTTTCGTTATCCGTGGAGTCGGCCTTTTCTATCAGTTTGCCACCAGCGGAGGTGTTGCATTTGGTGCTGTTTGACGAGACTTTTACATCGGTGGTGAAGAGCGTCAGATCGTCCATCCATGCCCGGTTGCGGCTGACCGTTTTTGCGGAATAGGCTGACAATATCACAGCAAGCAGCACAAGGGCTGTGGTCCGGTATGTCTTTCCATTGCTTATTTTTTTTCGCAAGGGCTCGGCGATGAGGTAGGCGAGGATTACCGTAAAGCCAAGCAGTGAGGCAAACATAAAACGTTCATTCATAAAAGTCCCAATAACAAAAAAGAAATTGGACACGATAGAAAAACTAAAAATGAAGAAAAGTATTCCAAAGGCAACAATATTTTTGCTTTTGATTTTTAACAAGGCGAAAACCAGCAGCGTTCCGTAAATCAGGATGGACAAAATAACCCTCAGGTCCGAAAAATTCACGATCGGGATTTGCTTCGGATAATAATCGTGGGTGAGCGGATGCGGGAAAATCAGCAACCACAGGTATTTCAGCCAGGTGAGGAAGATGGTGGCATATTTTTGCATCAGGGTAGATCCCACGAATGGGTCGTTAAGCAGTTCGCGCACTGGTGCTGCCTGCTGCACGCCAATGATTCCGATTCGCAGGGCAAAGTAGGCTGCAATGCCTCCGAGCAGGGGTGCCGAAACAATAAGGTAATCTCTGAGCCTGGGCTGATAAAACACAAAAAGAATTAAAGGAATAATGGCAAAAAAGGTGAGTGCATTTTCTTTGGATAAGAGCGCCAGCAGAAATAAAAACAGGTTGGATATCAGCAGGTAAATTTTCTTTTTCTCCAGGTATTTTAATGTGAACAACACCACCAATAAACAAAAAAATAAACAAAGTATTTCGTCGCGTCCTTTTATATTGGCCACAACTTCCGTATGCAGCGGGTGCGCGGCAAACAGCATGGAGGCAATAAACGGAATGCTAAGATACCAACGCTCTGCAGTAAAATTTTTAAAAAGCTTCATCAATATCACAAAAAGCAACATGCAGGTAAAAGCATACAGCAGTATGTTGATCAGGTGTCCCACAAAAGGGTTAAATCCAAAAATTTCCTTTTCAACGGCAAACATAAGCTGCGACAATGGCCGGTAACGCCCGCCGGGGAGCAGATTGTTTTTGCCCAGAAAGCCCACGAATGTGTCATTGGTTAGAATGTCTTTGATGCCGGAGAAGCCATTTTTAGTGAAGTCGTTACCGGTAATTATCAATGCATCGTCCAGGGAATACTTCAGGTCGAGCGTATTGGCATAAAGCAACAGGGCGAAAGCAAAAACTATCCATTTGATATAGTTGGCAGGCATTGTGGTCTCGGCAATGGTAATCCTGCCACTTGGCTTCGCAGAATCCGGTTTCCTGCTGACAGGAATTTTCTGATGCTTTTTCGGAGTGGCAGCAGCCATCGGGCTCTTATTTAAAAGGGATAATAAGGCTCTTATCCGTTTTGATGCTTTTTTCGTCTTTAATATCGTTGGCTCTCATTACCGATTTTGCCTGAAGGTTATATTTTTTGGCAATGGTAGCAAAGGATTCTCCGGCTTTTACGGTGTGGTTGGCCCTGGTGGGTATCTCGAGCTTTTGATTTTCTCGTATATTGTCGTTTGTAAGCTTGTTTTTCTTTTTGATAAAATCTACCGTTACACCGAATTTGGAAGCTATGGTGCCAAGAAATTCTCCTTTTTTCACTGAATAACTAATCCAGATAGTGTCGGGTGTGGCTGTTGCCTGGCTTACGGCCGCAACGCTGTCTTTGGGCTCTTCCTCCGCTACTGCTGCAGGTTTCTTTGTTTCTTCGGTAACCTGCGTGGGCGCGCTTTGTTTGATAAAGATATCCCAAAAAACATAGGCCACAAATAATACCCCGAGAATTATGGCGCCTATCCTTATTTTGCGCAACAAGCCCGGTTTTTCTTTCAGCTTTTTGTAAAATCCAAAGCGGTTTAAAAATGTTGTGATGTTTGCATTTTCTGCACGGTCAGTATTTTTTGTTGATTCTTCCTCGGAATAGAAAGTTTTGGCCGGTTCATAGATTTTTGTTTCTTCCTGATAAACAGGCTTTTCTTCTTCCGGAATGTTTTTTTTGATAAAATCGTCTTCTGCTTTTTCAGTGGCTCCCGGTGCTTCTATGGGTGTCGTCTCCTGCAGATGCTCTTCATAAAGGGTTTTCTCATTGGGTAATTCTTCTTCAATGGGTGTTTCCCAGCCCGGCTCTTCTCCTTCCGGCTCCTGTTCAATAATTTTGCTTTGCGGAGGTTCGGTATCCATAGGTTCGTGGGATGTATTTTCTTCTGATTCCGCAGGTTCTATGGGAGTTTCCTCGTTTTCTGTGGTGGTCAGACTTTCTTGTGGCTCCTCTTTTTTTATAAGCGGTTTCATTTCTTTCGGTACATAAAATACCGGGGAAAACACAGCTTTTTTGTTAGTAATCCCAACAAAATGAATGAGTAGAGCCGTGGCATTATCCAGCCCTCCTTTAGCGTTGGCAAGGCCAATAAGTTTGTCCGCTTTTTCCTGAACCGAACCCGCGTCGTTGAGTACTTGTGATATTTCAATGTCATCAAGCATAAAAAAAAGTCCGTCGGTACACATAAGGATAAAATCATTCAGAGCCGGCAGGGCAGGGGCTGTGCAAAACTCAATTTCAATGTTGATGCCGGAACCCAGCGCGCGGGTAATTTTTTTGCGATCGGGATGTGTTCGGGTTTCTCCGTCGGACAGCAGCCCTTTATCAACCAGGTCTTGTACCTGCGAATGGTCGCGTGTGAGCCGGTACAGTTTGCCGTCCGAAAAGATATATACCCTGCTATCGCCCACATGTGCGTAATGAAATTTATTCTGGCGAAGCATGGCCATCACGATAGTGGTCCCCATACCATGGTATTCGGGTTTGAGTCTCGATCGTTTATACACCACGGAGTTGGCAAATTCTATGGCGGCTTTTAAAGCATCTTCCGGCATATCGAAATAGTGGTTTTCCAGGTAAGCGCGGATACTTTCTACGGCAAGCTGCGATGCTACTGCACCGGCTTCATGCACACCCATGCCGTCGCACACTATGAAAACATGACCGTTGATACATTCAAAATCTGTATAGCTATCCTGATTTTCCTGCATTATCTGGCCGGAATGGCTTGATATACCCAAATCGTAAACCTTATTTTCATTTGCCTTTGACATACTTTTTTTGCTTAATGGTTAGCGGACAAATATACTAAAGAAAAT
>DAONFU010000201.1:0-3477 GCA_035403765.1 Bacteroidales bacterium
TTGAGATTGCCTTCCGAACGATTGGCTGTTTGCTTACAAGATTAGTAAAAACTCAGGGAAAAAAACAGGAGTGACACCTACTGGCGTATAGTCTGTGGCTATTTTCCATTATGGATATTTCTGGCCACAAATTGCGCGTTGTACCGGGTTTTTTGTTCCAGCAAAACTTTTTTGCCTGCCAGAATTTTTTTTATGGTTGTCTCATTAAAATTACGGATGGTAATCAGCTCGAGCCCTGTATTATACCTTACTTTGAAATATTTTTGCAAATCACCAATCAGGCTGTCGAGCTTGTCGGGGTGGTGGTCAATCACCACCGAAAAACTGATAGCTGTGTTTTGCATCAGGTTAATACTTATTTTATGTTCGGCAAATAGTGAAAAAATATCGCGCAGGTTTTCTTCGGCTATAAAGGAAAAATCATTGGGATGAATAGAAATCAACACCTGCTTGGTCTTAAAAATATTAACAGGTATGGGCAATTTTACAGGTGTACTTTTGATGACGGTTCCGGCGGCGGATGGCTTGGCAAAGGGTTTTACATACAGCGGGATTTTTTTGTTTTCAAGGGGCTTGATGGTTTTCGGATGAATCACCGAAGCCCCGTAGTAGGCCATTTCCACTGCATCGGCATAAGATATTTGTTCTATTATCTGTGTGTCGGCAAAATATTTGGGATCGGCATTCAATACGCCTTCCACATCTTTCCAGATAGTAACACTTTCCGCATCGGTGCAATAAGCCACGATAGCGGCTGAATAGTCGCTGCCTTCGCGTCCAAGGGTAACCACGCTTCCGGTTTCGGATTTACCGATAAAGCCCTGTAGTACGATTATGGGGTTATTGTCAATGACCGGCACCAGGTGCTTTTGTATCTGCTCCTGTGTTTTTTGCCAGTTCACTTTGGCATTGCGAAATTCGTTGTTGGTTACCAACACCCTTGTGATATCCATCCAGGCAGCCTGTACACCAGCATAGTTAAGGAAATGCCAGAGAATTTTTGAAGAGATCACTTCCCCGAAATGCACTATGCGGTCGTACTCATAATCGAAGTTAGCATCAGGAGGTTGCGCAATCGCCGTTTCCAGCTTATCGAATAGGTGGTTGATGTCGGCATACACGGGATGGTTTTCTTCGGGAAACAGTTCTTTGATAATGGAAAAGTGAAAATCTTTGATTTTCCGGAGATGGCTGTGTGTATCTTCCTGCCTGTTGAAATACGAACGGAGAAGCTGCTCGAGGGCATTGGTGGTTTTGCCCATTGCCGAAATGATAACGACAATCTTTTTGTTTTTGAAATGTGCCAATACGACAGGAACATTTTTTATGCTCACTGCATCTTTTATCGAAGCACCGCCAAATTTGAAGACTTCCATCAAACGAATTTTTTCGCTGTTAACATTTCTGCAATTTGTACGGCGTTAGTGGCAGCTCCTTTACGCAAATTGTCAGATACTATCCACATGTTCAGGCTTGTGGGCCTGGAAAAATCCCTTCTTATCCGGCCGACAAAAACTTCGTCTTTGTCGTGTGCCGTCAAGGGCATGGGATACAGGTTTTCTTCCGGTTTGTCCTGAACCACAATGCCTGGGGTATTGTTAAGCAGCGACAATATATCGGGCAACTCAAAGTCGTGTTCAAACTCAATGTTCACAGTTTCGGAATGGCCGCCAACAACCGGAATCCTCACTACCGTGGCCGTAATGGCAATAGATTGGTCGCCCAGTATTTTGCGCGTTTCGTTTTCCAATTTTATTTCTTCGGTGGTATAACCGTTTTCGGTAAAGTCGCCTCCGTGTGGAAAACAGTTCAAATCGATTGGATAGGGGTATTTCTTAAAGCCGCTTATGCCTTTTCTTTCATCCATCAGTTGCTGAACAGCCAGTTGGCCGGTACCAGTAACCGATTGATAGGTGGAAACTACCACTCGTTGAATTTTGTATTTCCGGTGCAAGGGGGCTAAAGCCATCACAAGCTGTATGGTGGAACAGTTGGGGTTGGCAATAATTTTGTCTTCTTTGGTCAATAAGGCTCCGTTCACTTCGGGAACAATAAGTTTTTTGTCGGGATACATACGCCAGGCCGAACTGTTGTCGATGACAAAGGTTCCTTGTTGGGCAAATAAAGGCGCGTAGCGCAAGGATACCGAACCGCCGGCTGAAAATATGGCTATGGCGGGCTTTGCGGCTATGGCATCTTCAATGCTAATCACCGGATATTCTTGGTTGTTGAGCCTTACTTTTTTTCCGACGGAGGCGCTGGAAGCCGCAGGAAAAAAGGCTGTGATAGGAAACTTTCGTTCTTGCAGCACTTGTATCATTTTTTGTCCAACCAGTCCTGTGGCGCCTATTAATGCAACTTTCATGTTATTTTTTTGTTGTGATATTATAATTTATTCTGCAAATTTAGTTTATTAAATTTTCAACTTCATGCTTTCCTGCATTATTTTTCAACTTATAAAACGGAGTTCTGGTTAATAAATTCGAATTGTTCTTAGTTTGGAGTTTACTAACATTTGAATAAAATTTTAAGACTTAAAAACAGCTTCTTATTTTATCCATGAGAAAAAAAAAGTATTCCCTGCCTGGTGGCGGGGAATACTTTTTTAAAATACGGGTTTTACGTTGGCAAATGTCGCCTGTTGGCACTACACTTTTTCCAGAGCGTTGGTAAGGTCCTGAATAATGTCTTCCACATCTTCGATACCTACAGAGTACCTTACCAGATCGTCGGTAATGCCTGCGGCCAGTTTGTTTTCTTTGCTCACGGCAGCATGTGTCATCGATGCGGGATGTTGTATGAGAGTTTCCACGCCGCCTAACGAAACGGCGAGCAGGGCAAGATGCACGTTGTCCATCAGCTTGCGGCCGGCTTCATAACCGCCTTTCAACCCGAAACTCATCATGCCGCCAAAGCCGGTCATTTGTTTTTTTGCCAGCTCGTATTGCGGATGAGTTTCAAGGCCGGGGTATTTTATCCAGGCAATTTTTGGGTGTTTTTCCAGGAATCTGGCAATTTTCATGGCGTTTTCCTGCGACCTTTCCATACGAAGGGCCAGGGTTTTTACACCGCGAATTACCATAAAAGCTTGCGTAGGATCCATATTGCAACCCATATATACCATGCAATGGCGGATTCTCTTGTAAACCTCAGGATCTTTTGCCACGATGATGCCGCCAACAATGTCGGCATGGCCGTTGATAAATTTGGTAACCGAGTGTAATACCACATCGGCACCCAAATCAAGGGGTTTCTGAAGGTATGGCGATGAAAAAGTATTGTCAACCACAAGGATCAGATGGTGTTCTCTGGCTAATTCAGCACAGGCGGCAATATCGGTGATATCCATGGTGGGATTGGCCGGTGTTTCGATATAAAGCACTTTGGTGTTGGGCCTGATGGCTGCTTTGATATTATCGAGCTTGGCAGTATTTACAAAACTGGCTTCCACGCCAAAACGCATATAATCCTGTTCGA
>DAONFU010000202.1:0-3454 GCA_035403765.1 Bacteroidales bacterium
AAACATAATTATAAATTTTTTTCGGTAAATATAATACAATTCTACAAACCGGTCTTCAGTAAAAACAAAAGATAATCTAACATCAATTGGATCTCGTCGGGCTTAATACCATATTTTAACAACAGGGGCTCATCGTCCTTAAAGCCCCTAAAGAAACTGTCGAAATCATTATCCGGCTCATGGATACTTTTATAATACAGTTCGGCAGCTTCCTGGCGATTGCCGCTTACCCATTTCACATGGCCAAAATTCATATAATCGTACTTGTTGGCCTTGCCTTGACCTATCAGCTTGAGAAAATATTCTCCGGATTTTTCAAAATCGCCTGACACAAACAAACACCAGGCAATAGGCCGGCAAATTCTGAGGTTTTCATTGAAATTAAATTCAACCTTATAATAGTAGTGCAAGGCCTTTTTGTAATCTTTCAGATTCAGATAGCAATTGGCAGTATTCATCACAATATTCATATTATCCGGTTCCATCCTTTCCAGTTCGAGATAATATTCCAGCGACTTCTTAAAATCTTTGACATTGCTGTAACACAGCGCAATTTTTTTCAGCAGCCAGCTATTTGATGAATCAAAAAGCTCGGCTTTCAGGTAATATTCCAGGGCTTTTGCATAATCGCCCAGACGCTGGTAGCAATAACCTGTTTTTTGCAGCACGTCCATGCCGGGCTTGGCCTGGCTCATCAAGTTCAGAAACACATTCAGCGCATCAGCATAATGGTCGGTGGTAAAATAGTATTCGGCAATTTTTTGTTTGAGCCCATCGTCGCGGAATATTGAATTGATAAAACTTTTGTTATGAAAATCCAGCGGCAGGTCAAAGATGTCATCAAAATTATTTCGGGTGGGATGCAACTTAAAAAAACGGTACAAATCCTGAATATACTGCGTGTAAACCGTATTGTTCTTAATTGCGGAATTCAGCATTTCGTCTTCGCTGGCCAGTTCGTTCATGCCCTCCAGTTCCGCATTAAAGAGATTCAGCAACATGGTTTTTTGCTGCGAAGGCATCATCCTCAGGTTAAACATAAAAGAGTATTTGTCCGAATTGCACATATAGGTCGAGCGCTCCAGCAGGTCTGTAAATCCTTTGGCACTGTCGCCTTCTTCGGCGGCCAGTATTTTTTTAGCCTCTTGATGTTCCTGGTAAAATGGCAGAAACCAATTTGCCATAGTATTGAAAAAATCAAAATGTTTCAACAGCGAAAAAGTGCTCATAAAGACATCATTGCCTTCGAGTTGCATCTTCGAAAGTTCTTCAATTTTATTGAAAAGGTCGGGGTCATCTTCCAGAAACGACTGCCAGTCGGGATTTTTGTCGGTGGCAGGGTCGTCGGACAAAATATTTTTCAGGTCTAATTTGTCTTCTATCCGCGGGGTGAGTTTTTGTATGTCGGGGATAATCTCTTCGTGCATCCTGCGGGTTATCTGTTCGGTGTCCTTGGCTTTGGAAAACTGCTTAATAATAAACAACACATCGGCTTCTGCTATTTCATTTTCAGCGTATATCCGGGCAATACGGCTGTTGAGCGCCTTATAAAACTTAATGCGGTCGTCGAAAATGTAGAAACACAGCAGGATGCCCACCAGGGCTCTTTGTTTTATCTCATGCAGGCCGCTGTAATAAAAATCAAACAACAACTCCATTTTCGAAGTGTCGAAAAATCTTATCATACTCATGGTAACCGCCGTAACTACCAGGCATTGGTCGTGCCACCTGAAAAACGGAGCTTCAAAGATATTTTTAATAAACACGATGTCCAGATCGCTCAGCCGGTCAATGTATTGGATATAGTCGAAAAGGTCGTTGACAAAAGCCTGATGTTTTTTCTCAACTTCTTCGTCGTCAAAAACTATCCGCGTATCGCTGAGCAAATCCGAGAGGCTCTCACTATGTTTGCGACTCTCCAGGGCTTCGTTGAGTTTCGACTGGACAAGGCCTAATTTATTATACGCGTTTTTTTTGTTCTGCGACAGTTGCTGGTTATTGGCTTCCAAAAAATGTTCCTGTATCCTGTCGGCCAGTTCCACCAAAGAAACTATCAGCGTACTCAACACCTGTCCACGTTGTGGATCACTCACTCCCTTCATAGTATAGAGCAACAGGTTGTGGTAATTGGTGCTGATGCTTTCATATTCGGCATGAAACGCATCGACAGGTACGTCTTTCAACAGCTTTTCCAAACCGGCCAAGGCATCAAAAATCCTTGAGGAAGTAGCATGGTCACAAATTTTCCGGTGTAATTTTATTATTTCGCGTGTTGTCATAAAATTGAAATATACAGAGCTATTGCAAAAACTGTACATCTATAGTTCAACTGCTATTATGTCAGTTTTTCTTCAGGGAAATAATACCGACATTGACCTCCTGGTATATGTTGAAAACTTTAGCTAAAAACTGGTATCATCAGTTGTTACTTTGCTAATTTTGTGCAATTAGCTTAGTGTTAACTAATTTATTTTAAATGAAAAACACCTACTTCGTTTTGATTTTAGTTATTGCCTCTGTTTTTCTTTCGTCTTCCTGCGAAAAAATGGTGATGGAGCCCAATATGCCGGAAACTTATGATGGCCGTCAGGTTAAAGAGGAAGGCACGGTATATGTTTCCGACAAAAAAGTAACACTGAATATCTGGGCAAAAAATACTAGCGATAACGACATCGTTACTTTAGTAGTTAACAATAAGACAGAGGTTTCAGGGTTTACCCTGGGCGGATCCAGCAATAAAAAAGAACTCAACCTGAAACTCGAGAACGACGGTTATAATTACATTTTATTGTATATCAACGATACCGGAAATGTCACTCCTACTGAAGCCATGATAACTATTGATGACGGCACCGGCGAACAAGAAATTACCCTGACCGCCGACCTTTCTTACTGCGGTGGGGCTCACATCTACGTTCAATAGATGTCAATGCCCAACAGGGCCTTTTCCTGTCTAAAATTCAATTATCAAACCCAGCGTGGGTAAAATATTACCGGCAGGATTATCAATATATTTTGCCTGATATTTTGTCGGGTCCACAGGATCGATAAGCGCGTTGCCATTTTCATCACGCACCAGGTCGATAATCGGGGCCTGATCGCTTTTAAAATTATAGATATTCTGGATATCCACATAGAGGTTTAGCGTGAGAAATTTCCAGAAAAACTTCTTGTCAACCCTGACATCCAGGCTATGAAATGGCTTGGCACGTATGGCATTCAACTGTTCGTAATCAAAAATTCCCATGTAACGAACGTTCCAGTTGGCAATGGTGCGTGTTGATTCGTAGTCGTAAGGCGTATAGGGCGAGCCCTTGGAAAAACGCCATTTGAGGCCGACATCCCAATAATGCTTGAACGATTTGCCCACGGTGATATTTACAATATGCTCATTATCCCATGATGAAGAAACATACTTATTATTTTTATCTTTAAATTCGCTTTTCACGAAAGT
>DAONFU010000203.1:0-3435 GCA_035403765.1 Bacteroidales bacterium
TTTTTGCAAATATACTATTATTGATGCTGATTAGCGTTAGTTATACCGCAATACTCATTTAAAAAACAAAAATGATATTGGGATATCAAAAACAGCGGCACATTTCGGTTCACAAGTCATAAGCATAATAAAAAATTTTATTAATTTTACAACAAAAAATAACATGAAAGAAGCCAATAATGATAACCGCGATGTCGTCCAGCTATTGACCACTATCTATTCGTTTATAAAAAGATATTTCATCATCCTTATTCTTGCCATTATCTGCGGCATTGTTATCGGTGTGATAAAAGGCAAATCCGGAGCCTACCAGCACAAAAAACACCTCACCATAAACTCCATCGTAGTGCCCAAAGAGGTGAGCATTGATATGATTAAATCCATACGGATACTGGTAGGCAGCAACAATAACGACCTTCTTGCCCGCAAGATGAACATCCCTGAAGATGCCGCCGCCTCTATCATTAGTATTGATACCAGTACTTTTCGAAATAAGTTGATCAACATAGGATTTGGTGTTGACATTGCTTATGCTGACAGTAAGTTTAGCGACACCATTTCGGCTGGCATACTGTATTTATTCAATAATAATGAGTATTATAAAAAACAGATTTCACTTTTTTTGCAGGAAAAACAGACCATTTTGGACAATATTAACCGGAAACTTATTGAAAATGGAATCTCCAAAGAAGAAATAGAAAACACCCTCCTCACAGTGCGTTCTGACAATTCCATGATGGTCAAAACTTCTTCTTCCGATTTGGTGAGGCTTCTCGAAAAAAAGTACGAAACTGAAAAGGAAATTGAATTTGGCAGACAGGTAACTATTATTGAAGATACTCAAGGAAAAATTTTCAGCGGCATAGGTCTTGGCAAATCCATTGTTTTGTTTGGCCTGTCGGGCATCCTCGCGGGTATTCTGGTATCGCTTTTCCTGGAATCATTAAGGCTGACGCGACCTTACCTCAGGAAAAAGTAATTTTATTGTTGGCCTTGCCCTGAGGCACAAACAGTAGTGCCGAAATAACAAAGACAAAATAGTAAACTCCTGTCTGGGTATTCAACACTGATTCGAACAACAAAAACAAAGCATTCACCGATAATACCAAGGCAAGCATTGTATTGTGTTTGCGGATAGCCATAACAAAAGACCAGAAAAAAATAAGCAAAAGGCTCAATAGTCCTGCAAGCCCAAGCTGAATAGTGGTTTCCAGAAACTGATTATGCACATTTAAGCGTGCTTTCAAGGCGTCCTCCATCTGGTTTTCTTCATACTTAAGCATCAGTTCGTCCTTGCTATCTCCTGTCCCTACGCCAAAAATCGGGTTTTCTTTTATGATATCCAGCGAAAGTCCCCAGATAAAAAGTCTGTCATCATTTTTAGATACATCCGAAGGATTGGCAAGGAACTTTTTTAACTGAACATAGGTATTTTTCATGCGGCCGTTTTGACTAAACACAAACCCGCCAGCCACAACGAATATTACAATAAACAACAGCATGGCTAACTTCAGGATTTTGTTCTTCAGGTTGAAAACAAAGATTAAAAAATAAACGAACAATACCAAAAACAACGAAATAAGCCCTGTACGCGAAAACAACAGATACACCATAATACTGCAGAAAATAACCAGCAATACCAGGCCTACGCTGGCCTTCCATGACAGCTTGTGTTCCTTGCGGTTCAATATGTCCATGAGGATAACAACTGAAACCACCAGGAAAATAGAAAAGTATCCCGGATGAATAAAAATTGATAATGCTTCATACATAAAATTATTTCCGCCGTTAGCAAGCATTTGCCAAAAAGTGTAGCCATAGTGCTCCATAAGTTCGGCCTGCCAATGCCACTGACCATCTGCATAAGAAAGAGACCTGGCTATCGCAGCCGCGAGGCATACCACCGATGCCACAATGTTTCCTGCAACAAAAGCCACTAAAATTTTATTTCGCAACCCGGCAAGATTATCAGAAGACAAGGCCAAAATCAATGGTAGAATAGCAAAAGGAATTTTCAGCACGATATCTATCCAGGCTGCCTGGGTATTGTTGCTATAAAGCAATCCCGTGCCATGTAAAAAATAAAACAGCAGAAACGCCAATACCAGCAGCCTGTATTGCCTTGGCATAAAGAAGCGTTTGTTCAATAACCCGTCAAAAATCGAAAACAATATCCACAGCACGCTCACATAGAGAGAAAACTGCCTGGGAAAAGGCAAAGAAAACGCCAACAGGAGGATAAGGTACACATTGAGTTGATGAACAGTCTTATGGTATGTTAGTGCTTTTTCCAAAACACGGTTATTTCATATTTTTATAAAAAAGTTCCCGCACCAGTTCAAGGGTTTCGAATTTTTTACAAAATGCAAAACGCACTTGTTTTGACATCAGATTTTTCTGCGAATAGAACGAAGATCCCGGAACCGTTGCCACACGGGTCTTTTCAATCAGTTTTTTTGAAAAATCGAAGTCGTTCTGAGCCCCCAGCATCGGGTATAAATCACTGATATCTGTCATGATATAATAGGCACCTTGGGGAGAATATGGTTTAAATCCGCAATTCGTAAGCGTTTCAGTAATATGCAACCTGGATTTGTTGTATTTTTCTTTAAGCTCTGCATAATAGGAATCAGGAAACTGCAATGCTTCTGTAGCAGCATGTTGAAAAGGTGTCGGGGCGCCCACGGTCAGAAAATCATGAACTTTACGTATCCTGGCCGTAATCTCCGGTGAAGCTACAGCCCATCCAACCCGCCAACCAGTAACAGAATATGTTTTTGATATTGAATTTATAGTAATGGTCCTCTCACCCATCCCCGGCAAAGAAGCCAGCGAAATATGTTCAGAATCATCATAAAGAATATGTTCGTAAATCTCATCAGTAATAGCATAAGCATCCCACTTGATACACTGAGAAGCAATAAACTCCAGTTCCTGTCGCGTAAATACCTTGCCGGTAGGGTTATTCGGAGTGTTAATGATGATCGCTTTTGTCTTTTCATTGAATGCGGTAGCCAGTTCATCATAGTCGATGTGCCAGTCGGGAGTATGTAAAGAAACATACCGCGGTGTGGCGCCGGAAAGTATTCCATCCGGGCCATAATTTTCATAAAAGGGTTCAAAAATAATGATTTCGTCACCCGGATTGATGATGGCTTTCAAGGTGGCAATCATTGCTTCGGTAGCGCCACAGGTAACGGTAATATCTGTCACCGGGTCGGAATGAATCTTGTTATACTTCAGAATTTTTTTACTTATGGCTTCACGCAACTCAGGTTCTCCGAATGTTACAGGATATTGGTTATGATTATCATTGATTGCTTTTATGGCAGCTGCTTTTATTTCACGGGGACTTTCAAAGTCAGGAAAACCCTGCGACAGATTCAGTCCGTCCATAGCGTCGCTGATCCTGGTCATCTCACGGATCACTGATTC
>DAONFU010000204.1:0-3408 GCA_035403765.1 Bacteroidales bacterium
TGTTTTTTCTCGAGTTCGTTCATAATTTTTTCTACGTTCATGATAATAATTTTTTAGATTTATACTTAGTGAGTGAAACCATAAATTTTGGAGCAAATTTATATATTATTTTCTGAAAGCAAACAATTAAGAAAAAATATTTTTAAATATAAATAATTACAAATCAATGATAAAAAAAAGGTTTTTTACCATAAATTTCGTTAAGCCTTTGTAATCAGCTTTTCTTAAAAAATTGCATCAAAAAAACAAAAATTTTATTCTGCAGGGATTTATGGCTTACAGAGCACCCCGATTTGTCGTTTGCCGTCGATTTTGGCAACTACAGGCTTGTCGAACCTGACCACCCTGACATATTTATCTTCATAGGTGGCCGGAGTATTATTCAGAAAGTCAATATCGTAATAACCGTCGTTGATAAATGGGTTGATGGTGAAATACCCTACGAGGAAAGAGGTGAGGTTGTGAAAGAAATGTGTCCCCTGCGAAGGATCAATACGATAACGCTCGAGCCCCGACTCCACAATAAGGCGGGCGGCCGAAATCTGTGCCCATTTCACTGGTATTCCCAGCCAGGAATCGCTGGAACCCCAGCGGCCAGGGCCTATCAACACATAATTTCTGTTTTCACGCAAAAAAACCTCGTTCAATTTTTCAATAACCGATGCGATATCCCTGGTTTTCGAAGGGTCAAATGTTTCGGATTTCACATAAATAACATCGCAAATAGTATTGTAAACGCCATTGCCCATGGCCATATTCGAACTGATTAGCAGGCTGCTCTTATCAATGTTATCAAGCTTTTCGTGTATCTCTTCCTTGCTCTGAACTATCGGCCGTATTTGCAAAAAATTAAACACCCTCGGATACCCTTCCGGAACGTCAAGATTTACGGCAAATTCAATTTCCACGGGGTTGTTCATTTCGCGCTGGCCGGTTTCTAAGAGGGTTTTTAAAATGTCGGCCAGAGGAAATGTGTTGTAGTTCAAAATTTTAGAAAAGGTGATAATTTTTTTTCCGGCAGGGTCATAAGTATCTTGCAACACATTGTTGTTCAGGTCATACATTGACACCAGGTGCTTTAACGAACCGTCATTAAGCACTCCGCTGACAGGCAGTTTTAAAATGTTGACTCCATCGTCGGTGGACGGCACAAAACTATCGGGATTAAGGTCCAGCGCCATAAACCTGCTCTGAGTTTCTTTCAGGGCAAGTTGAGGGGATGACAACTGCATAATATTTTTCGGGAAATAAGGTGAAAACCGGATAGAAGTTCCGCCTTCCACAATATATTTACCCAGGCCAAACGCGATATTGGCAACGCCATCTTCGCTTTTTTCGGGATGAACGGGATAATAATTTATCGAACGCGCCAGGCCCGAAAAAGTGGGATAGAAACTATTGTCATATTGTTTGCCGCATACTTCCTGCAAAATGATGGCCATTTTTTCCTGGTCGATGATATTGGAAGTAGATGCCATGTATGATTTGCTGGCTTTGAAAAACACTGATGCAAACACCGATTTGATGGCACAGCTGAGCATTTCAATCATTTTGCGTTCGTTATCAACCCTCGGTATCATATAAGTGGAATATATTCCTGCAAAAGGCTGATAATAGGAATCTTCCAGCAGACTGGAAGAACGAATAGCTATTGGATTTTTTACCACCTGCACAAAAGCCAGCAAATCTTCGTGTATGCGGTAAGACAGGCGGGCTTTAACAAATTCTTTCAGAATATCCTCATCCGGCAAATCCGACAAGCCGGTACTGTACAGTTTGTTTTCTTCCATAAACTCATCAAACACATCGGTGGTGAGCACCACGGTGCGGGGAATGGTGATGATGACATTTTCGAACCTATCCAGTATTCGGTTGCGCTTAATCAGCGAGTCAATAAAGGCTAGGCCTCTGGCCTTACCTCCCAGCGAGCCCTTGCCGGTACGGGCAAAGAAAATATATTCATCAAAGCTGTCGCTCACAAATTCGGCAACAATGCCCCGGGACTTGTGCATACGGTAGCTGGCGATATTATCAAACAAGTAATGTTTGGTTTCTTCCAGACTATTGAAATCTTCCACATGCACACTTTTAAATATTTCTCCCAGGGTGAACAGTGCCCTGGCATTCAGCCATTTCGAAAAGTGGTTGCGGTCGAAATGGTATTTCAGCGATTCATCAGGAATTTCAAATATTTTTTGTTGAAGCGCCTGCAGGTCGGAGGCCCGCGAAATCTCTTCACCTGTTGTGGGGTTTCTGAAAATAAAATCACCAAAAACCATGTACTCGTTGATGAAGTCGCGCAGTTCGACCGACAAGGTTTTTGAATTTTTATTTAAAAACCTGGCATTCATCTGTTGCGCTGTATAATAGTTCTTATCTTCAGATGATTGTATGAGTACCGGCAGGGTTTCGTCGTCTTTTTTTGCCATGCGGCAAATTTTTAGGCCGGCTTCAGGATCGGTTTCGCCCTGGCGCAAAAACGACATATCGGTAATAATGCCCAGCAGGTTGTTTTTAAATGTTGCATAAAAATATTCCGCTTCTTCGTAGTTTTTAGCCAGCAATATTTTTGGCCTGCCACGCATTCTGATCATTTTCTGGTGTTCGTTGAGCCCTTCGGCCATAAACTCGCGCGACTGCTGAAAGATGACCTTGTATAGTACCGGCAGGTAACTCGAGTAAAAACGGGTGGAATCTTCCACCAGCAATATCGTCTGAACGCCCACCTGCTCAATATCATGCATCACATTCATCTTATCTTCGATGAGCTTAATGATGGCAAGCAGCAAATCGGCGTTGCCAAGCCAACAAAACTTATGGTCGTAAATGGCAAGATCCTCTTCGGAATAAACTTCCGTCACCTCACGCGAAAAAGGAAACAACACCACCACCGGTTTGTTCGGAAACCTTGCTTTAATATTTTTTGTAAGGTTTAAAGGATCGGCAACGCTCAACATGGTAATTATCAAATCTATTGTTTCCGTCTGCAGGTAATTCATAGCTTCATCGTGGGTGGAAGCAATAAAAAAACGCGGCGGGTACCGCAAATTCAGGGAGGTGTACTCATTAAAAATCTGCTCGTCAATGCGGCCGTCTTCTTCCAGCATAAAGGCATCATAGGCACTGCACACCAGCAACACATGATAGATGCGCTTTTGCATCAATAGCATAAAAGACCGGTCTTGAAAATAGTATTTATTGGTATCGAATATTTTTTTCATCAGTTTCATATAGCATGAATGTACTACAAAGTAACAAAATATTATGAATTAATGGAACAGGTAAGAAATTTTCTTACAAGAAATCATAAGCTACAATAAATCCCTTAACGCATTTTCGGGGTGGCTCAGGTCTATTTTTACCAGTGCAAGTTCTTCACCGTCATAAGCAGCCGAAAAAGATTTGGTA
>DAONFU010000205.1:0-3387 GCA_035403765.1 Bacteroidales bacterium
AGTAAATACATTTTTTATGAAAAACCAAATAAAGCGAAAAAAATTTTTAACAAAAAACAAAAAAAGCTTCCCTGAGGAAGCTCCGTATCGGTGTTAACCTAATGAATATCAATACTCGTCTTCATGAAAGAAAAAATCTTCCTTGGTAGGATAATCAGGCCAGATATCTTCAATACTTTCATAAATCTCTCCTTCATCCTCAATTTCTTTAAGATTTTCAATAACTTCTGATGGCAACCCGGTCCGCATGGCATAATCAATCAACTCGTCTTTGGTTGCCGGCCAGGGCGCATCTTCTAATTTTGATGCTAATTCTAAAGTCCAATACATATTTCCTGGTTTAAAATTTTTTGCAAAAATATAATAATTGATAATAAAAAGTCAAGTATTATTTTGCTATCCTTAATTATTTTTATTTATTAACCCATTATTCCGGTAGGGTATTCGCCTAAAACTCCAATTCCTCTAGCATAACGATAGTGCTGCCACAAATATTGAGTAAGGATGAAATTATTTTTGATTTGCTCTGAAAATTTCTTTTATTCCGAGTTCGGCAGCCATAAAACGGGCCAGCACAAATAAATAATCCGATAAACGGTTGATGTATTTCAGCGTTTGCTTTTGTTTTTTTTCCGAAAGCTCCACCCGGGCGATAGTGCGTTCGGCCCTTCGACATATACAACGGGCAATATGACAGTATGAAATGATAGGGTGCCCTCCGGGCAAAATAAATTGCTTTTGTGGAGGAATTTTTTCACACATACGGTCAATCTCCTGTTCGAGTGCTGCCAGGTCTTCTTTGTTGAGCGAAGGAAGTTTGTTTAAAATAGTGTCGTTGCCGGCCGCCAGGATGGATCCGGCGGTAAAAATGTTTTCCTGTATGGATAGCAGAAATCTTTTCACAGGGGCATCAATGGCAAAATCGCGCACCAGGCCGATATAAGAATTTAATTCATCCAGAGTGCCGTAAGCTTCCAGCCTCAAGTCGGTCTTGTCCACACGCTCTCCTCCCAGCAGCGAAGTTTGCCCCGCATCACCTTTTCTTGTATATATTTTTGTTTTTGTTGCTTTCATTTCTCTTTTTCTGTAATATTTTCCCGCTTATAAAATTCCATTTTTCTGAAATTTTCATTGGGCAGGTCGGTGTCCACCAGTCCGTCTTTCAATCTGATGATGCGGTGTGCATGACGGGCAATATCTTCTTCATGGGTAACCAGGATGATGGTGTTCCCCTGTTCATGTATTTCTTCAAAAAGCCCCATAATCTCAATGGAAGTTTTTGAATCCAGGTTGCCGGTTGGCTCATCAGCGAGTATAATGGAGGGCTTGTTGATCAGGGCGCGGGCAATAGCCACGCGTTGGCGCTGGCCGCCCGAAAGCTCGTTGGGTTTATGTGTCATGCGGTCGGCAAGCTGCACTTGTTCCAATACCTGCATGGCGCGTTCGGTCCTTTGGTTTTTATTGTAACCGGCATATACCAAAGGCAGGGTTACATTATCAAGGGCGGTGGAACGAGGCAGCAGATTGAAGGTCTGAAACACGAACCCGATTTCTTTGTTGCGGATTTCGGCCAACTCATTGTCGTCCATTTTACTTACATCTTTTCCGTTCAGCACATATTTGCCTCCGGAAGCAGTGTCGAGGCAGCCCAGAATGTTCATCAGGGTTGATTTGCCGGAACCCGAAGGCCCCATCAGAGCCACATATTCGTTTTTGTAAATGGTTAACGAAATATCCTGAAGCGCTTTTACAAGGTGGGTGCCGACCTTATAGTGTCTCGATATAGTTGTCAGACTGATGATTTCCTGCTTCATAGAAAAAATTAATAAGAAACAAAGGTAGGTTAATACTTCAAAACATAATGTTGCTTACTGATTTTTTTATTAAAAAAAACTATTCCCAAACGGTACAAATCCATGCTAATGGTCACCTTGGGATGTGCGCACAGGGTGGTCCACGCTTCATACATCCCGGGCGACCAGTGGATGTCGTCAAATACAAATACCGATTGGCTATCGGTATAGTTAAGGCATTCGTCAAAATATCTTAAGGTAGCTTCTTTGGTGTGGTTACCATCAAAGTAAACCAGTCCGGCAACTTGCATTTTTTTTAAGGCAGCAGGCAATACCTCATCTAAATTTCCACAAATAAGATTAATGTTCAACGAAAGTTTTTCAAAATTCTTGCTTGCAGCAGCGGCTGTTTTCGGACAACCTTCGATGGTGGTTAATGGTATGTTCTGATTGGCAAGCGCCATATATATGGAGCTTATTCCTAATGATGTGCCTAATTCCAGGATGGTGGCGGGTTTCAAGTAGTTGACCATGCGGTAAAGCAGAAAGGCATCCTTTTGCGAACCGGCATACCGCCGCATGATATCCTTGATTTTTCTTTCCGATGGTTTAGATAATCCTCCCGTACCCAAATCATTTACAAAAATTTTTTCCGGCGAATGAAGGCATGTTTTCCTGATCTGCTCTGCGGCAACCAATGCTTCAGGAAATTTCTGTTTTGAACGTACCACCTCAGTATAAAAGGCATAGGCAAATGGCGAATGTACCCGAAATGCGGTACCTGCCTTGTGCTGGTAGCGCACAAAATCTTTAAGCCTGAAAAGAGTGTTCATAACATGATTTGTTGCTGTAAAAGTAATTTTTTTCTAAAAAAAGCAGGGATATTATGTCATAATTACTAATTTCGTCGATTAAAATAATAATGAAAAACCTAAGAACATGCTGAAAAACTTTAAGTTGCTTAACAATATCCTTGGCTGGATAGTATTTGTGGTGGCCTCTGGCGTTTATTTGCTCACCATTGAGCCTACGGCCAGTTGGTGGGATTGTGGCGAATATATCTCTACTGCTTTTAAACTTGAAGTGGGTCATCCCCCGGGAGCGCCCTTATTTCAGCTGATGGGAAGATTCTTTACCCTGTTTGCCGGTGGCGATGTTACCAGGGTGGCCATGATGGTCAACAGTATGTCGGCAATTCTTAGTGGTTTTGCTATCTTGTTTTTATTTTGGTCTATTACTGCTATAGCCAAAAAGTTATTTGTAAAAAGCAGCAGTTACGACCTCACAGCACCACAAACACTTATCGTGCTGGGAGCCGGTCTGGTTGGCGCCTTGGCCTATTCGTTTACCGATTCTTTCTGGTTCTCTGCTGTGGAAGGTGAGGTTTATGCCACCTCGGCATTTTTCACGGCCGTTGTTTTCTGGGCAATTTTAAAATGGGAAGTGGTGGCCGACGAAAAATACGCCAACCGCTGGATAGTGTTCATTGCCTTTATGATGGGTTTGTCTATCGGTGTTCACCTGCTCAACCTGCTTTGCATCCCCGCCATGACTATGCTTTATTATTTCAGAAAAGGCAAACAATCTACCAGGA
>DAONFU010000206.1:0-3386 GCA_035403765.1 Bacteroidales bacterium
GTATAATTTTTTATGATCGCATTTTCTTTTACCAATTTTTTTGCCAGAGCCGTATCCACCTCCACGGTGCCAAGGGGGGTAATAAAATCACCATCGCAATACACTGATGCCGCGCTGAAATAGGAACTATGGCTGGAGCCGATGACAAAAATGTCGGCATATTGTTTGTTTTCATCTATCTGATTGAAAGCGCTGGCGGCCACCTCGCCCGAAAACACATATCCGGCATGAGGCGCTATAAGGGCCAGTACATCACTACACGTTTTGGGTAGTGCCTTATCAAACAAGGCTTTCAGGTCTTTGTTTAAAGTTGCGGAATCGCCGGCGTAAAATTGCCCCGCCACAGCAGGGTGGCGGTCTTTCCTGGGCTGCTCGTGGTTTTGAGAATTACAACTTGTGGTCATAAAAATTAAACTTAAAAGGGTTAAAAATCGCATCCTTTTCATATTGCTCATTTATACAAATATACGAAATTTATAGACATCACCGGAAAGGATTTTGGGATTATTACAATTCCCATCAGAATGAAGTATCCAACGGCTAAAAACCAATTACAAATCTTTTTTCTTTTTCCCCGTATCGCTCATTGTAACTACCTACCGCAAATCAGCGCATAAGGACACAACTCACAATTTTCTTCGTTAGTGGTTTGAACAAAATCTTCGGCCTGGTTAAAAAGACTTTTAAGAATAGTAATAAGCATTTGTTCAAAGGCTTCCATGTGTTCGGGCAGCATGGCATAAAGCTTGGGAGACCTGCTTTTCTCCGGAAATTCATCATAACACACATTACTGATCCCTTCTTCAATTTTGCGCATGCTCCAAACCCCGCAATACTGCCCCTCATAACGTTCCGTGGGATGTTGTTTGTTATACAACCACAGGTACAGTAAAACCTGAAAACAGTAATCGTTACGGTAATCCTGCTCATCGGCAAGCAGTTTGTAAATATCAAAATTTTTCCCGCTGGTATTGCCCGATTTATAGTCGATAATCTGAAGATTATTTCCAACCAGGTCTATCCTGTCGGCCACACCTTTCAGGAGCAATGTTTTCACCATGCTGTCATCACCCAACTCCAGGCTGTGCCGCAGGTCTTTCTCTGTTGAAATCACTTTGTGAACTACCTTTTCCTTTTGATGTTCCCTGACAATCTCCAGTTGGGTTTCAATAAATTTTCGCAGGTAATCCTTAATAACAGTATATATCAGGAGGTTTTTACCACTCATGCGATCGTATGTTCCCTGCTTGTCGCCGTAAAAAACACTTTCCAGGATAGCCTCATAGCCATCCAGAAAGCTGCTGACTACCTTCTCCGTCAGTACTGCATTTTCATAAGGCTTGAAAAGCCTGTCCAATACGGCATGGATATCATCGCCCAGTTCCTTGCTGTCGATGGTTTCTGAAAGTTCTTCGGACTCCCAGATCCCGGCCACATAACTGAAATAATATTGCAGTCCGCATTTTCGGTACACATTGAGTGCCGATGGCGAAAGTCCCTTTTCGGCGATGGCCCCGAGCCGTGTCGCCACTGCCTGATCTTTTTTGATAAAAAGGGCTTGGATAATATTCTTTTCGGGCGGGAAGGTAACAAACAACTCATTGATAGTTACCGATGGATTCTTTAGGGGCAGTTCATGTACCACCTGATTTACAAAACGGCTTCGTTCGCCGCCGCCCATATCGTCGGGTTGGGTATTATAAATGAGGTAAATATTTTTACTCCGCTGTAAAATGCGGTAAAAGTGATAGGCGAAAATTTCCTCATTTTGTTTGTAGGTTGGAAGGTTGGAGTCCACGCGAATACCATGCGGGATAAATGAAGTACCGGATTTTGCTTTGGGCAGTACACCCTCATTGACCGACAACAAAAACACCGTATCAAAGTCGAGGGTTCTGGTTTCCAGCATTCCCATTATCTGCAAGCCATTCAGGGGCTCACCCACAAAAGGAACCCTGGTTTGCGAAACGTGCTGGGCAAACAACTGATGAAGCGTATTGGCCGAGAGCGTGATGCCTGCCGTTTCGCTTACCGCCGTAATACGCGAGAAGATCTTAATGGCAGCAAAAAGAAATTCAGCATCCAGTCCACGTTTTGAAAAAATATCCTCTTTGATAAAAGTGAAAAAGCCAGTAAGGCATTCCACTGCCCTTGACGCCTGCTGATACCATGGTTCAAACAGCCCACTGAGCGGCGCCGGAACGGCTTGAAAGCATTTCGACAACAGGTAATCAATTTCGGTACGGGTATAAAAAATGCGCTCGTGGCCTTTCAGCAGCGACACAAGCAAATGCCCGCCGCCAGCAATATTACTTACAAAATGATGGGTAAACAGTTTTTGCAGGTCTTTATGATAAAACAGCGGCTCTTTGGCATTTTTGATGTTCCGGAAGCGTTCAGCGCGTTCATGCAGCAAAAACACCGACTCGATGAAGTTATATACCGAAGAAAACCTCATGGGATAACCCATGGTGATATTAAACTTTTCGATATCCTGGGGCACCGAATTGAGCATAGGTATCAGCAGGCTTTCTTCGTTAAGCACCACCGAAATCTGCTCGCTTCGGACACCTTGTTTCAGTAGAGAACTTATTTCGCGGGCAGCATATTTTACCTGACCTACTTTGCCGGCTACGGCAACCAATGTGATATTCTTCGGTTGTGTCAACAGCTCATTGTCTATCCATTTTGATTCCTCCCTGTCCCACTGGTTGAGATAAGGCCGGATAAAACTTCCTGCTTCCTGCACCGTATCTTTTACATAGTACTCATCACCATCCCACAGCAATTCAGCTTTGGCACATTTGTAAAAACAATTCACAAAAAACTCTTCGGAAGCGCTAAGGGCGTTGATACCGGCAAACACAACCGCTGGGTGGCTGTTCACCATATCATCTGAAGCCTTCAGCAGGCCGGCCAATCTGCGGCAGGCCATGCCATAGGTACCGATGCCGCGGTCATAAAGGCGGGCCGTGAAATCAAGATAAATGTTGTGTAACAAGCCATAAAATTCCAGGTAATTCTTTTGAAACTCGCTCAGGGGCTTTTTGTCGAGCGCCCACAAGGCAAGGTTTTTATCCTCCTTAAGGTAAGAAAATACAAACTCCGTATCGGCCATATGTTGGTCCAACTCATCAAAATCCTGCAACAATTTGCCGCCCCAATGCAAAAACTCATCAAAGGTTTCAGGCTCGGAAGGCTTGACCGCCGTATAACTTTTGTAGAGTTCGGCCAGCAAGGTAATTTCATCGGCCATGTGCATACCGGAAAGCTCTAAAACAAAATCCTGTATAGATACTATCCTGGGGAGGAATACCGGCTTGTCAATCAGTTCCGACAAGTATTTCTTTAAAAAAACACCCGCCCTCCTGTTGGGCAAAATAACG
>DAONFU010000207.1:0-3383 GCA_035403765.1 Bacteroidales bacterium
CCAACGTGGGTATTTATATTGTTTATGTAGAAATGCTGGGACTGGATGGGAAAGTGGAAGGCTTCAAAAAAACTACGGTGCTGGCCACAAAACTTTAGTTAATGGGTGGCGCAGGCCAGGGTGGCCACGCTGATTTTTATTCCGGGAATCTGCAACAGCATAGTGGCACAGGCTTCCAGCGTAGCGCCGGTGGTTACCACATCGTCAACCAGCAGTATGTGTTTGTTGATCATGTGCTGATGGTCTTTTAGCGCAAAGATCTCTTTTACATTTTCCCAGCGCCGGAACCTTGATTTTTTTGTTTGTGTCTCTGATGCGTAGGTGCGCACAAGCGTATTGATGTCATAGGGTTTTGCAAATGCCTCAGCCAGGCCACGGGCAAACATCTCGCTTTGATTATACCCGCGTTTTCTTTTTCTTTTTGGATGCAGGGGGACCGGAATGATGACGTCAACATCGGAATAAAATACAGATTTTTTAAGGTAATCTCCAAATAATTTGCCGGTATAAACGCCGATCTCTTTTTTGCCTTTGTACTTTAATTGGTGCATCAGGTGCTGAACCTTCCCGCCTTTGGCAAAATAATACAACGACGAAGCATGGTTTATGTTTACACGCCCCCAGAAGATACGGCAGACAGGATTATCTTCTTCGCCCCAGAAATTGGTCTTCGGAAGCTGATGAAGACAATAGCCGCACAGCACTTCTTCGTGCCTGAACAACGTATTGCCGCATGAATAACAGATACGCGGAAAAAATAATGAAAAAAAATCGTAGAAATATGACACCTTATCTAGTGGTATTTTGAGTTTATTGTATAAAAATATGAATAAATTAAGTAATTTTGTTAAAAATTTCATTCGATGGACAACGCAGGAGAAAATAAACCAAAAACAACCAAATATAAAGTAATAATAGGCATTGAATCTGTTATCATTCTTGCGCTGTTGGCGCTTCTTATTACCAGCCGTTCCAAGGTAAACACTTTTATTATTGAAAAAGATAAAGCCGTTACCGAACGCAATGTCTTGCAAAATGAACTTGATTCACTGCTTACCGAACACGAAAAGATCCGTACCGAATACGGAAATTTAACGGCAGATCTGGGTCTCAAAGACAGTACCATACAGGCACAGGCCGAGGAGATTCAAAAGCTTATCGAAAGCAATGCCGGCAAACGTCAGATCCAGCGTAAACTTGATTATCTCAGGGGAATCACGCAGGATTATGTTGCACAGATTGATAAACTGCTCAAAGAAAACGAAAACCTGAAAACCGAAGTGAAGGGAATGCAGGAGAACATCAAAGAAGTGCAAAACAAGAGCCTGTTACTTGAAAAAGACAAAGAAGTCCTGACTGAAAAAATCAATAGCGCCGCTGTGTTGCAAGCCAATACCCTCACCGCCTATGGAATAAGGTTCAGGCAGGGAGGTAAAAAAGAAGAGGCGGAAGACAAGGCCAAAAGAGTGGAAAAGATAAAAATCTCGTTCACCCTGTCGAGAAATCCTTTGGTGGAAGAAGGGCTGAAAACGGTTTACATTCGCATTGCACGTCCGGATCAGGCGATTTTGAATGAAGGAAGTTCTTTTGAATACGAAGGGAAGCAGATTATGTATTCATTACAGGAGCAGGTATATTACAAAGGAAGTCCGATACCCGTTAATATGTATTATGAAAAATCTGACCGCATTGTACCCGGCACTTATCATATCGCTGTGTTCACCGATGGCAAGGAAATAGGACAGACACAACTTACCCTTAAATAAAAAAATTATTAATCATTAAAACTGCTTTATGGAAACAACCATCGAAACCAAAAAGAAACCCAATGTTTTCATGTACCTGTCCATTGCCTTGCTTATTGCCTGTGCGGTGCTGACATGGCAACTCATCAGCAGCAAAAAGACCATACAGCAGCAAAATGACACCATCGTGAATGTGAACGAAGAAAAAGCTCAAACCATTGCCAAACTTGAAAACCTGAAAAAAGAATACGAGCAACTTTCAAAAGACAATGAACAACTTTCGTCCATGTTTAACGAAGAAAAAGCCCATGTGGAAAAACTCCTGCTTAAAATAAAAAATTCTGAAGGCTCCGTGGCAAAATATAAAAACCAGGTGGCGAGTATGGAAACCCGGCTTAAAGAATACGAACAGCAGATAGCCGACCTCAAGCAACAAAACAAAGAATTGGTGGAGGAGAATTTTCACATAAAAACAACCCTTGACTCAACTACTGTTGAAAACAAAGAGTTGTCTGCCGAAAACGAGGAATTGAACCAAACTGTAAATAAAGGCTCCGTACTGACATCCTATGATATTAATGCCGATGGCATTTTTATCAGAAGCAAGGTAAAGGAAATACCTACACAGCGCACCAAAAGGGTGGAAAAAATCAGGGTTTGTTTCACTATCGGCGAAAATGCTATTGCCACAGCAGGGAATAAAACCGTTTACCTGAGGGTGGCCGACCCCAATGGCACAATACTTGCGCAGGGTGAAGGCGATGAATTTTCATTTGATTATAACGGTAAAAAACTGCAATATACCGCGAAAGAAGCTATTAATTACAACAATAAAGCGATGGACCTTTGTCTTTACTGGAATAAAATAAAAGACATTACCCCGGGAACATATACTGTTGATATTTTTGCCGATGATAATGTGATTGGAACTACTACCTTTAAACTCGAGAAATAATAACCCCAAAATAAAAAAAACATGAAAAAACAAATTTTGAATTTGCTGGTTCTTGCTGTTCTGATCTGTTTTGCAGGCAGCAGCTACGGACAAAGCGACAAGGTTATCAAGGAAGAAAAGATTAAAACCGGCTTTCATTGCCCCAACGGAAAAGCACTTCTTGAAAAAGAACTGATGAAAGTAGATGGCGTTACAGGCGTGGTTGCCGATATGGACAGCAAAGTGGTTGCTATTAAATATGTTGACGGAAAAACCAATCGCGAGAAACTGGTAAAAGCCATTGAAACCATTGGCTATACCACCGAGGATACCAGCCCGACAACCACCATCAAAAAAGCCTGTTCGCACGATCAGCCTCAAAAAGAGTAGATTTTATTCAAGTGAATTATTTATAAGGCACAGGTTTTCTTGTGCCTTTTTTTGTTTACCAGGCTATGGATTCATAAGGAAAGGTGTCTTTTTGAGAGTCATAAAAAAGTTGATTTTAATAAAAATTGCAGCGGTCTTTTGCGTACGAATTTTGTATCTTTGTTTGTACGTGGGCATTATGAATTAATAAAATCTGTTGGTTCCTGCACAATTGATATTGGCTTTTATGATTAACACTTAAACCATGAAAAAAGTATTATCAATACTATCATTAATCGTGATATGTTCTTGGTCTTATGGCCAGCATTATAAAT
>DAONFU010000208.1:0-3380 GCA_035403765.1 Bacteroidales bacterium
ATATTGATTTAGTTTATGTTACATGTTATTTCTGAAAAATTGATTTCACAAATTAACAAATAAAATTCGTAAAACGCAAAATTTTTTTGGTTTTTTTTTGAAAAAGTGCATTTAACACCTTACAAATCAAAAAGGTGTCTTGTAAAATCCGGAAAGGTAGTTATCGGCAAATTCACGGACACAGCCCTGGCCGCCGCGAAGCGATAAGATAATGTTCGCTTTTTCTTTGACCTCCTCTGCTGCATCAGCCGGACAGGCGGATAGTCCGACCTTATTTATTACAGGAATGTCATTGAGATCATCACCAATATAAGCCACCTGTTTCAGGGAAATTTTTAGTTCTTCACACCATTTTTCAAGGATCTCCATTTTTTTCCAGGTGCCGATATAAACTTTCTGAACACCCAAAACTTTTGCCCGGTGCATTATTGTATTTTGGGTAAATCCCGAACTGAGAAAACCTACCTGGTAACCTGCATTGACAAGGCTGATGATGGCAAGCCCGTCATGGGCATGAAATTTCTTTATTTCATCGCCATTTTCAGTATAGATAATGCCCCCATCGGTCATCACGCCATCAATGTCGAGCACCAGAAATTTAAAATCAAAGGCTTGTGCCAGCCGCTCTCTGGCTTGAACATTTACCGTGAGAAGCTGGGCAACGGGATAATTCAGCGTTTCCGAAATCTTCATTAACTGTTCAGCATCGGGCAGTGCCTTTTTTTTTAAAAAATCACGAATACGATCTTCGGAAATCCCCGTATATTTTGCCCATTGAACGGCATCTATTTTTCGGCGGGCCGACAGGTATTTAAAATTTTCTGAAAAAAAACATTTCATATTATGGTTCGGTTAATAGCTGTGGCAATGGGTTTAAGGGTTTCAAAAAGGGCTTCGAATTGCTGATGGGTGAGTTGCTGCGACGCATCCGAAAGGGCCACCGATGGGTTGGGGTGAACTTCTATCAGCAGGCCGTCAACGCCCATTGCCATGCATGCCCTAGCAAGGTCGGGAACGCCATAAGCATAGCCCATGGCATGGCTTGGGTCGAGTATTACCGGCAGGTTGGTGTTTTCTTTCAGGTAAGCCGCTCCACACAAATCCAGGGTGAAGCGTGTTTTTGTTTCAAAAGTGCGAATGCCCCGTTCACAAAGCATCACATTAGGGTTGCCACCCGAAAGTATAAATTCCGCGGCTTGAACAAATTCCTGCAGTGTGGTGCCAAAACCTCTTTTCAACAGGACAGGCTTCTGCGTCTTTCCGCATTTGCGCAATATCCCGTGGTCGTACATCGCCTTGGCGCCAATCTGAATAACGTCGGCATAATCAATAACATCATCCACATGCGACGAATCGCGAACCTCGGTAATAATGGTGTAACCATAAAGCCGGCGCATCTTATTCAGCAATTCCAGGCCTTTAACACCTAACCCTTGAAAAGTATATGGCGAAGTTCTGGGCTTAAAACAGCCGCCGCGCAAGGACTTTAACCCCATTTTTTTTACAAATTCTGCCGACTGAGTGATCTGCTCTTCCGACTCGACAGAGCATGGCCCTATGGTAATCAACACATTCCCCGAATCGCCGCCGATGTAATTTTCTCCAATCCTGATACTTCTTTTTCCAGGAATATATTTTTTACTGGCTAACTGTATGTCGGTATCGAAAACAAACGATTCCGCGAAAAAATCCTTATCTGCATCTTCCGTTGCTTTTAATGCCGAAGGGGTGATCAGGATGCTATAATCAACGGTTTCCAAAACAATGGCTTCATACTTATCGGCCAATTGCTGAAGCTTCTCTGGGTTAATATTCTTTTGGGTATGGAGTATCATGATTCGCCTTTGATTAAATAATTAAACTTAATGGCTCCGGTAATTTTTTTTTGCCTGTCCACTACCGGCAGAAACAAGACGGGGAAATTCAGGTTTTTTATGTAAGCCAGCACATCGGCCACGGTATTGTCATCATAAATATAAGCAGGGTTGCGGTTAATCATTTGTCGTACATCAATGTGGTTCAGGTTGCCGATATCTCTGATAAGTCCTTTGCGGATATCTGCGTTAGTGATTATTCCCAGAAGCATACCGGCGCTATCGGTGATGTTGGTAAATCCCATTTTATATTGTTCGATTGACAGCAATACTTTTTCAAACGAAAGGTTTGTTTCATGAATCACCGGCAGCTCGTCGTATTCAAGCATAAAATCGCGTATGCGGTAATGGGAACTTACCCCATCGCTTTTCAGTTGGACCATGGCTGAGCCAATAAACGAGTTTTTGAACAGGTACGAGCCGATGACTGCCGCATATACACCCATGTTGCGCATGATAAACGACACTTCGGCGTTGATGCCTCCGTCCACATGAATTTTTTTGCCGGGATAATGGGTTCGGAATTCCCTGATTTTTTTGAAGTTCTGCTTGTTGAACACCCCGCCGCTCATCCCCGGTGTGGTGGTCATGAACAGAATAAAACTACAGATATCTGCATAGGGCTCAAAAGCAGCAATGCCGGTTTCGGAAGTAATGGCCAGCCCGAATTCAGTGTTGATACCTTCAGGAATCTTCAGGCCGTCAGTAAGATTTTCATATTGAAAAGTGACAAAATCAACCTGGTGCCTGGCAATGAGGTCGAAATATTTTTCCGGTGTCGGAGTGATGAGGTGGAGGTCAATGGGGGTTTTGCTCAGGGTACGTATCAGGGCAATGTCATCAAAAACGTTGGGATCGTCGAGACAATCGATGTGAAAAAAATTAACATGGTATGCATCCAGTTCTTCGACCAGTTCTGTTAAACTTTTATCTTTATTTGAATATATGGATGCGGAAATTTTCATCGCAATATCAATTTTTTCGCAAAACTACAAACTTTTGACCACAAAACACTATTTTTACCTTTGCGTATTTCTTATAAAACAGAACATTATGACAATAGAACAAGCCCAGCAGGCGGTTGACAAATGGATAAACACCACCGGTGTCCGGTATTTCAGTGAATTGACCAATATGGCCATACTGGCTGAAGAGGTCGGCGAAGTGGCCCGCATCATCTCCCGTACCTATGGCGAACAATCTTTTAAAGAGTCGGATAAAGAAAAAAACCTGGCCGACGAGCTGGCCGATGTGTTGTTTGTGGTTATATGTCTTGCCAACCAAACCGGAATAGACCTCACGCAGGCCCTGGAGAAAAATCTGGAGAAAAAATCGTCAAGAGATGCGGAAAGGCATAAGAATAACGATAAATTGCAACGCTAAAAAATTTTGATTCGGCTATGATAAAACTATTACCTACTTTTGTTGCTCTTAAAAAAAGAGTTCATACAAACCACTTGCCCGAGTGGCGGACCTGCCTGCGTGCCAAGCACTTGGCAGGCAGGA
>DAONFU010000209.1:0-1755 GCA_035403765.1 Bacteroidales bacterium
TGACTCTGAATCAGAAGAGTTCAGGTTCGACCCCTGACGGGACAACAAATAAAATCAATACCCGGCTGTAAATCAATTAAATACAGTCGGGTTTTTTATTGAGGTGGCAACACAGGGGACAAAAATGGGGCTTTTCGGAGTGAACTCAAAATTACAATCTGATTTCCGTAAGGAACTTTTCAAGCATATCATTATAATAAAATTGTTGGCCTTCGGGGGTCTTGACCAAAAAATCATTACCATCAATAAAAAAGGTTTTACTGAAACAGCTTAATATAAGCTCCATAGTATCAAGTGGGAGATGAAATTGTGAACCTAAATAAACAGTAGGGTTTGGCAAAGAGCAGATTAACTTCTTGTAAGTTGCTGCAACCTGCTCCTTAGTTAGCGGGTTCCCGTCCTGGATGGACATGATCTTATATGATAGATTTTTGAGTTCGGGGACCAGCCGGACAAGATATTCTATACCCCCTTGCGAGTAAGGAAATGCAAGCAGCCATAGCTGATGATCCATTGATTGTTTTTTCAGAAAATCACAAACATGCTTGTTACACCCCACGGTAATTTCATATTCAAGAATCTTTGAAAGCAAAGTTTCTCTTAATTCACAATATAAAGAATTATTTTCCAGACCACGGTGATCATCATCCGGAAATTGCAGAAGTTCATTATCCATACTCCACAACACTTTACGCACAGGGGAATCAAAGGGGAATTTTATGCCGGAGCTGTCAATTAGCCGGACTAATTCATCAATAATATAAGTTTCATTTTTTTCTTTCAACTTCTCTTCGAGACCATGGTAAAAAAGTCCATCTAGACCACCGTTAAACAGTGTGGCGGTTAATAATGAAAAATCAATAAAAAGGTTCATAAAAAATAGTTTGGTATAAAATTAATGTTTTTAAAAAAAAGACCGGAGAAAACATTCTTTATTGGGCTCTAAATATCCAAATTTTGTTATTTTAATTTCATAAAAGGCCTATGAAACTATAACATTATACACACCGCTTTCATTACGAGTAATTGGTCCGGATGATAAGCCATTTTCCGGTGTTCCGCCTTCGACAAACTTAAAGATGAGCCAGTCTTTGGGAACCTGAGGGAACACAAGCCTAAAACATAAGGAATCGCCGAAACTTTTCAGGTAATGCCGGGCGGGAGCAACGGGAATACTGAACACATGCAGCATCTCCAGCCGCTCACCGCTGACCATGTTTTCGAGGTAGGAGGGCGTATATATATTTACCCACCAGCCGGAATGGTATTTTGGAGAAGTGGTATATCGGCAGTGCAAGGTAGTGTAATGCATGTCCTCAATGGAAATTTTAAACTCGATATCAGTGCTGATGCCAGTCTTTAAAATTTCACCGACCGATAGTTTGCCCCTAAGTTCAGGATTACATCCTTTTTCTTTCAGAATGAGCAGATATTTGTCGGAATCACCGATCATTTTCTGAAAGATGGATATCAACTCATAAATTTCTGCATTTCGGAATGTTGATTTTTCCATTTGTTCCAGAAACCAAAGGACATTTGCCCTGATAAAGATCAGTCTGTCATGCCAATTGGCGGCTTCGGCGGGTGATGAGTTTTTTACTATTCCGGGTAATTCATTATTAAAGAAGTCAAAAACTTGTAATATGTCAACGGCTATTTTATAGAATTCCGGGTCACACGGATATGTTTTTTTCATAATCTTATCTTTTTATAAGACAAAATTAGGATAGCAAAACGCAAAGGAAATGCGGTTTA
>DAONFU010000209.1:1855-3378 GCA_035403765.1 Bacteroidales bacterium
TGAGCTTGTCAAATAAGGCTTTGTGGTTTTAATTTTTTAACACAAAGTCCGCCGCGGCGGACACAAAGGGCATCACAAGGGCGCACAATTTTGTTTAGTATCCTGTAGTAAGGCACTGCCGTTGGTCATGTTTGGTGCGAAGTTCGGAAACTTGGCACAACTGGTAAAATTATCAGAAAATGTGACCAACTTAAATGACGTGCCATTGGACCGACAATTTTAATATCAGAAAATTGTTCCGCAAACTGCATCATACGTCTTAAATTTTTGACTTCAAAATTGTGCCCGTATTTTTCTGTTAATTGTCGTGCCAGTGTAACGACAATTTGCTTTCCGTATTCAGCCCTTTTATTTTGTAGAATATGTTCATTAATTCGTTTACCCACCTGCCAAAATAAAATGGTAAGTGTACTGTTGGCATAAGATACGAGCTGTTCTTTGCTTTGCTCAATAAGCTGTGATAGCTCATTAAAGAGCAGGTTTTCGAATTTTTCTATTTTATTATTGTTCGTCATCTCGTTTTCAAAGTTATTCAAAAATATTTATTCATCCTCCCCATCCTCCAACTCCTTACCCATTCTGTACTTAATATCATAATTGATGATAAAATCTTTTATAACCGCAAAGCTCGCAAAGCAGTCGTAGAGGTCGCAGAGTCCGGTTAATCCATTGCCCTACCGACATAATAAATCTGTTGATACCAGCCTCCTGTTCAATTACCCCAAATTCGGGGTAATTGAAATCAGGATTGTTTATTTTTTCACAAATGCCTAAGTATTCGATGGTGTTTTTATTGCTTATCCATTTGCCGATTAGGCCACTGCCTTCGTTAAAACCCATGATCATATCGGTTAGGCTTATATAGTCGGTTTCGTTAAGTATTATAACGCTTATTTCTGTTCCTTTAACCTGTATTGTTTTACTTTTTGTCATCGTTTTCCACCTTACTTTAATCCAATTTCAGGGCTTCATATACTTTTTTGTTTAAACTAAACTCAGGGTATCAGCTACATCCGTATGGCGTAATTTGCCATCTTCCGCTGACATTCTCAACTGTCCCAAATTATGGGACTTTCACTGCCCTCTTGTTGCAGCTTGGTTTTTAGTGCATTCCAGTACTTTCGCGGACGGGGACTACCGGTGAGCACCTCTATTACATCTACAATAGAAAAATACCACTTTTCCTGTTTCTCATCCCAATGGGCGCGGATTCTTTTACTTTCAAATAGTTTTACTGCCGTTTCTTTTGTCATTTTTCAATTATTTTTCAATGTCTGTTTAGTGCGAAGTTCGGAAAGTTTATACAAATGGTCAGCATTTATTGGGAAATTTTACAAACCTTAGTAACATTTATGAAAAGCCGGCATAGCCATCGGGCAGGCTTTGTGGCTGATTTTTTTTTGCCTTGAGAAGTTTTGCATTTACGGGTTCTTTGTTATTAACGGCACATTAATGTCGGATTTAATTTACTTAAGTTTTGCATGATTTTTTATGTCACGCAGAGCCGAAGACAGCGTGGCAAT
>DAONFU010000210.1:0-3362 GCA_035403765.1 Bacteroidales bacterium
ATGAACTGTTATAATGGCAAAGCCAAACATACATTACCACCGTCAAAGACGGTGGGTTTTTAAGTTAAACTAAATAAAAATTCAAGCTTGTTTTTAGACTCCCCTCTTTTTTCTATCGTGCGAATGCGTATCCAGGTTGAACGGAAGGTACAGTGGGCAAAAACTAAGCAAACTGGTAACTACAAAAAATGCTGCCAGCAAAAGCAGCACATAACTCCACCACGCATCATTAGAAATAGTTTGGGTAGCATACAATATTATGATGACAATGGCCATAACAAATCTGATAGCCTTATCAATGATTCCCATATTATTTTTCATATAAATACTTTTATTTATTTAATAATTTATCGAAGTTTTCATAAGCAAATATACTTAATTTTCACTTAAAAATCAAGTTATTTCTCATATTATTATGGAATTTCACCGTATCCATTTATTCATTAATGACCGCAAAAAAACACCAATGCCCAAGAAATAAGGCAAAGAAGTATTCTAAAAAAAAAGAAACTGAAAAAAAAAATTACGGCTGGAATTCGATCCTTACCGAATCATAGATGCTCAATCCGAGCAAATTGCGGGCGCTGGCCTTACTAAGGGCAATTTCCAACAGGCCGGTGGTTCCAAATACCAGCACAATTTCCGCATCGCCAACTTCGGAATAGTTTTTCTTTATTTCATTTATCTCATCGGTCCTGAAGAATACCGAAAACCGCCGTCCTTTGCCCGTTTCGAGAAATACCTTATCGGAAATATTGGTGATGGCATTATCATACGAATCAAAATAAATGATAATACCTTTTATGGAGTCGGTTTCGATCTGAGGCAGATAGCCCGAAAGTTTATAAAGTTCTGCCACGGGCTCTCCCAGTTCATCGGGATTCTTTCCTTCGGCAATATGGCAGGCCGCCACAGCGTATATATCCAGCGACGGGAATGTTTTATATTTCGGCTCGGGGAGTTGATTTATCTTAATGATTTTTTCGGGTTTGTTTTCGCTAAGCAATGAGAACACCCCATTGTCGGCGCCTATAAAATAATGCCCGTCAAAAAACATTAGGGTGTGTGCAGCCCCTTTATTCTCATCAGAATTTACACCAACGATGTGTATGGTACCTTTGGGAAAATTACGGTAAGCATTTTTGATAATAAAGGCAGTTTCGGCCAGACTATACTTGGTGATGCTGTGTGTGATATCCACGATGGCTGTTCCGGGCGACTGGCTCATGATGGCACCTTTCATAGCGGCCACGTAATGGTCGGTAAGGCCCCAATCGCTCGTTAATGTAATTATTGCCATTTTTCAATCATTAATGCGCTTCCAAAATTACAAATTTTCAACTGCGGCACCACAATTATTATTAATTTTGTTAAAATATTGTCCACTTAATGCCATCTGATGAGCGAGAAGACCATAACATTGGATTTAATTGACCCTGTAGATTTTTTTGGTATTCGTGATCATCACCTCGACCAGCTGAAAAAGCATTTTTCGAAACTTAAAATTATTGGCCGCGACAACACCATCAAGCTCATCGGGGATAAAAACCAGATAAAAGCTTTCGAGTTGCTGCTGGAACAGTTGATAAATCATTATAACAACAAAGGCTATATTTCGGAAGATGTTATCAGGCAATACCTTGACCCGGAAAGTGTGCCGGATGATAAGGAGGGTGACAGTTCAAACGGTCTTATATTACACGGGCAACGAGGGCTGCTGATCAAAGCACGCACACCCAATCAGCTCCGCCTTACCGAAAGCAGTGCGGCCAACGATCTGGTATTTGCCGTGGGACCTGCCGGCACGGGCAAGACCTATACGGCTGTGGCTCTGGCCGTAAAAGCGCTTCGCAACAAAGAAGTTAAGCGCATCATCCTTACACGCCCTGCAGTAGAAGCCGGCGAGAATCTTGGATTTTTGCCCGGTGACCTTAAGGAGAAACTAGATCCTTACCTCCAGCCGCTTTACGATGCCCTGTGGGATATGATACCCACTCAAAAACTCAGTCTGTACTTGGAAGAACGCATCATCGAAATCGCCCCCCTGGCTTTTATGCGTGGCCGCACCCTCGATAATGCCTATGTCATCCTCGACGAAGCACAGAACGCCACCATCCCCCAGATGAAGATGTTTCTCACAAGGATGGGACGTTCTGCCAGATTTATTGTAACCGGTGACGTCACCCAGATAGACCTGCCCAAAAACCAGGCTTCAGGACTTGTGCATGCCCTGAAAATACTGAACAACATTCCGGGTATCGGGATTATCAATTTTGACAATTCCGACATCATACGTCATAAACTGATTACCGAAATCATCAATGCATATTCGTCAAAAGAATGAAAAATCTATCACTACTGGTTTTTATAAGTACTATTTTGATTTCATGCAACAAGTATGAAGACGGGCCTTCGGTGAGTTTTCGTTCTGCGGAAAAAAGACTGACAGGAAAATGGGAAGTTTCGCAAATACTTTTTAACGAAAAAGATATTTCGGCAGGCTATTTTTCCAGCAACTTAAATGACTTTCCTGTAAATATATATTCCGATTGGAGTAAGGATTACTTTATTGGCATTTCGCATACCAACGGTGATGTTATTGCCAAATCCGACCTGGTTTTGAACAAAAATAAAACCGCCATTACCTTTGGGCTGATAGAGCAGCCATCATACGAATCGAATGCGGGGGAGATTTTCTGTATAATACCGCCTCTGCGCGATATCATTGAATGGAAAATACTGCGATTAAAAAATGACGAACTTTGGATAGCCACAAATTTTGATACCAATAATTTTGAACTACATTTTAATCTTTTAGCCGATTTTTCTGATTATTAAAATAAAATCTACATTACATATGAGTAACGCCATTGTAAAAACAAATTTTCATTTCCCCGGACAAAAAAGCCTTTACGAGGGAAAGGTACGGGATGTTTACAACATAAATGACGAAATACTCTTGATGGTGGTTACCGACCGCATATCCGCATTTGACGTGGTGTTGCCTGAAGGTATTCCCTATAAAGGCCAGGTTTTGAACCAGATTGCAGCGCGTTTTCTGGATGCTACAGCCGACATTGTCCCCAACTGGAAAATTGCCGTCCCCGACCCTATGGTTACCGCCGGCATTAAATGCGTACCTTTCAAGGTGGAAATGGTGATACGCGGATACCTGTCGGGTCATGCCTGGCGCGAATACAAGGCAGGGAAACGTGCTTTGTGTGGTGTGGCCATGCCTGAGGGTATGAAAGAAAATGACAAATTTCCCACACCCATCATCACCCCCACTACGAAGGAATCTGTAGGGCACGATGAAGATATTTCAAAGGAAGAAATCATTAGTTTGGGATTGGTTTCCAAAA
>DAONFU010000211.1:0-3358 GCA_035403765.1 Bacteroidales bacterium
TTTGTTTTTCGAAATTAATAGCCATCGCCCGCATATCAAGCGTTTTCAGATTTTTGGCAAGCCGGCCGGCCTCTTCGGGCAGCACGCTGATGGCATTTCCCCAAAGGTCAAGGTAATTGAGCTGTTGCAACCGGCCTATATCAGGAGGTAGGTCGGTAAGCAGGTTCTGGTTTACAATAAACGATTTGAGCTGATACAGGTTGCCAATAGTGGAGGGCAGCTTGACTATCTTATTCACCGAAGCATCCAGACTGGAAAGCTTGACCAAATAACCTATTGTCAGCGGCAACATGTTCAGCTTGTTTTTTGAGACATTCAGTATGCTTAACTCCTGCAAATCGCCGATTTCCAATGGCAACTCAACCAGTTTGTTGTGCGAAAGATTAAGAATTGTAAGGTTTTTCAATTCACCGATCTGGCCGGGCAGCTCTTTGATTCGGTTATGTGAAAGGTTTAATTCTTCCAGATGCTCAAACGAGAAAATCTCCGCAGGAACTTCTGCCAGCCGTTGTCGCTGAAGATTCAGCCGGTGCACAGCCGCCGGCCTTTTCATCGCTTCTTCCAGCGAGGTGAACTCATAATGAGTATCCCCAATACTGTCGGCGTCCTGCGCCAGAGATAACACCCTGCCTGTCATAACAAATATCATGGCCAGCGCTGTGGCAAGCAATTTTTTAATGCCGCTGTTCATTAATCATTTTTAGGATGAGGGCTTTGTCGCGGTCAAGCTGCGTTTTCAACAAACCAAAATTTTCAAATTTCTGCTCCTGCCTGATAAAGGAATGAAAGCTGATTTTAATTTTTTTTCCGTAGATATCACGGTCAAAATCAAAGATATGCGTTTCAATGGTCTGTTCCTGTTTTCCAAAAGTAGGCTTTACGCCGATGTTGCACATGCCATAGTATAATTTTCCGTCGATTTCCACCCTGACAAAATACACGCCTTGTGCCGGAACAAGTTTGCCGGCGCCTGCCACCTGCAGGTTCACGGTGGGGTATCCAAGCTCTTTGCCTTTTTGAGTGCCCGATATCACGCTGCCGCTAAGTGCGTAATCATAGCCCAGCAGCGCATTGGCCTGCTCTATACTTCCTTCCTGAATAAAGTTTCTGATTTTCGTCGAACTTATTTCGATATTATTTTCATACAAGGCCTTTATTTCAACAGCCTCAAAACCATATTTATCTTTCAACGACAGCAATGTCTGATGATCTCCCGAACGGTTTTCGCCAAAACGGTGGTCAAAACCAATAACTATTTGGCTTGCGCCTAAGGCATCCACCAGATAATATTTAATAAAATCCTCATAGGCAATCTGCGAAAACTCTTTGGTAAAGTTGATGATACAGGCATAATCCACCCCATAGGAAGCCAGTTGCTCCATCTTTTCTTCGGTGGTGGAAAGGAGTTTAAGTTTTTCGTTGTCTTTATGCAAAGCATAACGCGGATGAGGGTCAAAAGTAACCACCACGCCGGCAAGATTATGTTCAGCGGCAATGCTTGTCAACCGGCTGATGATGGCCTGGTGCCCCTTGTGTAACCCGTCGAAGGTGCCCACCGAAACCACCGTGGCCAATCCGCGGGGAAAATCATGTATATTGGTAAAAATTTTCACTTTAAGGGCAAAAAACGATATTTTGAACAAAATTAAATTATATTTTTTTAACCAAATCCTTTTTTATTTTTAAAAAATGTACTTTTGTTGAGTTGAACCTATAAAAACTCTTTTACAAAACTGAATAATAATGGCTGAAAAAAAGAACGGAAAAGTTTACCAGATTATCGGAGCAGTGGTAGATGTAATTTTCGAAAACGAGGAAGACCTCCCCAAAATTTATGATGCGTTAGAGGTTAGAAAAGTTTCGGGGGAAACCCTGGTACTGGAATGTCAGCAAGACATTGGCGAAAACACCATACGATGTATAGCCATGGATTCCACTGATGGCCTCCGCCGCGGTATTGAAGTTATCAATACCGGAAATCAGATCACCATGCCCGTAGGCGATTATGTACGTGGTCGTTTATTCAACGTCATCGGTGAATCCATTGATGGGATCGGGCCTGTCAGCAAGGAAAAAACATATAATATTCACCGCGACCCTCCCACTTTTGAAAATCTGGCAACCTCAAAAGAAGTTTTATATACTGGCATCAAAGTTATCGACCTGATCACTCCTTATGCCAAGGGCGGAAAAATCGGGCTTTTTGGCGGTGCCGGCGTTGGCAAGACGGTTATTATCATGGAGCTTATCAACAACATCGCCAAGAAATATTCCGGCATGTCGGTATTCAGTGGCGTGGGTGAACGCACCCGTGAAGGCAACGACCTGCTGCGCGACATGATTGAGTCGGGCGTTATCCGCTATGGCGACAAGTTTAAAGAAGATATGGAAAAAGGCGGCTGGGACCTTTCGCTGGTTGATATGGAAGACCTTGCCAACTCGCAAACCACCCTTGTTTTCGGACAGATGAATGAACCTCCCGGAGCACGTGCCCGCGTGGCATTATCGGGTCTGACAATGGCAGAATATTTCCGCGACGGCGACGAAAAAACCAGCGGAAGAGACATCCTGCTGTTTATCGACAACATTTTCCGTTTTACGCAGGCAGGTTCCGAAGTGTCTGCCCTGCTGGGCCGTATGCCGTCGGCAGTAGGTTATCAGCCTACGCTGGCTACCGAAATGGGTATTTTGCAGGAGCGTATCACCTCCACCAAGCGCGGATCCATCACCTCGGTGCAGGCCATTTATGTACCTGCAGACGACCTTACCGACCCGGCTCCGGCAACCACCTTCTCGCATCTCGACGCCACCACCGTATTAAGCCGCAAAATCGCTGAAATTGGTATCTATCCTGCGGTGGACCCCCTGGATTCCACCTCGCGTATTCTCAGTCCCGATGTAGTCGGGGCGGAACATTACGATACCGCTCAGCGGGTAAAAGCAATTTTGCAACGATACAACGAGCTACAGGACATTATCGCCATCCTTGGCATGGACGAGCTTTCTGATGAGGATAAACTTGTTGTACAGCGCGCTCGACGTGTGCAGCGTTTTCTGTCGCAGCCGTTCTTTGTGGCAACACAATTTACCGGCCTGGAAGGAAAATTTGTTAATATTGAAGATACCATTAAAGGTTTTAAAATGATTCTTGACGGTGAAGTGGACGAATACCCCGAAGCCGCCTTCCACAATGTAGGAACTATCGAAGAAGCTATAGATAAAGGAAAGAAACTATTATCCCAGGCATAATAATAAGTTAATATTTAGTATTAGGTTAATAGGTTGGGCTGCTGGTTTGGGTTAATGTTAATAGTAAATAGAAAGGTAAAAGGTGAAGAAAAAAATTCGAAGTTTGTAG
>DAONFU010000212.1:0-3334 GCA_035403765.1 Bacteroidales bacterium
TTATTTCGGCGCTTGCCAGGCGCCTTTCAGCCCCACGGTTTTGTTAAGCACAATATGGCCGGGTGTAGTATCCGGATCCACACAAAAATACCCCACCCGTTCAAACTGCAGCTTATCGCCCGGCTTGACCTTTTTCACAAAAGGTTCTGCCCAACATTGGGTTAGCTTCAATGAGTCGGGATTCAGATTCGACTTAAAGTCCTCCCCTTCCGGCACATTTTCGGGTTCTAACTGGGTAAAAAGCTTGTCGTATATGCGTGCTTCGGCAGCCACGGCATGTTGTGCCGAAACCCAGTGTATGGTGGCCTTTACCTTGCGGTTGCTGTCGGGCATGCCGCTGCGGGTATTTACATCGTAGGTGCCATGTATTTCTTTTATGGTTCCGTCGTCGTTTTTTATCACGTTCTCGCACCGGACGATGTAGGCGTATTTCAGGCGCACCTCGTTTCCGGGAAACAGCCGGAAATATTTGGGTGCCGGCACTTCCATAAAGTCTTCCTGTTCGATATACAACTCGCGCGAGAAAGGAATTTTGCGCATCCCTGCATCGGGATTTTCAGGGTTGTTGACGGCCTCCAGTTCTTCTTCCTGATTTTCGGGATAATTAGTCAGGATAAGTTTTACGGGATTTACCACCGCCAATAGCCGCTGCGCCTTTTTGTTAAGGTCTTCGCGCAGGCAATATTCCAGCAGGGAAACATCGATAACATTGTCGCGCCTGGCCACTCCTATCGCCTCGGCAAAGTTTTGCAGGGCCTCCGGCGTATAGCCGCGCCGCCGCAGGCCGCAGATGGTAGGCATGCGGGGATCGTCCCAGCCCTTGACAATTTTCTCCTGAACCAGCGACAAGAGCTTGCGTTTGCTCATCACGGTATAGCTCAGGTTAAGGCGGGCAAATTCAATTTGCTGCGGCGCATAAATCTCCAGCTCCCTGATAAACCAATCGTACAGCGGACGGTGCACCTCAAATTCGAGCGTGCATACAGAATGAGTGATACCTTCGATAGAATCGCATTGTCCGTGGGCAAAATCATACATGGGATAAATACACCATTTGTTGCCGGTGCGGTGGTGTTCGGCATGCAGGATGCGGTACAATATAGGGTCGCGCATCAGCATATTGGGCGAGGCCATATCTATTTTTGCCCGGAGTACTTTTTCGCCGTCGGCAAAGTCGCCCTGGCGCATACGTTGAAACAATTCTATGTTTTCTTCCACAGAACGGTTGCGGAACGGACTCTCCAGTCCCGGTTTGGTGATGGTGCCACGGCTGGCGCCAATTTCTTCCTGTGTCATGTCGCAGACATAGGCCTTTCCTTTGCGGATGAGTTTTACAGCATACTCGTACAGGGTTTCAAAATAATCGGAAGCATAATACTCTCCGGCCCATTCAAATCCGAGCCACCGGACATCTTCCTTGATGGAATCAACATATTCGGTGTCTTCTTTGGTGGGGTTGGTGTCGTCGAAACGCAGGTTGCATTTTCCATTATATTTTTTGGCGAGACCAAAATTCAAACAGATGGATTTGGCATGGCCGATATGCAGATACCCGTTGGGTTCCGGCGGAAAACGGGTATGTACGCGGCTTTCGTTTTTTCCTTTGGCAATATCTTCTTCAATGATTTGTTCGATAAAATTCAGTGATTTTCCTTCGGAAGATGGCCTTGGATTTTTTGGTGTATCATTATTTTCCATAAATGCGGTGTTAAAAAGAGTGACAAAAATACACATTTACACTGTTTTTTGGCTAATTTTGGCGCATCAAACAAAAAAATATGGGACGGATAATTCTTGACGACATGGAGTTTTATGCTTTTCACGGATGTATGGCCGAAGAACAGATTATCGGCGGAAAATTTCTGGTTACGATAAGCATCGAGGCCGATACTTCAGCAGCCGAAGCTACCGATATGCTCTCGAAAACCATCAACTATCAGGAAGTTTATGCGCTGACAAAAAAAGAAATGGAAAAAAAATCCAAACTGCTGGAACATGTGGCCTCCCGTATTGCCTCGGCGGTAAAGAACCGTTTTTTGACCATAAGCCGCATCGGTGTAAAAGTTACCAAACTCAATCCGCCGGTAGGTGGAAAAATGGCGGGAGTGAGTATTTATGTGGAAAAAACAGAATAAACAAAACAGCCTGTTTCACCTGCCTTAAACATGAAAAATCGCACTATGTGGATATTTTTAACTATTGTTTTTATAGTACATTTCCTTGTAAACTTTTACATTTTTATCAGGGGATGGCAGTCTTTATCACTGTTTCCGTGTGTCAGGCCTTATTTTACCGCAGTATTTATTTTCTTGTTTCTGTCGTATATTCTGGCACGTATCCTTGAAAAGCATATTGGGTTTACCGTTGCCAATGTTTTCAACCGTATTGGCTCTTTATGGTTTGCCGCGATGTTGTATTTTTTTCTGATTATCCTGTTGTTTGACATGTTGCGAATGCTTGACCATTGGCTGCATTTTTTTCCGGCTATTCTCCTGGCCAATTACGCCAAAACAAAATTTGTTACCATGGTGTTCGCCGTGAGCGCCGTGTTGTTGTTGATAAGCTATGGTTATATAAATGCCCGCCTGGTAAGGACCACCACGATGACCATGCGGGTGAACAAGCAGGCCGGCAATCTGAAAAACCTAAGTATTGTTATGCTTTCCGACATCCACCTGGGCACTATCATCGGGCAAAAAAAACTCGGCGCTATTATCAGCAAAATCAATGATCTTTCTCCCGACATAGTGCTGCTGGCCGGCGATGTGGTGGACGAAAATGTAAGGCACGTAATAAACCAAAACCTGGGTGCAGAGTTTGAAAAGATAAAATCCAAATACGGGGTATATGCCGTGCCCGGCAATCATGAGTTTATCGGCGGCGCCGATGCCACGGTGGCCTACCTTGAAAAACACCAGGTGCATTTTTTGCGCGATACCGCCATATTCATTGATAACTCCTTTTGGTTAGCAGGTCGTAACGACAAAGACGCGTCGCGCTTCAACGGAAGAGCCCGTAAATCCCTGGAATCACTTTTGGCGCCGCTTGATAAAAAATACCCGGTAATTCTTATGGACCATCAGCCTTTTTTTCTGGAGACATCGGCCGAAAACGGCGTGGATATTCAATTTTCGGGGCATACGCATAACGGACAGCTTTTTCCTCTCAACCTGATTACCCGCGCCATATACCACCCCGACTGGGGCTACAGAAAAATCGGCGATACCCACTTTTATGTATCATGCGGTGTGGGCACCTGGGGCCCTCCGGTGCGTATTGGCAATTATCCGGAAATTGTGAATGCAAAAATCACTTTTAATTGATTGGTGTCTTG
>DAONFU010000213.1:0-3326 GCA_035403765.1 Bacteroidales bacterium
ACTATTAACTATTGACTATTGACTATTGACTATTAACTATTAACTATTAACTATTGACTATTGACTATTGACTATTAACTATTAACTATTAACTATTACTGCAAGGAGGTAAACTTAAAGTGTGAGCTGATGGATTCGCAATTTACCACGCTATTGATTACATCAGCAAATAATTTGGCAGTAGATAGCACTTTTATTTTGCCGAGTTTTTTACATTCTTCATTCAGGGGTATGGTATCGGTTACAATGAGTTCTGTTATGGCGGATTTTTCAATTTTTTCGCAGGCATTGGCCGATAACACCGGATGTGTGCACATAGCCCTTACACTGGCGGCTCCCTGTTCTTTGATCAGGTTGGCAGCCTTGGTGATAGTGCCGGCGGTATCGATAATATCATCAACCAGGATAACATTTTTGTCCCTCACATCGCCGATGACGACCATATTGCCTACCTGATTGGGTTTGGGCCGCTGTTTGAAACAAATCACCAGGTCGGCGTCAAGGTATTTCGCGTACACTCCGGCCCGGCGTGTTCCACCAGTATCGGGAGACGACATCGCCAGGTTGTTCAGGTTGAGGCCTTGAAGATAGGGGACAAAAATGGTTGAAGCATAAAGATGGTCCACGGGAATATCAAAATATCCCTGCAACTGATCTGCATGCAGGTCCATGGTGATGAGCCGGCTGATTCCTGCCGCTGTGAGCAGGTTGGCAATCAGTTTGGAAGTGATAGGAACCCGCGGCTGGTCTTTTCTGTCCTGGCGTGCAAATCCGAAATAAGGAATGACGGCGATAATGTTACGGGCTGATGCCCTTTTGGCGGCATCAATCATCATGAACAATTCGAGCAGGTTTTCGGCAGGAGGAAAAGTGGATTGAATAATAAAAACATCATCTCCACGAATGGTTTCGTCGAAAGAAGGACGAAATTCTCCATCGCTGAAGCTGGCATAAGAAACATCACCGAGTTTTTTTCCGTAGCTTAAGGCTATCTTTTCTGAAAGATAACGCGTTGCCCTTCCTGAAAATATGGATATTCCTTGTGCCATAACTGTTTTTTTATGGCCGCAAAATTAGGAATTTTTTTCAAGTAAACCAGACAAACTTATAATTTTATTGTCATAAACTGTGTATTAACCTTTTACACTGCCATTTCCTGATCCTCGAAGAAGTGGAAAGTATTTTTTTACACAAACAGATTAAAACACAAAGGCTGCCATTTTTTTTATAAAGGCAGCCTGTAGCAAAAAAAACAATTCTTTTATTGTGCTTGTATGGTCGGGTCAACAAAAACCCTTGTTTTCAATTCACGGTCGAGTAACAATAAACCCTGCCCTTTACCTTCAACAATTTTTAATTGCTCAAGAATTTCTGATGCATTAGCTTCTTCCTCCACCTGTTCGGCCACAAACCACTGGAGTTTATTATTGGTTGCATGATCTTTCTCCTGTATGGCAATATTCACAAGGTTGTTGATCAGTGCCGTTACTTTCTGTTCGTGTTTTAAAACTTCTTCAAAAACCTTAATAGAATCTTTCCACTCAAGGTCAGGTTTTTCAATTGCCTTTAATTCCGCTTTACCTCCGCGCTCATTCAGATAATTGAAAAAAAGCATGGCATGAGCCGATTCTTCCTGATACTGAATCTTTAACCAGTTCGCAAAACCCGGAAGGTTTTTCCTGGTAAAATATGCCGACATGGATAAATATAAGAAAGCCGAAAAAAATTCAGCATTGATCTGATCATTCAGCGCTTTTTCCATTTTTTTTGATAACATGATGTCCTCCTTTTTGATTTATCTATTTTAATTGTACAAATTTACATAATTTATTTTACATAATTGGGTATTAAAATATTTATTTCAACCCTTCAATGCATTTACGCCGCTGACAATCTCGATAATTTCTTTGGTGATGGCGGCTTGGCGGGCTTTGTTGTAAGAAAGTTTCAGCGATTTTATCAGTTCTTCGGCATTGTCGGTGGCTTTTTGCATGGCCGACATACGGGCGCCCTGTTCTGACGCCCATGAATCGAGAAGTGCCTTATAAATTTGAATTTTCAATGATTTGGGCACCAATTCTTTCAGGATAATACTTTTTTCCGGTTCAAATATGTAATCTGTTTTATTTAAGGAGCTTTGTCCGTTTTGTCCGAGTTTTTCAACCGGCAAAAACTGTTCGATGGTCAGTATCTGCGACACAGCATTTTTGAATTGATTGTACACCAGTTCTATCCTGTCGTAGGTGCTATTGGCATACAATTCCATCAATTTTTCGGCCAGTTCGCCGCTTTTTTCATAGGTAAGGTTGTCATAAATACTGTCGTAATTAGCTATTACATTAAAACCCCGTTTAGTAAAAAAATCGCTGGCCGTTTTTCCTGCCGTCAAAATATGCAGATTCCCAGTATTGTTCCGTTCGATATACTCGCCATTAATTCTTGACACCGCCGCTTTGATTACATTACTGTTAAAAGCGCCGCAGAGTCCCCTGTTGGAGTTAATAACCACCAGCAATACTTTTTGTACTTTTCTTTTTTTAAAGTAGGCAATATCTTCGGGCAACCCGGCACTTACGCTAAGATCAGAAAGCAGCCCGCTAAGTTTGTTGGCATAGGGGCGCAACTTAAGGATAGCGCCCTGCGCCCTTCTCAGTTTGGCCGCCGACACCATTTTCATGGCGCTGGTTATCTGCTTGGTGTTATTAACAGATGCTATTCGTATTCGTACTTCTTTTAATCCTGACATGAATTTTTGCTATAACAGTCTAAAAAAAATCAAGCCTCATATTTTGGAATGATATCCTTTGCGGCTTTTTCCATTTCGGTCATCATTTCGTCGGTAAGTGTTCCTTTGCTGAGATTTTCGAGCAGTTCTTTGTGATAGAGGTCGAGATGATGTAGAAATTCCTCCTGAAAATCAATGATGCTTTTCACGGGAATTTTTTGCAAAAAGCCTTTGGTTCCGCAGAAAATGATGGCTATCTGATGTTCCACTTTCATAGGAGTGTATTGTGGTTGTTTTAGGATTTCCACGTTTCTGGCACCTTTGTCCAATACGGCTTTGGTGGCAGCATCAAGGTCGGACCCGAATTTCAGAAACGATTCCAGTTCGCGATACTGGGCCTGGTCGAGTTTCAGGGTTCCGGCAATTTTTTTCATGGGTTTTATTTGAGCGCTGCCGCCCACGCGTGACACCGAAATGCCCACGTTGATAGCCGGTCGTATCCCTGAGTTAAACAAGGTGGTTTCCAAAAATATTTGTCCGTCGGTAATAGAAATCACATTGGTGGGAATGTATGCCGAAACATCACCGGCCTGGGTTTCGA
>DAONFU010000214.1:0-1979 GCA_035403765.1 Bacteroidales bacterium
TTGATTTACCGGTATGTTGGCATTGACGATTATACTATTTTTCACAATAGAACCATCAAGGCAGGAACGTATGTTCCCATTCCGGAGGCTTCTCTGTATAATAAAACAAAACTTTCATCGGAATTCAAAAAATATCTTGCCGAAACACAAACCATAGCTTTTCTGGTGCTGAAAAATGATTCGGTGTACTATGAAGAATACTGGGATGGTTATGATGCCAATTCGCTTTCCAATTCTTTTTCGGCGGCTAAAAGCATTGTCAGCATACTTGTTGGGATTGCTATTGATGAGGGAAATATCAGGAGTGTTGACCAGAAAGTCTCGGATTTTATCCCTGAATACAAGCAAGGGCTAAACGCTGAGCTTACCATAAAACATTTGCTGACGATGAGCGCTTCTTTTAACTGGGACGAAAGTTATAATGGCTTGTTTTCAAAGACAACGAAGGCCTATTACGGAAGGAACCTGGAAAAAATGTTACTGAACCTGAAAGTTACCGATACTCCGGGACAGGAATTCAATTATCAAAGTTCGAATCAACTTGTGCTGGCCTATATCATCGAAAAGGTAACCGGCACAACGCTGAGTGAATATGCTTCGGAAAAATTATGGAAACCTTTAGGAGCTGAGAATGATGCGCTTTGGTGCCTGGACAAAAAGGATGGACTGGAAAAAGCGTATTGTTGCTTCAACTCCAATGCCCGCGATTTTTCAAGAATAGGTTTGCTTTATCTTCATCATGGCGTATTTAACAATCAGAGAATAGTTTCTGAAGAATATGTGAAAAAATCAGTAGAACCGGCTGATCTGGTTGATGAGTTCGGCAACAAGGAGGATTATTACGGCTATTCGTGGTGGTTGTCCGACGTGGATACTGTCAACTATTTTTATGCAAGGGGAATCTTAGGCCAGTATATTATTGTTATACCCGACAAGAATATCGTGGTTGTAAGGCTGGGTAAAATTCGCAAAGGCCATAAGGGACTGCCGCCCCACGATTATATGGCTACTTATATAATTAAAGAATATTAAAATACTTATGAAAATTAAAATTGAATCAGTAAATATTTCTGAAAAGACCGGTACCATAAAACACCCGGTTGACGAGATACTCGTCGATAAACTTGGAGTTGGGGGTGATGCCCATTCCGGCGACTGGCACAGGCAGGTGAGTTTGTTATCCGCCGAAAGCATTGCCAAGTCAGAGCAAAAAGCCAAACGGAAGATTAACTTTGGCGAGTTTGCCGAAAACCTGACTATTTCAGGGATGAACCTGATAGATACCGCACCTCTCGACCGGTTTAAGATCAACGATGTGGAGTTAGAAGTAACCCAGATAGGAAAAAAATGTCATGGGAGTACTTGTGCGATATTCAACGAGGTGGGCGAATGTGTGATGCCCAAAGAAGGCATCTTTTGCCGTGTATTGCATGGCGGCAGTATACAAGCCGGTGATGCAGGGGAATATGCCCCGAAAATCTTCAGGGTACACATTATCACCCTCAGCGACCGGGCCAGTAAAGGCGTATATGAAGACAGGAGCGGAAAACGCATATCGGAACTAATTGAACAATTTTTTATTTCCAAAAAACGTCAGTGCGAAATTCAAAAAACCCTCATTCCTGATAGCGTTGAACAACTCACACAACTGCTGAAAGATTCGGTGAATAAATACGATATTATCATTACTACAGGTGGTACGGGTATTGGTCCAAAAGATTTTACCCCCGACGTTGTAAAACCCATGCTGGAAAAAGAAATTCCCGGCATTATGGACATGATACGAATGAAATACGGGATGCAAAAGCCGAATGCGCTTGTGAGCCGCTCTGTTGCCGGAGTTATTGGCGAAACACTGGTATTTACCCTGCCCGGAAGCGTAAAAGCCGTGGAAGAATACATGACTGAAATAACGACCATGTTGGAACACCTGATTTATATGCTGCACAGTTTGGATTTTCATGGATAGGAGAGGAGAG
>DAONFU010000214.1:2079-3309 GCA_035403765.1 Bacteroidales bacterium
AAAGAGAACATGATCAACCATTGCCTGGCTTCGGAGGCCGTGATGAAAGCCCTGGCGCGCAGACTCGGAAAGGATGAGGAAAAGTGGGGCATGGCTGGCTTGTTGCACGATATTGATGTTGAAGTAACTAATGCCGATGCGAAAACCCACGGACAGGTCGCCATTGAAATCCTGAGAAAGGCGGGAGTTGACGAAGACATTATTGATGCCGTAAGCCTTCATAACGAGGAATCGGCCAGTTTTCCGCGGTCTTCTTTGTTACATCATGCGCTGGCAGCCGGAGAAACCATCACCGGGTTAATTACTGCAACAACTCTGGTATATCCCGAAAAAAAACTTTTTGCCGTCAAATCAAAATCGGTGGTAAAACGCATGAAAGAAAAAGCCTTTGCCGCATCTGTAAAGCGTGAAAACATTTTGGAATGTGAACTGATTGGTTTGTCGATAGCAGAGTTTGCTGAATTATCTGTTAATGCCATGAAAGAAGTAGCTGATCAGATCGGACTTTAAACTATTATTTGAAATGATTTGGATAATTTGAGTTTTTCATTTTATGTTTATTTGATAAAATGACAGCTAATTGTTAAATAATAATTGAAAAATATTTTCAACCTAGTTAAGTTACATTGCATATAAAAATGAAAAGTAACACAGTTACATTGTTAAAAATTAAAACATATAGGATTGTTAAAAATTAAAACATATAGGTCGTCTTAATTTGAAATATTAAATAAATCTATCAGAAATGAACATATCTTTACGTAACGCACAACGTGACGACATACCCACAATAATTGAACTCATAAGGGAATTGGCCATTTACGAACGGGCACCTAAAGAAGTGACTGTTACCGCTGCCGACCTTGAAAGGGACGGCTTCGGCCCCAATCCGGTCTTTGAGGTGATACTTGCCTGTACCGAAGACCAGGTGCTGGGGATGGCGTTTTATTATTTCAGCTATTCCACATGGAAAGGTAAATGCCTCTACCTCGAAGATATTATCGTAAAACAGCAGTTCAGGGGAAACAAAGCCGGCAAACTTTTATTTGAAGCGGTAATCAAAAAGGCAAAAGAAACGGGGGCAAAGCGGATGCAGTGGCAGGTGCTGGAGTGGAATACGCCTGCAATAAACTTTTATCAGAAGTATGGTGCTGTGTTGGATGATACATGGATAAACGGTAAGTTTACCGAAGAACAATTAGCAACTTTCAACCTTTAAAATTTTTTTTA
>DAONFU010000215.1:0-3285 GCA_035403765.1 Bacteroidales bacterium
TGAAAACCGGCGACATCTTTTTTGTTGATGCCGAATATATGGTGGTAGCCACAGGCGCCGTACCTTTTATGCCGGCTTTTGAAAACGACGACCTGCCAGGTGTATATACTGCTGCCGTTGTCCAAAAAATGATGAACAACGAGTTTACCCTGCTCGGCAAAAATGTATTGACCGTAGGGGCCGGAAACATAGGTTACCTTACCTCTTATCAATTGATGCAGGCCGGCGCACATGTTAAGGCCATCATCGAAGCCATGCCCCGCGAAGGAGGTTTCCCCGTACAGGCCAACCGGGTACGAAGGCTGGGGATCCCCGTCATGCTCTCGCACATCCTTATCAAGGCTTTGCCCAACGAAAACCACGATGGCATTGTGGGCGCCGTGGTCGCCGAATGCGAAAATTTCAACCCCATCCCGGGAACTGAAAAAACCATTTACGGAATCGATGCCATTAATATCTGTACCGGCCTGGTCCCCGACGACCAATTATTAATAAAAGGAAATGAGATTTTTGGACGAAATTGTTTCGGGGCCGGAGACGCCATACGTATTGGTGAAGGCACCAGCGCCGTCGTAAGAGGCAAACAGGTGGCCTTCGAAATCCTCAACGAAATGGAAGAACGCTTCAATTACGACGAATTTCTTGCCACATCCAAAGAATATATCGATTCGCAGCAACATCCCATAAGAATTATTCAGGAGCCTTACAAGCCAACCAGCCAGCGCATAGACGCACGTCCTTTTGTGCAAATCGACTGTCTTTACGGCTTTGCATGTAACCCCTGCGAATTCGCCTGCCCGCACGGAGCCATTACCAAAACATCCACCAGCACCGTGCCGCAAATTGATTTCGACAAATGCACCGGATGTATGGAATGTGTTTACCAGTGCCCGGGATTAGCCATTTTTGGATACAACATCAAAAAAGACTGGCTGTTTCTGCCTGTAGAATACCTCGTGAACGAAGGCGCCGAAGTTTTTTTGGTTGACAACAACGGCGAAAAACTGGGAGAAGGTGTTATAGAAAAAGTATTGAAAAAACCCAATAAAACAAATGTGGTCAGGGCAAAATCGCTGACACTCCATGGTGAAGAACTTATTGCTGTCCGCGGATTTATTGTAAAAGAAAACTATCCGAAAAAAATAACCTTTGAAAAAGCCGAAAAAGCCCAGGAAATAGAAAAATATATTTGTCATTGCGATGATGTTACTCTCTCCGAGATTCTCAATGTAATCGGCGACCGCAGATTTATTTCGGTGGACGAAATTAAGCACACCACGCGCCTGGGTATGGGGGCTTGCCGCGGCAAACGATGTATCCGCCGGTTGAAACAACAACTAAAAACTTATGACATCTCCCTTGTTGGCGAAGCTACGCCGCGCGGGCCCTTGTCGAACCAGATTAACTTCGGAGAGCTATATCCTAAATCAGTTCCTGAAAAAGTTCATGTTAGCAACCAGGGCCTTGCCCCTGAAATTGTCAAGGTGGCTTCTTTTGTCGCCGGCGGAGGTATCGGAGGCAGCGCCTTGTTCCGCTATCTGGCCGAGGCCGGCATGAAACCGGTATTGGCTAATTTCGGACGGGGAGCTTCCTGGCGCAACATCGCCGGCGGGCGGCCCGGCTTCAGCTTGCCCGAAATGGCCGACCTTGCCGTACATAACCTCGAAATATTCAAAGAGCTACAAAAACTTAAAAATATTGACTACCACCAGACGCGCTATGTAACTTTTGCCCACGACGAAACCATGTATAAAGCCCTGGTGGACTCTCTGTCGTGGTCCGACGCACAAATGGTAGAGCCAAAAGATTTCTCCAAAGTCATCTCACCCTTTCTCAATCCCAACCTGAACAAGTATCTTGCCGCCCAGGTTTCGGAAAACTGTTGGCAGGCCACCCCCGGACGCGTCATAGACCTGATACGGCGCATAGGTATCAATAATGGAGGAAGCGTACTTGAAGACTGTAAAATGATCAGCCTCAGAAAAGAAGGAAACACCTATAAAATTCTTGTCCGCAACCACGCGCAAAAATATGTGGAATACCATACAGAAGTGTTTATCAACGCTTTGGGATTCGAAGGCGAGAAATTTGCCAAGATGCTGGGCATAGAAACCGGCTTATATCCCGTTAAACATCAGGCTTTTATCACCAGAAGGCTTCCGATGATGGGCTTACAGGGCAATCCGCTGGACATGCTTATCGACCGTCGCCGCTACAAGGGTTTTGTTGCCGTGTACGGACAGCAGCTGGCTGAAACAGGACAGATTATTGGGTGCGCCTCTCCGGCCGTAGATCCGCAACAAGCTGACAAAAACCTGAAAATAAACTCACAGGATTTTCTTGAAATAGCTACCGAAATATTTATCGACTGGATACCTCAACTTTCTTCTGTTGGTTTTCAGGCTGTGTGGGCCGGATATTATGTGGAACCACGCATGATAATTGATACCGAACACGGACTTTTCCTCGGGTTGCGGGGACAAGGCTTTATGCTGGGACAATACCTGGCAAAACTTTATGTGGATGCCCTTACCGGAAAAAAAGTGCCGGAATATTTCAGCCGCCTGAATGTAAACGGTGACGGCCTCCCCGAAAAAGCATTCAAATAACGGTAAACTGTTGATTTAACGGCCTTTTTTGTCGAATTTGTTTTTGCAAAAGAAAATTTTAATAACTTTGCAAACTTTTATTTTAAAAGATAGTGAGTTATCAGGACCGTTACATATTGGAGTTTGCAGGATTGAGTGATGGTATGCATCATTATGAATTTACCGTGGATGGCCGCTTCTTCCACGAGTGCGGCTACGAAGATATTCAACAATGCAATATCCTTGTGCTGCTCGACATGAATAAACAGCCCGATATGCTGGAGCTGAAAATCAACTTCAGCGGAACCGTTGTCTGCGAATGCGACCGTTGCCTGGAAGAATATGACCAGCCAGTGGCAGGCGACGAACGGCTGATAGTGAAATTTGGTATGGAAAATACCGAACCTGCTGAAGACATCATTGTGTTGCCACCACAGGAAAACCAGGTGGACTTAAGCCAGTTCTTTTACGAAACCATTATTTTGTTGCTCCCCCAACGCAGGGTGCATCCGGAAGACGAAAACGGTAAAAGCAACTGTAATCCTGACATAATTAAAAAACTAGAAGAACTTAACCAACAAGAAAAAAATAGCGACCCCCGCTGGGATGAGTTAAAGAAAATAACATTTAAAAATTAATACCATGCCACATCCAACACGAAGGTTCTCAAAAACCAGAACCTTAAAAAGAAGAACCC
>DAONFU010000216.1:0-3266 GCA_035403765.1 Bacteroidales bacterium
TGCTTAGCAATTCTGATTTTTATAATAATTTTGAAACAAATTGTTTGGCCCTGGAGCATGCCGACATAATCAAACGGAGGTATTTCGTTACTTATGCAATGCAACATTATGATAAAACGGTGTCGGCAGGGTGGCGAAAATTATGGCAGAAGAACTAAACATAAACAATGAATGGGTTGAGAGCCAGGTGGAGAAATATTATGCCCACTGGCAGGAATATCACCCGAATTTTATTTTTTAAAAAATATATTATGGCAGCAATCGCTTTTATTATTGACGGAAGAAAAAAAGATAAACAGGAAATATTTCAAACTTTTGAAAAACAATTCGGATCGGGCCACCGGCTGGAAAGTTTTTTCACAGCCCATGCTCAACATGCCATTCAACTGGCTGAAGAGGCTCTTATGCTGGGTTTTACCCATTTGATATGTGTTGGCGGCGATGGTTGCCTGCATGAGGTAGCCAATGGTATGCTTAAGGCAAAAAAACATCTGAATGATGAACAATGGGGGAAAATTCGTTTAGGCGTTCTTCCTAAAGGTTCAGGCAACGACTTCGCAAAAACAGTTTCGGTTCCCGAAGATGCGCCCGGCCTGAAAAAAACTATTGAAACCGACAAAAATCAGCTTATTGATGTATGTGCAGCTACTTACGAATCCATTGCCGGAGGAATGGAAAGCCGCTTCATGATTAATGTGGCCGATGTGGGCATGGGTGCCGTGGTGGTACAAAAACAAAGCGCCTATTCCAAACGAATGAATGCCTTGTTTAACTACCAGCGGGCTATCCTCGGGACATTCTTCACATTTCGGAAGAAACCTGTCAGGGTTAAAGCCGACACCTTTACCTACGATGGAAATGTGATGGACTTTGTAATCAGCAACGGGAAGTATTTTGGCAATGGCCTGGGTATTGCTCCTGACGCGTCGCTGGATGATGGAGTGGCTTCTGTTACCATTCTTGGAGATATCTCCATCGTGGATTATCTGAAACAACTGGCAACGGCGAGAAAATGCAAAAAAATAACGCACCCTGAAATACATTATCATACAGCCCGTGAAATAATACTCGAGTCAAAGTCGGGAAAAACGCCATTCGAAATAGACGGTGAGTTTGTCGGATACACTCCGGTAAAGGTTACCTTAGTGCCTGCTGCATTGAGGGTGCTGGTGGTTTGATGTTACTTAGCCAGAAACAAAATTTTTGCTTTCAGGTCTGAGTTTTTCATAATCCCCGAAAAATGTTCGCTGCCTCTTCCAATCGCCCAAATACCCACCGGCGCAGCGGTATGCTCATCAGTAGTCCAGCCTATCTGGGCATCTTCCTGTATCTTCTTAAGACTTTCTTTGTCAGTAAAGATGTACGATTTCTTTTGTTGCAGCAGTTTGCGGATGTATAAAGCGTATTTATTCGATTTCACAGCACCGTATTCATCTTGTCCGCTGCCCAGCGACATGCCTCCGGTTTCGTGATCGGCAGTAACAAGTATCAGGGTGTTTTTCGGATGCTTCAGGTAAAATTCATATGCTTTTTTAATGGCTTCGTTAAAGGCATTTACCTCGTGTATGGCCGCAAGAGCATCGTTGTCGTGGCATGCCCAGTCGATTTTGCCGCCTTCCACCATGATAAAAAATCCCTTATCGTTGAACAAAAAATGTTGTGCCTTTTCGGTGTATTTGGCCAGTTGCATTTTATATTCCGGGAAATCCAGAGCAAATGGCAGGGAGTTTCTCTCTTCACCATACACATTTTTCAGTGCTGATTGCCGGTTGCGGATTGCTGTGTCAATAATTACAACATGATGATATGATGAAGCATTTTCAGCTTTGAAGCTGGCTTCTTCGTAAACCAACTGATAATTATTCTCTGTCATGTTATGCACCACGGCATCGAAATCTCTGTAAATATTTTTTGTTGTATCTGCATTGCCAAACTGGAAGCCACCACCAGCAAAAAACTCAAACCCACTCTCAATTAATCCGTGGATGATGTTGTCATAGTTTCGGCGTGTGGGCTCATGTCCGTAATAACAGGCCGGCGTGGCATGATTCAGTGGCACGGATGTGATAATACCCACCTTATAATTTTTTTTGTTGTGCAAATATTCTGCAATACTTTCCAGGGGCTTTCCCTGATATTCTCCAATCATGCCGTAATTAGTCCGTTCACCACAAGCCAGGGCTGTGCCACCGGCGCCCGAATCAGTAACTTTGTTGCTGTCGGCACAATCGGTCTTTACGAGGCCAAACGACCATTGACCATTCATAAAAACAAGCGGTTCTGATTTGGTAAGCTCGTTATATTTTTCGGTGAGGAAAACCTGATTGGTGCCCATGCCGTCGCCAATAAACAAAAATACATATTTTATTTTTCCGGAGTTTTGAGCTTTTGCCCAGGTTCCTGCAAGGCAGATAGCAACAATTATCAGCAACAGGGTAGTAGTCTTTTTCATAATTGGTATTTGTGATGGTCAAAAGTACAGGTATTTTTGATAACGATAGCCTCACAGATAATTATTTCACTCACAAACTGACCGCCTTGACTCGCTATTGCCTCTTTGGTGTATCAGCGTTTCAGTGTTGAACTGAAAAATATTTCAACAATTGTACTATTGTACAATTATTTTTGTTATATTTACACTAAAAACAAATAACATTATGGTAACAGACGAAACAAACAAAACCAGCGAAGAACCTAAGGAAGAACCCAAAAAAGAAGAAAGTTTTTGGGGAAAACTAAAAGACAAGGCTGAAGATGCCTGGGAAAAGGTTGAAGATGCGGCAGAAAAAATTGGCGACAAAGCTGAAGATGTCTGGGAAAAAGTAGAAGATAAAGCCGAAGATGTTTGGGACAAAACCAAAGATAAAACTGGCGATACTTTCGAAAAGACCGGCGACAAGGCTGAGGAAGTTTGGGATAAGACAAAAGATAAAGCCACAGACCTCTGGAATAAAGGCATGGACAAAATCGGTGGTGCAGCCGAAGACCTGAAGATAAAAAAAGATGAACCCGCTGACGCCGGAAAAAATCAGGAAACACCACCAGCCTCAAACGCTTCAACACCAGAAAATACGGAGGAAAAACCACAGGTTTGATTGCTCTCCTGGTATAACAATCATAGGAATATCCTAACAACAGCCGGTTATTCCTGTGATTGTTTTTATCCCAATTCATTGGATTGTCTGAACAGGATAATTATGACCTAAAAAATATCATTATTGTCCGATTAAAAAGACATATCGTCCCTGACGCCTGCCTGCCGCAGG
>DAONFU010000217.1:0-3256 GCA_035403765.1 Bacteroidales bacterium
CCATATTTTACAACGGGACGGGTGCGGCATGATGAAAACCCAAGCAGCATAATTCCACTGATAAGTAGTATTATTTTTCCGAGAGTTAATAACGGTCTCCTAAAATGACAATGATGATGAATTACCTTCATTTACTCATTCATTTATGTGTGGAACGCCATATTCAGCAATGGGTTTCGGATTCATCGGAATGCCATATTTTGTCATAGGTGTGGTGGGCTGATATGGGTTTTTAGGTTTTTTAGGTTTTTTAGCTTTGGCGATAGAATCTGCTTTGGCAATGGAATCAAGACGTGCCTGTTGGAGTTGCGCTTTGTTGATAGAATCTGTTGTTGCAATAGAATCCTGCAGTGCCTTAACTCTCTGTAAAGAATCGTTAATCCTTGCGGCCTTTTCTTCTTCCGAAGGACCGGAATTGCAGCGGGAAAAGAATAGAATACTGGTAGCGCCTATCATCAGCAGGGTATAATAATAGAATTTCGACCTGCATTTTAAAATGGTTCTTCTTATCTTCATGGTTATGGTATCGGGGTTAGCTCCACATTTTCTTCGTGTTCCAGGTTGTTATAATCCCTGAAATTTATTGTAACATCAAGCGTTTTCTGCTGGTATTTTCCGTTTAAGGTGCTGTCGGTATCGGTAAAAATAAGTTTGAAATCCTGGTTTTCATAAGCTTCGTAACGGAAGGCGCAATAGGTGCCCGAAGGGCTACTTTGTGCCACCGTAGTATCGTTAGCGCCCGGGGTTATTTTTATTGTGATACCCGGAATTGCCTGTTGGGTGAGGGCATCGGTTACCTTGCCCCTAAACTCAAACTCATTGCTTATTATTCCATACATAGCTACAGGACCTGGATTTTTTTCGCAGGAAATCAAAAAACCAAAACCAGCCAGGCTGAGCAAGCGGATAAAGTTTTTTAACAAGCAGGCATGGGCTTTAAGAAAAAATATCTTTTTGTTTTTCATAGTTATTTATTTTTGCATCCATTGGTATTAATGAATTGATAAGATGTAAAAAAACAAAGAACGCCGGCCAAGAATAATTAATTTAACGCTTATTTGCAAGGTTCATCTGTTCTCATTTTCAGCGCAAAATTGTATGATTTTTTGCTTTCATAATACCGATCCCAGTTTTCCAATGTGGCATTCTTAAAATCTTCGATACCAAGAATGATTTGTTGCCTTGAAGGTTCAAAATCCCCATTGTTTTCAGCGCCATCCAAATCTTCAGCTATAAGGATGTATTCCGAGTATGTTTTAACATACCAATTATCAATACTATAATTTCCGCTTTCGTCGGTAATGGCAGGCATATCGTGGTCCACGCCATCATTATCCGTAGCCCTGAGGGTTATTTTTATTTTCGGGATAGCGCCCTGACATTTTTCAGATATCACCTTGCCTTTTACCATATAATGATTTTCCGGCACGCCATACTGCGCGGCCACTGTTCCGGAAAAACCAAAGATGATGGCGATCAACGAAAACAAGCATTTATTGAATTTGAGCTTCATAATTTTTGTTTATTACAATCAAACATCAAATTTACTGATTTTATTATTGATTCCCAACCCAAATAAAGAAAAATCATATTTTACCGGGTCGTTTGGATCAAATTTTCTGAGTGTGCCGGTCAGCTCTTCAACCGCCTTCCAGTTATTCAGCTTAATTTTTAACAGGCCCAGTTCGCGTGATGTATTTCCGGTATGGACATCGAGCGGGCAATAAAGCTTTGAGGCGGGGATTTCTTTCCAAAGGCCGAAATCAACACCTCTGCCGTCGTTGCGGACCATCCACCTCAGGAACAGGTTGATGCGCTTGCAGGCTGAGTTTTTTACCGGGCTGGAAACATGTTTTTCGCTTCGTGGAAAATGAGTTATCGCATAAAATGCCTTTCGGAATGCAGTTATTGCGGGGCCGATGTCGTGGTGTTGCTTATATGCAGCAGTAAAAACCTGTTCCAGCCCATGGTGTTTAAGGTAAATATTTCTCAGCGACCTGATAAAGAATCTGCAATCCTCTCCATCGAACGTTCGGTGAACAAATTTTCCAAACTGATCCAGGTCATTCCTTGTGGCGGCAGTAATAAAATTATAAGGCTCGTTATCCATCATCTGCATCAGTTTTGTAGCACTGCGTATGATCTGTGGTCGTTGGCCCCAGGCAAGCATTGCAGCGAAGAACCCTGCAATCTCAATGTCTTCTTTTTTTGTAAAAAGGTGCGGAACGCATATAGGGTCATTGTCGATAAAAGCCTGAGTATTGTATTCTTCGAATTTTTCGTCAAGCAGCTCTTTAAGTTCGTTGTCGGTCATATCATTGTTGTTGTGATTCATATTTTTATTTTAGAGTCTTTTTCTCACCAGCCATTTTCAGCCAGTGAGGCATGTTCATTAGAAAATCAACTATACAGGCTGGAGAGGTAAAACCATACTTTATTTTATGTCTTTTTCACCGAAAACGATAGCTGTATAAATATAAATGTCTGCATCTTTCCATCCGGTCCACCCGATGCCAGCTTTGTCCTGGGCACAATGTCCCAGAAATTCCTCTTTGGTCCATCCGGTTTCAGTGGCCACCTGCGGCAGAAAAGTGCCGCCACGGCTGCCTTTTTTTATATAGATACCGTGTTTGCCAAGTTCAAATTCATCGATGGATTTAATAAGCTTAAGTGGTGATAATACAGAAATCTCCATGTCGATAGTGCTCAGTTCATCGCTGACCACACGGCTAAAGCGGTAATCTTCGGTGGCCGCGGCAATGGTCATATCCTGCACAACGAGATACAAAGGTTTATCTGCTTCAAACCTTCCTATACACCCCCTCAGCCGGCCTTGCTTGTGCAGCGTAACAAATGCACCGCAGTTTTGTTTAATGGTGCCTGAAAAACCCGAACTATCAACCGCCGGGATTTTGCCATTTTTGATATACTCCGTAAGGGTATTGCGGGCTATTCCCATAAGATCTTCTTTGTCCTCGCTGCTCAGCGAAAATTCTCCGTTCATTTTATTTGTTATTTTGCCGCTCACCGCCATGGCTGTATAGCCTACCACCCTCAGGCTATCACCATACACCGGGGTGTCGCCGGAATTTTTATACTGCAGTGTGCTGATTTTAATGTCGTTCAGGGTTTCGGTTATATACAGCAGGGTAAGCACCGAAGACCAACCGCACAAACTGGTAGCAAGATTAGGCATATGCAGCTTATCGTTGTATTTTAATCTTTCCAGCAGTTGCACAGGCGAGTTGTTCTCGAT
>DAONFU010000218.1:0-3238 GCA_035403765.1 Bacteroidales bacterium
ATCTGCAAAATATTACAATTTTCAATTTTGCTAAACCCCGCTTCATTCAAAGACTATGAAAAATTCTTTGAACATAGTTGAGTTTTTTTAGACCTGCTTTCTATCAAAGAAAGGGTTTTTAGAGGTAGCCGAGAGGGGAATACCATAGATAACCGCTGCTTCGCCACCAAGCAGTCCAAGCTCTTTTACAGCCATACCCACGGTGTACATCACACGGTTATCCACACGATGGTTGGCGGCCACACTCACCGCCGAGCCGATGGCTATGCCCAGATCGCCGGTATTGAACACGCAGGGTGTCTGCGGATGTTTCTTTTTTTCGTCACAATCGGTAAAGCCGCACAAACCGCAATAAGGCAGGCCCATGGTATTAATTTTTGCAGCCGCCAGAAGCATGCAGGAAGCCTGCATGATATTTTCCGCATCACGCAGAAAAAAAGCTGCATTGATCCGCTGGCCAATCTCTTTCATTTTTTCGGCTATTTCCTGAATATCCTCCTTTTCGGCGATAGCCAGTATCAAATTATCGGTGCCGCGTGCCTTGGGAGCCGTGCGGGCAGCCAGTATCATCTTTTCGGCAACACGCCGAACAGTCTTTCGGGTTATTTCATTTTCTGTAATCATTGAGCTTCGGTGTATATATTTTTATCCTTTAAGTATCTTCTGCTATGATGTTCTTCTGAAAAAAGTTTTTGTAACGGATATATTTCCAGTTCTTGTCTTGCTACACATTCCTTATTTTGTTATCACTTTTCCCTGGCTATAAGCCACTTCCCTTTCCACAGTGCCGTCTTCGCGATACCATATTTCTCTGCCTTCTTTTTGATTGTTTTTATACGAAACTTCCCTTTTCGGTTTGCCGTTCCAATAATAACCATACAACATTCCGGCGCCTTTATCAAAAATACCCTCGCCGACTTTCAATTCTTTATCATCAAAATATTCCCACTTTCCCTGGTACAGGCCTTTCACAAAATTTCCACTTACTTTTACTGTTCCATTGGGATGATACTCGCGATAGACGCCGTGTAAGGTATCGTTCACATAATTTTCTTCTGTAAAGGGCAGGCCGTTCTCAAAAAACGCGATACTCTTGCCATTGCGAAGGTTGTGGGTATAAAACTCTTCACGTTCCACTTTACCTTTAAAATTCCATCGCGTTAGTTTTCCTTCAATCATCCCGTCCACGTAAGTACATTCCATTTGCTTACTGGCATTTGAAAAATACCAGGTCTGCAGCCCATGCAATTTTTTGTTTTTGTAGGTAAGCTCCGATTTCAGGATACCATCCTGATAATATTCTTTGCGTGTTTTGCTGCACGATACCAATAACATAAACACAGCAAAAAATAGAATAATGTTTTTTCCTGCCGTTACTGGAATTTTCATAAGGGGAGCGTGAAGTTATGCGACCATAAGCATGGCGCGGTCGATTCTGTTTAATTTTTCTTCGGCAAAGGCACGGGTAACATGCAAATCACTGGTATCGTTACTCGAAGGCATTTCGTACATGGCATCGGTCATGATAATTTCAAAAATAGACCGCAGGCCTCTGGCGCCAAGTTTATATTCCACAGCTTTATCGACAATAAGGTCCAGAGCGGCATCCTCAAAGGTGAGTTTGACTTTATCCATCTCGAACAACTTGATATATTGTTTGGTCAGTGCATTTTTAGGTTCGGTGAGTATGCGTTTCAGGGTTTCCCTGGTTAATGGATTCAGATGGCTGATGATGGGCAGGCGTCCTACCAGTTCGGGGATAAGTCCGAAACTTTTCAAATCCTGAGGAGCCACGTACTGCATCATGTTATCCTTGTCGATATTTTTTCGTTTCGTCCCACTGGCATAGCCTATCATGCTGGTCATGAGCCGCGATCCAATTTTATTTTCTATCCCGTTAAAAGCGCCGCCACAGATAAACAGTATATTTTCTGTATTGACCTGAATCATTTTTTGTTCCGGGTGTTTGCGACCACCCTGGGGAGCCACATTTACCACGGCGCCTTCGAGCAGTTTCAGCATGGCCTGCTGCACCCCTTCGCCCGACACATCGCGCGTGATGGAAGGATTGTCGCTTTTGCGTGCTATCTTATCTATCTCGTCGATAAAAATAATGCCTTTTTCGGCTTCTTCCACATTATAGTCGGCTACCTGCAACAGGCGCGTAAGAATGCTTTCCACGTCTTCGCCCACATAGCCGGCTTCGGTAAGTACCGTAGCATCGGCAATACAGAATGGCACATGCAACATTTTGGCAATGGTTCGGGCCAGCAGGGTTTTACCCGTGCCGGTTTCGCCCACCAGAATAATGTTGGATTTTTCAATCTCCACGTCATCGGCAGATTTTTTGTGGCTAAACTGGCTGATTCTTTTATAATGATTATACACAGCAACCGACAGTACCCTTTTGGCCTGGTCCTGCCCGATGACATACTGGTCGAGATGGTGTTTTATCTCAGCCGGTTTAGGCAGCTCGAATTTATGGGCTGCGCCGGTTTTTTTGCGCACCATAAACTCTTCTTTAAGGATGAGATCCGCCTGCTGCACACAAGCATCGCAAATATGGCCTTCCAGTCCGGCAATGAGCAGATTGACTTCCGACCTTTTTTTACCGCAAAAAGAACATTTTTCTGTTTCCCGTGGCATTATTTACCGTTTTTGTTTTTACTGCTGAGTACCTCGTCTATCATACCGTATTTCAAGGCTTCTTCGGCAGTCATCCAGTAGTCGCGGTCGGCATCCTTCCAAATTTTCTGAAATGTCTGTCCCGAATGTGTGGCTATAATTTCGTAGAGTTCTTTTTTCAATTTTTGAATCTCGCGGGCTGTGATTTCTATATCCGAGGCTTGTCCTTCGGCACCACCCATAGGCTGGTGGATAAGTATGCGCGAATGTTTGAGTCCGGTACGTTTTCCGTTGGCGCCTGCACAAAGCAACACCGCCGACATGGAGGCGGCCATCCCTGTGCAAATGGTAGCTACTTCGGATGAAATATATTGCATGGTGTCGTAAATACCAAGTCCTGCATAAACAGAGCCCCCCGGAGAATTGATATAAATCTGTATGTCTTTTTTAGCATCAGCCGATTCCAAAAACAAAAGCTGAGCCTGTATTATATTGGCCACATAGTCATCTATGGGAGTGCCAAGAAAAATAATCCGGTCCATCATCAGCCTGGAAAACACATCTACTTCGCGGAAATTTACCTGACGTTCTTCAATTATGGTACGTGTCATAT
>DAONFU010000219.1:0-3191 GCA_035403765.1 Bacteroidales bacterium
TGCCTTACAAGCAGGGGGTCACTGGTTCGAATCCAGTAACTCCCACAAAGAAGTCGCCGACTTCTTTTTTTTTCGAGGGACGTTAGCTCAGTTGGTTCAGAGCGCATGCTTCACACGCATGAGGTCACTGGTTCGAATCCAGTACGTCCCACCAGTATTGATAAGGGTTTCAGAGTTTTCTGAAATCCTTTTTTATTCGTAGTATAAACATGGTTTGAACATTTTCAAAGCGTACCGACTTCACGTCGGGAAGGTTACAATGTAAGTGTAAAACCTTTCCATAATAAAAAAAGCGATACATGCTTGCATCGCTTTAATGAGTAGCGGGAAGAGGACTCGAACCTCTGACCTTCGGGTTATGAGCCCGACGAGCTACCACTGCTCCATCCCGCAATATATTTTAAAGAACTTATTTCATTTACTTGCCCGACGAGCTATCCGCCGGCTGGCGGACTCCATCCCGCAATATATTTTAAAGAACTTATTTCATTTATTCGCCCGACGAGCTATCCGCCAACTGGTGGACTCCATCCCGTAGTTTGTGAGTGCAAAGGTACAACATCTTTACATTATAGCAACATTTTTTTTATATTTTTTTAACGACGCCCCGTTTTCAGAGATGTCATGCGCATTTTCAGGAAACCTTACGGTAGCGGAATACGGCGAGCGTTATCACGGCAATGCCATAACACAGAAGTATGATAAAATCTCTCAGAATATCCATAAACCCGGAGCCTTTGAGCAGTATCATCCTGATGATCCGCATGAAATAGGATACAGGATTGAGGTAATTGATGGTCTGTGCCCAGTGCGGCATGCTGTCGGTAGGGGTGAAGATGCCGCTCATCATGATAAAAATAAGTATAAAGAAGAACATGACGAACATGGCCTGCTGCTGCGTGGCGGCGCCGTTTGAGATCATTAGTCCGAAACCCAGCATGGCCAGCAGGTATATGCCCGCCACAACAAACAGGAGCGGCAGGCTTCCAAGCATAGGGATATTATATATAAGTTTCCCGATAAGCAAACCAATGGCGAGCATCACCAGGGCAATAATCCAGAAAGGAAGCAGCTTGCCTGTGACAAAGTGAATTTTCCGTATCGGGGTAACATTGATCTGTTCAATATTTCCCATTTCTTTTTCTCTGACAATGTTCAACGTGGCCAGCATCATCCCGATGAGCGTAACCAGCAGCACAAGAATGGCCGGCACCATAAATATTTTATAATTCATGTCGGGATTGTACCAGAAAGACGGAATGATGTTGATTGCCGCTACCCCGCCCTGGGTTTTCGGATTTCCATACCATTCCATGATGATCTCGCGGTTTGCACCCGCAATGATCTGGGTGGCATACGCATTGCTTATCCCCGCCACCGTGCCGTTGATGGCATTGAACAACAGTTGGGTCTTCGCCTTATTTTCGCGTACCAGATTCCGCTCAAATCCTGGCGGAATGTGAAGCACCATGTCGGCACGGCCGTTTTCTATCTGTTGTTGGGCATCCCCCATGCTGAAGGTATAGCCCTGTACGGCAAAAAATTTTGAATTGCTGAATTTTCCTGTGATAAACCTCGAAGAGCTGCTCAGGTCCTTGTCCACAATGCAGATTTTTATATGTTTCATTTCCATATTGGCAGCGTTGACCAGAATGAGCAGTTGCACCAGCGGAATGATAAAAATCACGGGCAGCATCATTCGGTTTCGCCGGATTTGTATGAATTCTTTTTGCAGTATGAAAAATATGGTTCTCATCGTTATATTGCTAATTTCAGCCAAGCCGGACTTTAAATTTTTTGATGCTGACCCCCAGTAAAAACAATGTCATTCCTGCCAGGATAGCCGTTTCTTTCCAGACGCTCATAAATCCCAGCCCTTTAAGCATAATATTTTTTAAGATGATGATAAAATATGTCGTTGGATTTATATAACATATCCATTGAATCCATCCGGGCATATTGTCGATAGGGAAGATAAATCCCGAAAGCAATATGGAGGGCAGCATGAGCCCCAGCATGGAGGCCACCATGGCCATCTGCTGGCTGTTTGTGGAGGAGGAAATCAGGATGCCGAGAGACAATGCCAGCGATATAAAGAGAAAGCTCTCCGCCAGAAGTAATGTGATGCTTCCCCTGACCGGCAGGCCGAACACAAAATTGCTCAGTAATAATATGGTGATGACATTGACAAAAGAAAGAAAAATGTAGGGTGTAACCTTACCTAAAACTATCTGCAAGGGCTTGAGCGGAGAGACAAGAAGCACCTGCATCGTTCCGAGTTCTTTTTCGCGCACAATGCTTACCGAAGTCAGCAGGGCGCATATCAGCACGAGTATCATGGCCATAGTGCCGGGAACAAACATATAAACGCCTTTGAGCTCCGGATTGTATAGCATACGGGGCTCGCTGATAATCTGAAGGGGTATTGCCGAGGAGGTGTTTTCCTTTGCAATGAAATCGTTGATGACAGCTCCTGTGTAGTTTACAATAAGGTTGGCTGAATTTGCGTCGGAGGCGTCGGCTATCAGGTGTACGGAGGCCGTCTTTTCATTTTGTAATTTTTGTGCAAAATCCGGTTCAAAAACCACCACCTCTTTAACTGTTCCCTGCCTGAAACATGCTTCTATCTCTTGTTCATGGCTGAGGTATTTGGCAATAATAAAATATCCTGATGAGGCGAGTTTGTTGATGATCTTGCGGGTGGTCTCATCTTTCGAATGGTCGAGAATGGCGATGCGGGCATCCTTTACTTCCGTGGTGATAATATATCCAAAAAGCAGCATCTGAGCTACGGGTATGCCGAACAAAATTATCAGTGTCCGCCGGTCGCGGAAGATATGGTGGAATTCTTTTCTGACAAAGCCGAAGAAGTGTTTCATGTTAGAGGGGATGGATTTTCGTTTTTTAGCAAACAATTGTTAGCATGTTTTTCATATATTACTTTGCGTCTTTGCGTCTTTGCGTGAAAATAAACCACTAAGGCACTAAGGGCACTAAGATTCACTAAGTTGCATTGTTATTAATTCAAAATTCCATTTTTTCCATTTTTAAGTTTCATTTACTCCTGTTCTTGCCAACCTGATAAACACCTCATTCATTGTCTCGGCTTCAAATTGTTCTTTCAGTTTTTTTGGTGTATCCAATGCCGCAATCCTTCCGTCCACCATTATCGAAATTCTGTCGCAATATTC
>DAONFU010000220.1:0-3177 GCA_035403765.1 Bacteroidales bacterium
CTTTATAAAAACAGACCCGTGTCAGGCAAACGGAAAAGCGGCTTTCTGAAAAGCATTATGAGTGATAATAATATGGTGAAGGCGTTGAGAAAAAATCCCGAATTGAGCATCATCTTATTGTCAGCAACGGCCCTGCTGCTGATCGGGGTGCTTTTTGTTGTTTTCCGGTGGCTGATACCATTTTCCGAAAACTCAGGACGAAAAAAATGAACACCAAAACCTATCCATGCCAATTTTTTTATCTTATTTTAAACAAAAAACAGATTTAGTACTATTTTTGTATAAAAATACCGGATTATTAAAAAAATATCTTAATTCAAAAAACTTCTTTAAAACAACTATTATGAAAGTTAAATTTATTTTGTTTAACCTGGTAGCTCTGGCTATAGCGGTGATCCTGATCTCAGCATCTTTTCAGCAGAAGCCATGGTCCATTCCTGCAAAGTACAAAACATTGAAAAACCCTGTCAAATCATCTTCAACAAGTATTACAGCCGGTAAACGCCTGTATGATTTACATTGCAAATCATGTCATGGCTCCACAGGCAAGGGCGACGGTGTAAAAGCAAAAACTCTTAAGACCCGCATGACCGACCTTTCCTCTTCAGGGGTGCAGGCTGCCCTGGATGGGGAAATTTATTATAAAGCCATTATCGGACGGGATGAGGCCCCAAACTTCGAGAAAAAGATTCCCGATGAGACCGATCGCTGGAATGTGGTTAATTATGTACGTTCATTAAAAAAATAAGCAAATATGAAATCAAAATTTTACAAATTGGCCTTTGGCCTTTTCCTGTTTTTATTGTTCCCCTTTCTGACTATGGCTCAAACTGCCGGCACCTTGACTTTTACGGTAACTACAGCGGCGCCGAGCGGTCAATACAGTCCTAAACATTTGGTGGCTATGTGGATACAAAACAGCAGTGTCACCAATACTCCCACCGATTTTATCAAAACTAAAATCGCCTATACAAGACTTACTAATCCCAACTACTCGGCATATCTTAATAAATGGGTTTCCGCATCCGCCAGAAACGTGGTTGATGCCACAACAGGCGCCACTCGTAACATATCTTCCGAAACACTGACATTTACCTGGAATGCCACCAATGTCAGCGGCACTGTAGTCCCCGATGGCACCTACTATGTCTGGATGCAGATGACCGCCTCCAATACCAACGGAACGGCTATTTATGTGGAATTCACCAAAGGACCGGCCGAAGTTACCCTCACACCTGCAAATTCTGGCAATTATTCCGGTATGTCCCTGCATTGGATGCCATCAAATAGCAGCGTTTCCGAAACTGAAACAAACAAACTTTTCAGCGTATCGCCAAATCCGGTCAATGCCAGCAGCAAACTCAGCTATTCCCTCAGCGAACTTGCCGATGTTACCATTACCATGTATGATGTGTCCGGAAAGCTCATCGAAGTTATACTTGATAAAAATCAGCCGGCAGGGAATTATAGCCTGGCGTTACCGGTATTGAACCGACTGAAATCCGGAGTTTATTTTGTGAGTATGTACACGGGCAAGGCGAGACAAATCGTCAAGATCATAGTGTCCTAAAATAATCTCTTGATTATTATTTTCTGATTTCTTTAGGTTTTCCAGTAGTTTGATGAAATAGCTAAAAATTATTAAACCCGTAAAAAACCATTTTCATAAAAAAGGCATTATTTTTGCCTGCTTATCACAAAAATTTATTTCTATGAAAACCAAACCGAGAAAACTGATAATTGCCGTTGTCGCATTTTTTTTCTGTGTTTCCTGTTTTAGTAGCCGTTCACAAGCCCAGTTTTTTACCGGCGGCGATATGAATATTGGTATTTTAGGAGGATTAAACCTGAATATTGCCCCGATTGCGGGTTACCGTTATAAAAATTTCAGTGTGGGCGTATCGCCGATTATACAATATCAGGCAACTTCTACCGCAGGTATGGCCGGACAGTTTTCATACGGAGGGGCTATTTTCGCCGAATATTCAATTTGGAAAGGAATTTTTGGCCATGCGGAGTTTCATGTTACCAATTCAGGGTATTTACAAAACAGCCTGGGCGATATATACAAAAAAGGTGTTTGGGTTATGGGTTGCCCCATTGGTATAGGTTACGAGCATAAAATAAGCGGGAACCTCTGGGTTAAAACCATGTTGCTTTACGATCCTTTTCTGGATATTGACATCGGTGCTAATTCGCCTCAGCAAAACCCCTCTATCAGAGGCGGTTTGACTTATGTTTTATAATTAAAACCGCTGTTGTCTGATAAAAAAACATATAGTCTTAACGGGACTTACTAGTGAACTGTTTCTGTTTTTTACTGATATTAGTCACCAACGGGGACAGAATACAAAGTATATCCCTTGAGTGATGTAATTTTGGTTTGTCCTGTAGGGACAAAATATCGGTAGAAAGAGAACACCAAAAAGTAACCCTTGTCCCATAGGGACAATATATCGGTTTCTTTCTTTTTTAAAGATTTTTTTTATCGTGAAAGATTTTTTTATTTTTACGATATATTTCATTTTGGATTATCATATCGGATTGTATCTTGCATAAATACAATTATTATGGCAAACACCTACACCCAGATTCACATTCATGCTGTATTTGCAGTACAAAATCGCGAATGCATCATAAAAAATTACTGGAAAGATGAACTTTTCAAATACATTACGGGCATCATTCGCAATCATGGGCATAAATTGCTTGTAATTAATGGTATGCCAGACCATATCCATATTTTATTTGGGATGAGACCAACACAATCTTTATCGGATTTGCTTCAGGATATCAAGGGTGATTCATCAAAATGGATAAATGGCGAAAAATTTGTCATGGGCAGATTCTCCTGGCAGGAGGGTTATGGAGCATTTTCATACAGTAAGTCTCTATTGCCACAAGTAATTCAGTATATAGAAAGCCAGGAAGAGCATCATAAAAAAATGACCTTTTTGGAGGAGTACAAAGAGTTTTTAGATGCTTTTGAAGTCGAATATGATGAAAGGTATGTCTTTAAACCTGTCGAGTATTAAAAATATATTTCGTACCTACGGCACTTACGGAGATTTTTGCATACTTTTTTTACCGATATTTTATCCCTGACGGGATATTAATAATATTACGTGCCTACGGGGATTGTACGGTTTAGTGCATGCCTTTTTTGTCTTTGCCTAG
>DAONFU010000221.1:0-3172 GCA_035403765.1 Bacteroidales bacterium
TACATCCATGTTTACGGGAAGATCTTCTTTGAAAAATTTGTTCATCTGTTCGCCACAGTCTTTGGCAATGTGAACGACAGCACGTTTATGCCCCATAAAGGTCACTCTCAGATCGGGTCCTGCGAGCAAGGTAAACGGTATCGTGTTCAAATCGTCAACGGTGAGCACGCTTTTTTGAAGTGCGAGGGCCCAGGTGTGGGTTGTTTTTTCGCGGAGATCGGCGTTTTGTATCCAATCCAGCTCCGGCCATAATTGTTTTGCTTTTTCGATGAATTCTGGTTTTATCATGATTAAAAGTTTAAATTAATGTTTTTTTTAGCAAAATGGCTGTTCTGTAAAGAGCAGCCATTTTGGTTTAATGAAAATAAAAATGATTATAACTTCGCAATGATGGCGTCGGCCATTTGTGTGGTCGAAGCAGCGCCCTGGGTTATTACTTCCGGAGTGCCTTTCATCTTAAGCATGTCGTAGGCTCTGATTTTTCCTTCGGCCACCACTTCGCCGACGGCTTTTCGGATGCGTTCGGCAATCTCCATTTCGTTGAGGTGTTCTAGCATCATCACGGCCGAAAGTACCATTGCGATAGGATTTACTATGGAAACTTCGTAATCGGCATATTTAGGTGCTGAACCGTGGGTGGGTTCAAAAACTGCAACGCCTGAATCGGGATTGAACTGTGCTGAGGTGGCAAAGCCCAGACCGCCAATCAGTCCTGCAAAGGCATCCGACACGATGTCGCCGAACATATTTTCGGAAACGATCACGTGGTAGTTTTCAGGGTTTTTGGTCAGCCACATCATCATAGCGTCTATATTTACATCTTCTACCCGGATATCCGGGTATTCGTTTTTGCTCATTTGCTGAGCTATCTTCAGCATCATGCCTGAAGTTTCGCGGATCACATTCGGTTTTTCGCATAAGGTGACTTTGTCGAAGCCTCGTTTTTTTGCGTATTCAAAAGCCGCTTTAATAATACGGGTACAGAATTTTTTTGTTGTAATACGGGTTGACACAGCCAACTCTTCGCGCGGACACCATTCAAAATTCGGTTTGAAACGCGGATGTGACATCAGCGCATTATACACATTGTCAGGAGGATTGGTCCACTCTACACCACCGTAAAGGCCTTCGGTATTCTGGCGGAAGATCATGGTGTCCACAACAGGCTCATCCACGCCACCACTTGCATTGCGGCGTACGAAGTTCAGCGGGTTCCCTTTTAATGTCTGGCAGGGGCGCATACAGATGTCGAGGCCGAATTTCTGACGCATGGTAACGATCGGGCTGTAATATACCAGGCCTTTGTCCTGCAGTTCGGGAGCCAGTTCGGCGGCAGCTTTATCTTTCGGTTTGGAAGTGATGGCGCCGAAAAGTCCGATTTTGTGTTCTTCGAGGAGTTTGATGGTACGGTCGGGCAGCGGGTTTCCTTCTTTACACCAGAATTCCCAGCCGATGTCGCCATTAACGTATTCAGCTTCAAAGCCTGCTGCATCGAGGACTCTGATAGCTTCTTTCAGTACGGTTGCTCCAATGCCGTCACCGGGCATTGCTACGATAGTTCTTTTTGCCATAAATGTATGTTTTTTTGAGATTTAGGTTCTTTTTTGACTACAAAATTATAAATTTTATTGTTGAAAAATCTTTCTTTACAAAATAAAATAAAACGCCTTGTTTTTTCTAAATATATGCACTTGTAAGACCACTGTTCATAATGTTTTTCCTGACTGTTTTTTCAGGTTTAGCCTGTCCATAATTTTTATGAGGATTTTCAAAAACCATGCTTATAACTGAAAAGTTGTAATTTTACATCATCAAAAAAAATAAAAAATGAGAAAGATTCTTGTGGTTATAATGCTGCCCATGCTCATGGTGGCATGTTCGCAAGGCCCGAATGAAAAAGGCGAATATGTTATAAAACCCGGTGGTAACGCTAATGAGATACATATAAAATATAATGCCGGAGGCAATCTTGAGTATATTCAGCAATATGCCGGCGAAAAAGCCGAAGGGCTTTTCCTTAATTTTCATGATAATCAGCAGCCCGATAACCTTACTTTTATCAAAGAGGGGAAAAACCAAGGTACAGGGCTGGTTTTTCATAAAAATGGCTTGCTCAACAACTTCGGCAATTATATAGATGGGGAACGTTCGGGCTGGTTTTATGTTTTCGACAGAAACGGAGAACTCACAGGCAGGAGAGAATATCTTCTGATGCAGGGCAAAAGCTATCTCAATCAGTGGATAGAATATGACCGAAATGGCCTGCCTGATAAGATGAACAGCAGCTACCTGAATGTGAAAGCAGGAAAAGATACCATAAAAAATGGCGATGAATTTCAGCTTTCGGTTGTTTTAGAGGCATCCTTTTTTAAACAATATATGTTGCTGATTGTAGGCCCTTTTAACGAAAACTTCCAGCTTGCTGCCAATTCGTCCTGCGATACAATTAAAAGCAACAACTACAGCGCATTATACAAAACAAAAAATTATAAAAAAGGGAAAAATGTGATTAGGGGGATGGTGCAAGAGATAAAATTAAAAGATAAGGAGAGCGCTTACGAAGTTCGAAAGATCTATTTTTCCAAAGAATTTTTTGTAAGCAAATAATTTTCGTAAAATTTTTAATAATGGTAAAACAAATAGTGTTCATTATTGCGTTAGTGATAACGCTTGTTGTATTTTTTTACACGATAAGCCGCATATACAAGTTCTTCACGTTTACGAAACCTTTTCCTGAGAAAAACTGGGGAAGGCGGCTTAAGGTCACGCTTAAGGTGGCTTTTTTTCAGTCAAAAATATTCCGGCGCCCTGTCATCGGTTTTTTTCATGCGCTGGTCTTCTGGGGTTTTTGTGTGATCCTTATCGGAAGCATCGAAATGGTGATCGATGGCGTATTCGGGACAGAAAAAGTACTTTCCTTTTTAGGCGTATTTTATAAGATCATTACAGCCTCTGGCGATATTTTTGCCCTGCTCATCATCATTTCAATAGTGATATTCCTTGTACGAAGGTTGTTCCTTAAAGTAAAACGCTTTGAAGGTATCGAGATGAAGCCGAAAAACCATTGGGATGCAGCGCTGGCGCTTACATTAATATTAATATTGATGGTTTCGTTGCTGGGGATGAACACCTTTTATATTACATCCTGCAAATTGCTAAGCACTGAAATGCA
>DAONFU010000222.1:0-3153 GCA_035403765.1 Bacteroidales bacterium
GGCCCTTGACATGCGCCGCCTATCAACACGCCGTTAATAACTGTTTCAACAGGTTTGAGTTTGGGATGTATCTCGTTGAAAAACTTATCACCACCCACCGGAATCTTGAATTTGGCGGCAATGTCGCTGCTGTCGGCTCTTGCTACGGCGCCTGTGACAAGTACCACCAGATCGGGATTAAATTCAATTTCTTTCTTCTGAGTAAGATAATCCTTGATTTTTACTTGTAGCACATCACCCTGCACCTCCACCACGGGCGGTTCTTTTTCGTCAAACTTCATGTAGATATCGCCCTGCTTTGAAGATTGTTCATAAAGAAGTTCTTGCTTACCATAGGTGCGAATATCACGATACAAGTGAATGATTTTCAGCCCTTTATTTTTTTCTTTGAGCAACAACCCTGTATGTATGGCAGTGGTGCAACATATACGGGAGCAATATTTATTTTCGCCCTTGCGCTGTCGGTTACCAACACAGTAAACAAAAGCCAGCGATTTTACCGGTTTGTTGTTGTGGAGAATCACACCCTTGTTTTCTTCCATACGTTTCTTCAGTTCAGGAAGGGTAATGACACGCGGCGAGGAGCCATAGGCAAATTCGTTTTCTTTGGGCTGGTAATAATCATATCCTGTTGCAACCAGCACAGAGCCCACTGCCAGCGACATTTTTTCGATTTTTACGCCACCCATGCTCACATTAACATCAATATTGAAATTTCCAATACTGCCATTAACTTTTTCTACTTCTGATTCGGTAAAGAGGGTGATTTTTGTATTATTTTTTATTTCAGCCAAAAGGCGTTCAACCAGTTGGGGTCCTTGTTCGCCCGTCATAAACAGCGAGCCGTTTTCCACGAGTTTCCCTCCCACCTTTTTTTCTTTTTCGATCAGATACACCTGATGGCCGTTGTTGGCCAGTTCCAGGGCAGCTTTCATCCCCGACACACCGGCTCCTATAACCATCATAGCATCCTGGGCTTCTATCTCCATACTTTCGAGGGATTCGGACAGTGCCGCTTTTTTTATGCCCGCCCGTATCAGGCCTATGGCTTTGTGCGTGGCATCAAGTGGTTTGTCGGAATGCGGCCAGGAACACTGTTCGCGAATATTTACCTGTATATAATTATACTTGTTCAGGCCGGCGCGGTCAGCCACTCCACGGAAGGTATGCGTGTGCAGTTTCGGTGAGCAGGAGGCCACCACGATAGCGTCCAGTTGATTGTCCTTTATATCATTTACCATCTCAGTCTGAGTGGCATCCGAACAGGCAAACATCACATGTTTGGCGATCAACACCCCGTCTTCATCTTGCATCAAATGTTGCGCCTGGGTCACATCCACATAATCAGAGATGTTGCCTCCACAATGGCAGATATATACTCCTATTCTTTTATTCATTTTTCAGTATTAAACGGTTTTCAAATAAGTAGCGACTTCTGTAGCAGCACATCCGGCAGATAATATCGAGTCGGGGATATCTTTTGGCCCCGATGCCATGCCGGCCACAAACACTCCTGCAATACTGGTGAGGGCAGGATTCAGAAAAGGATCTTTTTGTTTCACAAATTTAAAATCGTCAAGTTCCAGCTTTTCGTTGCTGAACATGCCGGTAACATTGTTTTCAGGGAGAACACCAACAGACAATATCACCATATCATGTTTGGCTTCTTTGTACACTCCGCTATGTATATCTTCGTATTGCAACACAAGGTCGCCGCTTCCGTTGCTGTTCTCTTTTATTTTAGCAACCTTCCCCTTGACAAAATTCACGCCCATGCCTTTGGACTGCTGGAAAAATTCTTCGTAGCCTTTTCCAAAGGCCCTGATATCAATATAGTAAATGGTGATATCCGCCATGGGCAAGGCGCCCATGAGCAACTGTGCCTGTTTGATGGAATACATGCAGCAAATCTGCGAACATATTGGGTTGTTATAACATCCGACAGAACATTCCTTGTTTTCTATGCCCGAATCGCGTGAGCCGGCACACAGTACATAAGCGATATTTTCGGGGGCTTTGCCATCGCCCGGTCTCACCACACTGTTATAAGGTCTTGTGGGAGCAATCAGGCGGTCCATCTGCAGCGAATCTACAATATTGGGGTATTGGCCAAAGCCGTAATCGGGCTTACCTGCTCCCGGGAACAGGCGGAAACCGGTACATACCACCACCGACTTTACCTTGACGGTGGTCTTACGTTCTTCTTCCTTAAAGTTAATAGCTTTGGGCGCACAGGCTTTCACACAGCGCATGCAATGGATACAGTTATCTATATCTATGGCAGCAATTTTGGGGTTGGCCAGATTAAAAGGGATGTAAATAGCTTTGCGTCCTACCATGTTATAATTATAGTGGTCATTTATTACCTGCGGGCAAACAAATTCACATTCCTGACAGCCCGTGCACAGCGAAGGGTCAACATATCTGGGTTTTTCAGTGATAGTAACCTCAAAAGCGCCATCACCATTTTTCCGGATATCATCAATTACTGTGTTGAGCTTGAGCGATATGTTATGATGCCTGGCTGTTTCCGACATTTTTGGTGTCGTGATACAGGCAGCGCAGTCGAGCGTAGGGAACACCTTGCTTAGTTGTATCATTTTGCCGCCTATAGAAAGGTCTTTTTCGACAAGCAACACCTGATAATCCATTTCGGCCAGACTGAGCGCGGTCTCCTGACCGGCAATGCCGCCGCCGATGACCAGGGTGTCGAATATTTTTGATTCTTCCTGCATAATATAATTAATTTATTTTGTTGGCTGATTCATCGGCAACGCTTCCCAATTCATTAAGAATTCTGGAGAAGTTTTCCATGTGGCTGGCAAAAGGTTCAGCACACACCGAACAGATAGCAGCCATACGGATACGCTTGGGACTGATGCTTTTGCTTTTCATCATTTCCTGTGCTTCGGTGATGATGCGGTTGGTATAGTCGGCACATTGGGGGCTGTATGAACATTCATGCCCGTCGGCCGCAATGAACACTCCGTCAAAGCCTTTCTCAATGGCCTGCACTATCCATTTTGGCTTGATACCCGAAGAACAGGGCATGCTGATCACGTAAACCGAAGGTGAGTAATGGATCTTCCGCAAACCCGCCTGGTCAATGCCCGGGTCTGAGATTTTGTCTGTTGAAAAGACAAGTATTTTCGG
>DAONFU010000223.1:0-3148 GCA_035403765.1 Bacteroidales bacterium
GATTTATCATTGCAGCAGCATTGGTAACATTGATAATTTTCTCTATTCCCCACAGCATGTTTGGCTCGGAATTAAACCCGGTCACCGGCGTTATTACTCAGGGGTAATTCAATATTTGAATGAGTCTAATACGAAGTTTGGACTGACTAAATATTTTTTCCATTGTCTTAATCCGGGCGTGTTTCTGCTTACGATTATCGGTCACGCTGAGCCGATTTTCCTGCAGAATTTTCATAATTGCATAAAACATAAGAAAATCGTGTCGAAGTGTGAACAGTGCGGCCAGTCTTCGCCACCCCGAAATTAATCGTCGGGAGCACTGATTGACCGCATTTTCGGATACCCTTTGCAGGGGATTGTATTGCCACTACAGCCAAATTATTGTGATGCGAGTCTTTTAATAAATTCATAGAGCAGCCTCACGCCAACACCACTTCCGCCTGTTCCTCGATATGAGTCTTTTTTGTCGTTGAAGGCCGGGCCGGCGATATCCAGATGTATGAATGGATAGTTGGCAAAATGCGCCAGAAACTTTCCTGCGGTAATGGCTCCTCCATAAGGCCCGCCGGTATTTTTGATGTCGGCGATATTCGACTTGATAAGTTCGTCATAATCGTCCCAGAAAGGAAATTCTACCACCCGTTCAAAAACGCTGTCACCCGCCGACTGTATGTTTTTGAAGTGTTTTTGTGCCTGTTGGTGCATACCCACCATACCGTATTTTCCTATCGCCGACTGTGCCGAGCCCGTGAGCGTGGCTATGGTGATGACCAGCGAGGGATGGAATTTTTTGGCAAAGATCATCCCGTCGGCAAGTATCAGCCGGCCTTCCGCATCGCTGTTGAGCACTTCCACTGTAGTGCCATCGGAATATTCGATAATGTCGCCGGGCACCAGCGCATTTCCCGCAGGCCGGTTGTCGGTAAGCGGCACCAGGCCTACTACATGTACCGGCAGTTTTGTTCTGGCAACGGCATAAAGCGCCGAAACCACCGCTGCCCCGCCGGCCATATCATTTTTCATGTTTTCCATATGGGCGGAGGTCTTTATATTTATCCCTCCGGTATCGTACAAAAGTCCCTTGCCCACCAGCACCAGGGGCTTGTGGTTTACAGGATGCGGGGGTTTCCATTCCATAATGAGGAATGCCGGCGGATCGGCACTGCCCCGGTTGACGGCAAGCAGGCCGTTCATCCTGTAGGCCGCTATCTTGGCCTTGTTGAGCACCTCGACTCTGGCTCCGCTGTTCTTCAACAAGTCAATGGTCTGCGATGCAAACACCTGCGAATTCATGTGGCAAACCGGCTCATTTACCATGTCGCGGCAGATGTGGACGGCTTCAGTTAGGATATTCAGGCGCTGCAAATGTTTTTCACCGAAAAGGTTGGAACATATATTTAGTGTTTTCAATTGCAATTCTTCTTCTTTGCCTTTGGACCTGTATTTGAGGAACTGATAGGTCGAAAGCGTCATTCCTTCAACGAAAGCCTCAATGTGTGCTTCTTGTAATCCCTGTGGATACAGTGTAAGGGCTTCAAGATGATGTTCTGCTGCCAGGGCAAGTGTTCCGTAGCCGGCCTTTCGCATTTCTTCTGATACAAGGTGAGGGGCTTTTTTGCCGGCAGAAGGTGTATAAAAAAACAGGTATTGTCCAAGCCGGTCGATGGAGATAATGCCTTTTTTGTTTTGTTCAATCCGTGACTTCAGATAAGCCAGTTCGGCCTTATTGAGCAGGGTGGCGGCAGCTTTCAGCAGTTGAGCTTCGGTGGGACTGATTATGATTAGATGGTCCTTATCCGAAATTTCTTTGACAAGTTGTATCCTGTGTTTCATGTGATTTTTTTTAATTGTTAGCGCATTTTTTGCTGGCTTAGGCCCCTGATGGGAAAAACATATCAGCGGTATGATTGATAAAAAGTCATACAAAAATAGTTTTTCCTTTCAAATGCGTAATTTTGTGAACATGAATGTGGTAAAAATATTGGATAGGGCATTAAATTCCGATGCCATTTCGGGAGGAGAGGCCCTATTTATCTATGAAAAGGCGGCCTTGCAGGATTTGGTTTTTGTTGCAAACCAAATCAGGAAAAAAATGCATCCCGGCAATACGGTGGGCTGGATAATCGACCGCAATGTCAACATTACCAATGTGTGTGTGTCGCAATGTTTGTTTTGTAATTTTTGCAGAAAGAAAAATCAAACGGATGCTTATATCACATCCATGGAACAATACCGGCAAAAAATTGATGAACTTTTTGCCCTTGGCGGAAATCAGCTATTACTGCAGGGAGGCATGCATCCTGATCTGGGACTGGATTTTTATGTGGATTTGTTCAGTACCCTGAAATCTATTTACCCAACATTAAAACTGCATGCCCTTGGGCCGCCCGAGATAGTTTTTATAGCCCGAAAAGAAAAAATATTCTACCGCGAGGTGCTGGAAAAACTGGTTGAGGCCGGCCTCGACAGCCTTCCCGGTGCCGGCGCCGAAATATTATCCGACAGAGTGCGCAAGATTATTTCTCCGGCAAAATGTTCTGCATCGGAATGGCTTGATGTGATGCGCGAGGCCCATAAAATCAATCTGCCCACTTCGGCTACCATGATGTTCGGGCATGTGGAAAACAGGCAGGAACGCATAGAGCATCTGATTAAAATCCGTCAGGTACAAGCCGAAAAACCCCCGGCTGCCTATGGCTTTCTTTCTTTTATACCTTGGCCTTTCCAGCAGCGCGGAACCCGCCTGATTTCGAAATTTCCGGCAATAGCGGCAACCAGCCACAACGACTATCTCAGGTTGATAGCCATCAGCAGGATAGTACTGAACAACATACCCAATATCCAACCTTCGTGGCTCACGGTGGGAGTGCCCTTGGCGCAACTTTGCCTGCATGCCGGTGGCAATGATTTTGGTTCTGTGATGATAGAGGAACATGTGGTTTCTCAGGCCGGCGCTGGCCATTGGCTTGAAAAAAATCAAATGGTGGAAGCCATTGAAAAAGCTGGTTTTGAGCCCAAACTCAGGAATCAGAAATTTGAGTATTTTTGACATAAAAAGATAATTTTCAATAAGCAGAAACCCCAAAAAATCAGATATGAAAAAATTTGCTGTAATCCTTGCCGGCTGCGGCCCATTAGATGGCGCCGA
>DAONFU010000224.1:0-3142 GCA_035403765.1 Bacteroidales bacterium
TAGTCGGATTGAGCCTCATCCTTTCAGAGAAAAAGATTTTGTTTTGTCGAATCCTGTTGTAAATGAAATTATGAAATATGGTAAGGAAATTCAAATTAATCTGGCTTAATTCCAGCTTAGCAATTATTATTTTAATGCAGTTTTGACTAAGTCAGTCCGGAAAATTGCGGGTTATACAGAGCCTGTCAATTCGGACGCTGAGTCTGCGCCGAATTCAGCCTGCCGAAATGTTGAAGCGCCCATCTCCCATCTCCAATCTCTGCTCTCCTAATCTATCCTCTTCTTTACTGCTTTCCACGTTTCAGTGATTAAAAAACTTTCTTCCATAAAACCGATCATTTTTTCAAACTTTTTCATGGGAACTGCAAACTTAACCCTGTCCGGCTGTCCATAGGACTATTATGTAGCGTCAGTCAGGCGGGGAAAAAATTGGCGTTTTCTAACAAACACTTTTTAAGCCCGACGGAAAAATCTTTCTAAAAAACATGTTGATAAACAGTAAGATAAAATAATTTTTACTGATTTTTTATAAAAATATAGTACCTTGTATTGCATAGTACTATATTTTGTATTATCTTTGTACCGGAATTGAAATTGAAACAAAATGAGACAAAATGCCAACAGTCTGAAGCCAATGGTCAATACCTAACAGCCAATTGCCAATGGAATTTGACTGATGACTAATGACTAATGACTAATGACTAATGACTGATGACTGATGACTGATGACTAATGACTAATGACTAATGGCTATTAACAAACTGAATATACAAAATACTAAAAATGGATATTGAAAATTCAAAAGCGCAGATGCGGAAAGGGATACTGGAATACTGTATCCTATCTGTGATTGCCGAAAAAGATGTGTATGCTTCCGATATCATGGAAAAGCTGAAAGAGGGAAAGCTTATAGTGGTAGAAGGTACTTTATATCCGCTGATGACACGCCTTAAGAACGACGGACTTCTCAATTACCGGTGGGAAGAGTCGAAAACAGGTCCGCCCCGGAAATATTATACGCTTACAGAAGCCGGCCGCATTTTTCTTAAAAATCTTGATGAAAGCTGGAAAGAGCTAGTTGATTCTGTGAAACAAATAACTAAACAATAAATAAAAACAATAAATATAAAAGCCATGAACAAAACAATTTCTATCAATATCGGCGGTTTGTTTTTTCAGATTGATGAAGAGGCATACAAGCTTCTTGAGAATTATCTCGATTCGCTGAAAAAACATTTTGAAAATACCGAAGGCAAAGAGGAAATCCTTCAGGATATCGAGAGCCGTATAGCGGAGATTTTTCAGGTAAAAATCCAAAACGGAGCATCACTTATTGTGCCTGCTGATGTGGAAGAAGCCATAAAAATTTTGGGCAAACCCGATGATATAGATTCTTCAGGCGAAAACAAAGAATCGAAAAAAGAAAAAAGTTCCGCATCCAAAAAAAGACTTTACCGCGACGAGGATAACAAAGTGCTGGGCGGCGTCTGCTCCGGGTTGGGGCATTATTTTAATGTAGATCCGGTATGGTTTCGGATAGGTTTTATCATCGCATTGTTTGTTTTTGGCTCCAGCGCTCTGATATACCTCATTCTTTGGATAATAATCCCAAAAGCTGCCACAACTGAAGAAAAGCTTGCTATGAAAGGCGAACCTATGACGATATCTGAGATTCAGGAGAACATCAAAAGTGAATTTGAAGATCTCAAGGCCAGGTTTAAGGAAATGAAGGGCGATACGAAGAACCATACACGAAGGGAATACAACGATATGAAACGCAGGATGCGCCAGGCAAAAAGGGAAAGCTCCTATAATGCCCGGCAACGACAGATGGCTGCTGCCATCAGCAGGCCGCAGACAACAAGGGAATCAGGTTCAGGTGTTGGCAGTGTCTTTGGTGAGATAATTTATTATTTCCTGCGTGCCTTGCTGGTCTTTGCCGGAATCGTACTGCTAATTTTGGGTATTATACTTACAGTTTCTCTGATACTGTCCATTACTGCACCTGACAGTTTTCTGTTTTTCACCAAATGGGGAATCAGCTCTGTGTCGTTGCCGGCTTTTAGCCAAATGTTCTTTGAAAATCCATGGCAACAGCATATGGCCTTGCTGACTTTGATTTTATTAATCGGTGTGCCTCTTTTGATGCTTATTTTCAATAGTATCCGCATGATAGCCGGATTTAAAACAAAAGTCAGGGTTGTTTCAATTGCCGCTTCGCTCTTATGGCTTACCGGCCTGATACTGGCGATATTTTTGACAATCAATATTGTCGGAAGTTTCAGCGAAAAGAGCGTGGTTAAACAGGAGCTTGTGTTGCCGCAAACCCCTGAAACACTCGTCATAGATGTTACAGACAACCTGCCGGATGTAAGAAAAAAGCAATTTTTTGATGATGATTTTTTTGAAAACGACCCCGGCCAACATGAGCATTTTGTTTTTAATAATTGCTTTTTTTCAGATTATGATGATAAGCTGGTGGTATATGGATTTCCTAAACTGAAGATTATTCCCTCAAAAACCGGTGCTTATAAGCTAACAATCATAAAATTTTCAAGGGGTGCCACCCTAATGAATTCCCGCCGGCGTGCCGAATCCATCGGGTTTGATGCGGCCATGGCCGACTCGGTGTTGCTTATCAATAACTATTTTCTGCTGACTGCCGGCGAAAAATGGCGCAACCAGTCTGTGAAGCTGGTACTGGAAGTGCCCGAAGGGAAAAGTGTGTACCTCACGAAAAATATGGAGAACCTGGTTTACGACAGGGATAAGCTCGACGGTAGCTGGGACTTTGATATGTTAGGCAAAAAAATGTTTATGCTCAACGGCAGCCTCACCGGCGATGTTGTGGTAGTGACAGATACAATAAAAACTATTAAATAATCCGCAGTCCACTGCGAATAAATTGGAAAAAATACGCAGTTCACTGCGAATAAAATTAAAAAATGGCTGGATATTTTGGATAATGTATGTAGGATAAATTCACGAATTTATCCTACATACACGGGGAAAATCTATTTGTTACACCGTCATTTTTTTTGATTTGTATTCTTCCGCCATATTCAATATCAATTCCACCTTTTCTTCTTCCGTAAGCGAAGTATCAGCAAGAATTTTTTGAGGAGAATAGTTCCTTACAAAA
>DAONFU010000225.1:0-1112 GCA_035403765.1 Bacteroidales bacterium
CGCGTCGATGATAAAATGATTCTGCATAAAAATGTTACCATCAATCCCGACACGCTATCCGTATGGTTTTTTATCAATCAAACGATGACGGTAGCTGAAGGCGCTCGTGTGAATGGCTTTTTCTGCCTGGGCAGACACAATACCTCCGACACTATTATTCATGATCTGGTGATAGCAGATTCCAAACCGGCAAATCCAGCTGTTTTTAATGGCATATTTATGGCAAAATCTGTATTTTCAGGAAAATATACCAACTGGTATCTCAATACAGACTTTGACGCATGCCCCGCAGCGCCTGCTGAAGATGATATATTTATCTGCCCTCAGGATATGATTATTTGTTACGAGGATTCTGCTTTTAGTCTTCTCAACATGATGCGGCCTCACAAGGCGCTTTTGCAGATAAGCAACGACCAGCCAACGATTTTTCCGGTAGGCACTGTAATAGTTACCTGGACAGTAACACATGAAAATGGTTATGTTTACAGATGCACCCAAAAGGTAACGCGTAGCGGGAAAATTACTACCAATATTCTTTCGGAAGGACTGTTCTGTGCTGGCGGACAGGTAAGGCTGACTGCAAATAATACAGGTACGCCTGCTATATCTTACCTGTGGTCAACCGAAGAAACCACTCCTTCCATCAATGTTACTGCAAGTGGGGATTACGTTGTGGTAGTGAATAATTCCTGGGGCTGTTTTGCAGAAGACACCATGAATATTTCTTTGGATACTTCCGATTTGATTTCTGCCTATGTGATGCTGGCACGAGATCGCATTGAATTGAAAAGAAGCACCGTGAATTCGGGTGGCATAGGAGTACTGAGGACAGTTGATGGCAGGGTTGATATCAAAGAATACTCTTTGGTAACTGCAAACGCTACTTTTGCCAGGGCTGTGCAAATATCAACGGATGCCAACAGCTCACTGGCTGTGCCTTATAATATGCCATCAACAGCGCCAATGCTGGCATTTGAAACCAATCCTTATCCCGGAGTTACAAATGTTACAGTACCTGATAATGCCACCGTAACAATTAACGATTCGGTTTACAGAGATGTTAAAATCGGAAAAAATGCCGATGTAACATTTGGCAGCGGCATAGTGAATAT
>DAONFU010000225.1:1212-3142 GCA_035403765.1 Bacteroidales bacterium
TGCTGCCCGCATAATTTCATGTAGAAAGCGCTGCTGCCGGGATAGAGCAGGAACAAGGCGGCTACAAATTTCCTGTCTTCGGGTTGCCTGTTGGCTTCGCCGTTCAGCAGGTCGGTTTTCAATGCATTGCTGAGGCTTACGCAGAGATTTTCTTTTTGCAATTCAAAATCAACTTCGTCTAAGTTTCTGGAATCATTTATCACTTTTTCGGCCTCATCAAGCATTTTCTTTTTGTCTTTTTTCTTAATGCCCGGCATTTTGGCTTCGAGGATATCGCCGAGCGGTATGATAAAAAGACTTTTATAATCCTGCCATTCATTATTGTTCAGTTGTCTGACCTTTCGGAAGTATTCTATCCATTCATTGGTAACAAAAGATTGTCCGAAAATTCCCGGGTTACTTACGTCTTCTTGTGGAATAAGGCAGCAGCGGAACAGGTTAAACACATATTTTTGTTCGTTGGTGAGTACCTCATCCACCTGGTCGCGGAGGTTCCACAAAAGCAGGGTGCCTTCTTCGCCAAACAGGCCTTTGACATGTGCCAGATCAATCTCTTTACGGTCTTCGGGTGTAATGGGACGCGTGTCTTTAGCCGATATGTTGCCTGAAGGAAACTTTTCAGGGGACGCATGACATTTAAGGCAGCCATCAGCGTGGTATCCCGGAGTTTGTGTGGCCAGCAGGCTGCGCTTTATGATTTCCGAATGCTTTTCGCGCGCCCTCATCACCTCGTTTTTTAAGGTATCGCTGAGGTTTTCATCTTGCATAAGCGCTCCAATGAGGTTTTTATAGGTATTGCAAATTTTTTGCAGTTCATTATTGTAATAGGTCGTATTCGGTGACAAATTCAGATTTAATTGATCTACCTGATTTGCCAGAGGAATAAGTCTTTGGGCCTGTTCTTTGCTGAGTGAGAGTCCATGCAGCAGGTTGATGGATGAGGCCTGCATTACCAGGTTGTTTAGGACGTTGAGTTGCTCTTCCCATGGGTCGGGCTTCTGGTTTATTAAGATCATTGTAAAGTGATGTCTTGACGTAAAAGCAAAACAAATAAAAAGCATGGCGGTGAATGCCAGAACAGGAATAATCTTTGTTTTTTTTATTTCCATACCCCGTTAATCTTTTCGTTGCAGAAGCCGCATTTTCCTTCTTTGATATTATTGGATAAGATGGTGTATCCTCTGCGTTCGATGATTTTTTTCTTGCACTTGGGACAGTATGTGTCATCGTATTCTGTACCGGGCACATTACCGAAGTACACGTGTCTTATTCCTGCCGCCAGGGCTATGTCGTGGGCTTTGTTGAGGGTGTCCACAGGGGTGGCGGGCAGTTGTGTGAGTTTATAGGTCGGGAAAAACCTGCTGAAATGCAGCGGGCAATCTGCAAAGCCTTCGTCGTAAAGCCAGTCGCACATTTCTTTTATCATATCGAGGTCGTCGGTCCAGCCGGGCACAACCAGATTGGTGATTTCGAGCCATACGCCTTCCTCTTTGAAAATTTTCAGGGATTTTTTTACCGTAGCGAGTTTGCCTCCGTTAAGTTTGCGGTAAATGTCTTCTTTGAAACTTTTCAGGTTGATGTTGGCGGCATCGAGGTATTTGCAGAGTTTTCGCAAAGGAACTTCGTTTATCGAACCGTTTGAGATAAACAGATTTTTCAGGCCTTCCTGATGTGCCAGTTGTGCGGTGTTGTAAACGTATTCATAAAACACCACGGGTTCGGTGTATGTATAGGCAATGCTTTTGCATTTGTTTTTCAGGGCATAGGCAACTACTTCTTTTGGAAACAGGTCGTAGTTTTGCGTGTCAAAAGGCGACACCTGTGAAATCTGCCAGTTTTGACAGTTCAGGCAGGTGTAATTACATCCGGCAGTAGCCAGCGAAAAGGCCGTTGTCTGCGGAAGAAAATGATAGAGAGGTTTTTTTTCGAT
>DAONFU010000226.1:0-3125 GCA_035403765.1 Bacteroidales bacterium
GGTCGCTGATAATGCTTTTATCGGTTTTCAGGCGACGCATGATAAAAGGCGCAGTGATCCTTTTAAAAACGTCTAATTGTCTAAGGTTTTTATCTGCGGCTATTGGTTTGGCAAATTGATTGGTAAACTGTTTGACAGTCCCCAGATATCCTTTGTTGGTAAAATCAAAAATACTCCAGTATTCGCTAAGCCGGTTTTCAACAGGCGTTCCGCTCATGGCAATCTTTATTTTTGCCTGTGTTGATTTTATCGCTCTGGTCTGTTCTGCCTGATGATTCTTGATATTCTGTGCTTCGTCAATTATCAGCAGATGCCATGCCTTCCCGCCAAGTTCAGCTCTGTCGGAACGAAAGGTTCCGTAAGATGTCAGTAACAGGTCCTGTGTATCAAAATCGTCAAGATTGCGTTTGTTCCCATGATAAATATGATAGGTGAGTGATGGGGCGAATTTTTCAATTTCCTTACTCCAGTTGCTAAGCAAGGTGGTTGGTACCACAATCAGGGCTTTTTCCTTTTCGAGAATTTTCTCCTCTTTGAGTTTTAATAAAATGGCAAGCACCTGCATCGTTTTACCCAGCCCCATATCATCGGCCAGAATACTTCCCATCCCCAGTTTGCTGTTCTTATAAAGCCACTCGTATCCGCGCTGCTGGTAAGGGCGCATTTGTGCAAGAAGTGTCTGGGGCAGGGGAATGTTTTTAACGGCTTTGAATTCATCGAGAATTTTAGAAAGTTCTTCTGAAATTTTTATTCCGGAGCCTTCATATTCATTGGCAAAAAGCACCTGAAGCATTTCGTTTCTGCTTATGGTATGCTGGCTATGCAAATGCCTGATGAGTTTTTCGAGATCTTCTTTTGAAACATAAATAAACCGGTCCTTGATTTTTACAAGCCCGTCCGTGTCTTTCAGCAGTTTCAGAAATTCTTTTTCGGACACTAATTCTTCACCGACAGCAATCTGCCATTCAAAACTCAGTATGGAAACCAGATCGAGGTATGAATTCAGTTCTTTTTTTCCACTCACAGAAGCTTTCAGCGAAACAGCAGGCCTGATGATATGTTTCAGGTTTTTGGGTAACAGCATTTCTACACCCAGCAGCTTCAGCACCGGAGCTATCCTAAATAAAAAATCGGCAAATTTTCCGGCGTCAAATTGCAGGGATTGTTCTCCGGAACTATTAATAATACTGCTAAATTCCGGAAAGTGTGCCTGCAAATGCTGCAGGTCTTTTATGATGCTGAAAAAATTTTTTTGCTTCCTGAATTTACTAAGCGGTACGGGGGCTTCAAACTTGTCCTTACTGTTTTTTCTGACATGCAGAAAAATATTGAACAAAGGGAAATGCTCCTGAATTTCGAGGACCGGGATGTGTTCTCTTTTAGAAATATGAATCTTATTCAGCCATACCTGGATGGCATTGATAATTTCAGCATCGGGCGACTGACCTTGGGTGGTGGTTCCAAAGAAAAATAATTGGCTTATGTTGTCGGCGGCATCTATTCTCCGGTTTTCATAAAAAATATCCCTGATGATGGTAGTTATGAAAAGTGATGTCAGGATAAGGCCGGCCTTGCCTCCACCAACAAAATGTTCAGGATTTTTTCCGTTTTCTTTGATAAATGATGCTGTGCCGGAGTATTTATCCAGCAGTTCAAGAGGAATTTTCACCCCTTCCTCATGTACCACAGGCACCCAGAAAATTTGCTTAATTTCACCGAAGGTGGCAATCATCGGGATGACGGCAGCCTGTGCCAGTAATTTTCTGGAAAACAAAAAATAATGATACCACAACTGAATCGGGGCTGCAAGCTGCCACCATCTTACTTCTTCTTCGCTGCTGAAAAAATGAAAAAGCCCTGCCAGCGGATAGCGTTCACTACCTGATTCAAAATCAACTGCAACAGTAAGTCCTGAATCACGGCTGGCGATCAGTGTAACATCGGTGGCTTCATAAATGTTTTTGATGTCATAATCGTCAAATTTGTGTTTGACTGATTGTTTAACTGCATAAGAGAAGCCCGTCAACAGTTCGCTTTTAAAGTCCTTATCGCGGAAAGGTGGCGACGGAGAGAGCAATTGCAGCAAGGCGCCGTCATGTTTGGAAATGTTGCTGAAATCCAAGTCATCAAAAATCCCGTTTACAGGTTGCTGCCCGGCCTCAGGTTTATTTTTCGAAAAATATTCATCCCATGATTCTATTTTTTCAATCACCTCGCCTTCTATTTTCATGCCGTTCCTTTCAAATTCGGCTATCACATCCAGCCCGTGCAGTTCAAGAACCATAAATGGGTTCAGATCAATACTGTTTGCTATCAGATAAATAACCGCCGCGAGGTGTTTGCAGGGCACTGCCCAGTCGGGGCATGAACATTTCATGTCGAAGTCGTCCCATTTCGATGGGAACATTTTTATACCGAGCGAGCTTGAAATAGTAAGAAGTTCGTCAGGCAGTTTGCGGTTAAGCATGGCTGCCAGTATAGCCGGATGCTGCCGTATGGCCTCGAGCAGGTCGTTTTTTTGCCGGGAGGTAAATTCCGGCACCGACACCCTCACGTCATAAGGCCTCGGTCGGCTCCCCTGAACTTTTGCCTGTATTATGCCGCCTTTGAAATCGATGCTTTTCACTTTCCCGTTCGATGCGTAGCTCCGGCCGCGTGGAAGACGGTTGCTGTAATCTATATGCAGCAAGGCATTTAAGAATTGCTGGCCCCAGTAGGTTTTGCCGTATTTTGCCATGCGAATTTTTGCTTTATTGGTGAAACATTTTTCCTGAAATACTCCGCAAATTTCCGCACCAAAATTAGGGCATTTGGAATAATGAGCGCCACCACTATGAGAAAAAAATCTACATTTTTGCCCTCACCAGAAGATTCACGCATTGCGAGCAAGACTTGTCGCTAAAAACCATGATTTTAATAAATTACTGAAGTTTCGCATAAAAAATAAAATTGATAAATACCAATCATTTGTGGATTGCAAAGATTAACACTATAGGAAACAACTTTTTTACATATAGTCAAAAAGAACAAAAATACGGTCATTCATAGCAGATTCTCCTTTGTGCGCCTTAGTGCAAACACTTTGTGTCCGCCGCGGCGGACTTTGTGGTAAAAAAAACTTAACC
>DAONFU010000227.1:0-3116 GCA_035403765.1 Bacteroidales bacterium
TCGCAGCGCAAAGATTTGCTCTACAGCCTTTTTTATTTTGCAAGCTACATTTTTTACCTTGATTACCGCGAAAAGAAAAAAAATAGCTTGCTGATAATTTCGTTGGCTGCCTTTGTATTGTCGTGCCTGTCAAAAGGTATGGCTGTAGTTTTGCCTGCCGTGCTGGTTTTGACAGATTTTTGCTTTGACAAAAAGTTTTCTTACAAAAGCCTGTTCAACAAAATTCCCTACATGCTGATATCTTTGTTTTTTGGCCTCTTTGCGGTTTTTGTTCAAAAGGAAAGCGGAGCCATGGGGTTTACCAGCAAAGATATTTTCTCTCTGAGCGATAAATTTTTCTTCATCAATTACAGTTTTTTCTTTTACATAATGAAACTTTTGTGGCCCTTTCATCTGTCAGGCTTGTATCCTTATCCTATTCAATCGGGCCAACTGTCCTTGATGTATTATTTATCGGTACCCTTTAATTTATTGGTACTCGGGGCTCTGGTTTATTCACTTAAATTTTCTAAAAAAGTGCTTTTTGGCCTCGGGTTTTATACTATCAATGTTGTAATGATTTTGCAGATTCTTTCGGTGGGCTCGGCTATTGCGGCCGATAGGTATTTCTATATGGCTTCGGTGGGGTTGTTTTATCTGTTGGGGGTGGGTATGGAGAAATTTAATGCGATAAAAACTCCTTTGGATGGAAAGCTATTGAAATTTTTTGTGCTGGGATGTCTGACTGTTTTTTTTACCCTTGTGTCGGTTGCTAGGATACCGGTATGGAAAAATGCAGGTACTTTCTGGACCGATGTTACACTCAAGTATCCCGAAATTGATGTGGCCTGGTATAATGCCGGGGCTTATTTTTACTCGGTTAATAACCAGGAGCAGGCGCTCAAGTACTTCGACAAGGCCATAAGTATCAATGCGAACCATTTGGATGCCTTAAAGTGGCGAAGTATGTTGTACTCTCAAAAAAACGATTTTCAAAAATCCCTGGAAGATAATTTGAAGATTATTGCCATAGATTCCAATAATTCGCGCGCCTATGCTGCAGCAGGTGAAATATATGGCAAAAACCTCAACGATATTGACAAAAGCTATTGGTATTTATCGAAAGCACTTGAGAAAGATTCTGCCAACGAAGCGGCTTTATGCAATATGGGCGTGGTTTTTCACATCAGGGGCGATGGGGAAGGCGCCTTCAGCTATTTTATGAAAGCTTATGAGATAAATCCCGATAATCCCTTTACGCTCTCGAACCTGGCCTCATATTATACCCTGCATGGCGACACAATCAAAGCCAGGGAGTTTTCCCAAAGAGCAGAACAGCTTGCCAAACGGAAAGTTGAATAGATTTTTTTGATGCGAATAACTGTTTTTTTAGTTTAACTTTTTTGCAGAATGACTTTTTTAGTTAATTTTGAACCCGATATGTAAATTAATGCATAACTAAAAAGAACAAGCGTTTGTTGCTAATAATTATAAGCATGAAAAGCAAAACCAGTATTTTTTCTGTATTGTTTGCACAGGCCTTTAAGTGTTTCATCCTGTGCTCTTTTTTCTTGTTGTTGTTTGCCGGTTGCAAAAATGATGAAGACCTACGGCCTCCTGTGATTAGCCTTATCTTTGAATCCAACACCGCCCACGACGGTGATACGGCATCCATAGGACAAGCCCTTAAATTCAAAGTACAGGCAGAAGGTCTGGATGCCAACCTGACTAATTTTACCGTAAAAAAACTTTTTAGCGGCACGGCCAAAACGGTGCTTGATTCGGGTATGAATTCGGCTGGATTTGTTACCTCGTTGACCTTTTACCAAAATGTGGAAAATGAAGTAGAATGGCAGTTTGCCGTGATGGACAGGGAGCGCAATGAGGCCAGTGTTTCCCTGAAAATATATAAAGATCCTAATTCACAGTTTGGCGGTATTTATGAATTTGCCAACATCCGTATGGGATATCAATTGAATACTACTTATGGACAGTATTTCCTGCCATTGCTCAACAAAGTTTATTTTGCCGATTCTGCAGCTATGTTTCAGAGCCAGGTTGATTTTCTTACGTATTTCAACTGGAAAGACGATAATGGCATTTTGAAGCCTTCTCCTACATTTTCCGCCCCTGGTGAAGAGCCATCCGCCACGGGCGAACTGTACGATTTGTATTATCCCTACCTTACCGGCTGGGCCACCAGAAATTACACCAAATTCGACATTCGTGCCGATAATGGAGTTACCGCACCAGGTTTTGATAACGCCCATAACGACAGCTTGCTGATTGTCTCTTATGATGATGTCTGGGGTAAAAAGAAATATAAATGGGCCAAGGATGGAACTTTTATTCCTTTCCTGACTGCTGCAGGAAAAAAAGGTATCATACACGTACACCAGGCAGATCATGATACTACGGGAAGCATTTTGTTCTCTATGAAAATTCAAATGTAAATTTTAAATTTTAAAGCAACTAAAAACTAAAAAAATGAAAAAACAATTACTATTAGTAAGTATGTTATGCATACTGGCCGTTTTCACATTGCGGGCACAGGACACCATTGTGGCCTGGACTTTCCCGACAGGTACCCTTGCAGATTCTATTGCCAATGCTGGGATAACCGGTAACATCGGAGCAAGAACACTGATGCATGAGGGCGGTACCAGCGCCACCACTATGGTTCCCGGTGATGGTTCCTTCGCAGAAGAAGTAGCAGGATGGGATAATGGCGACAGCACAAAATACTGGTCGATAAAATTTAAAGCAGAAGGTTATCATGACCTGGTATTATATTCCAAACAGATGTCCGACGGTACCCTTTATGGTCCCAGAGACTGGCGTGTACAATACAAATGGGGTTCAATTCCCTGGACAAATATTCCTGGCGGTACGGTGGTATGTAACAGCGCATGGAATATGGGCGTGGTTGATTCGCTTCCTATCCCAATTGCTGTTCCTGGAGGTGCCTCCATCTATATCCGCTGGATCATGACCTCAAATATAGCTCTCGATTTAAATCCAGTTCTTCCAACGGGGAAATCGGCCATAGACAATATTATTATTATGGGAACCGCTGATTTGCCGGTTGCAACAGGTGATACCATTATAGGATTCAATTTTGCCGACACCACTGATAC
>DAONFU010000228.1:0-3107 GCA_035403765.1 Bacteroidales bacterium
CCGCACACGGGAATTATGCGTTATGCCGACAGTATCAACAAGGTGCCGGCTTTTGCCATCAGCACCCAAAGTGCCGACCTGCTCAGTAAGCTGCTGAAAAGCGACCCTGACCTGGAACTTTTTTTGCAATCACTTTGCACTGAAAAGGAAGATACCGCCTCCTGCAGCGTCATCGGCGAGCTGCGTGGATCGGAATTTCCTGATGAAATCATTGTGGTGGGCGCTCATATCGATGCGTGGGACAACGGCGAAGGTGCACACGACGACGGAGCAGGATTGGTGCAGGCCATGGAAGTATTAAGAATTTTTAAATCTTTGGGCATCAAACTAAAGCACACCCTTCGTGTAGTACAATTTATGGATGAGGAAATGGCCCAGCGTGGAGCCCGAAAATATGCCGAAACTGTGATAAGCAGCGGAGAAAAACATATTGCGGCCATCGAAAGCGACGTGGGAGGTTTCACACCCCAGGGATTCTGCTATGATGCCGGAGACGAGGTTACCAAAAGACTGGACGAATGGAAACCCTTGCTCCTGGAATATGGTCTGTGGCTTTTTATACAAGGCCATTCAGCGGTAGATATCAGTTTTCTGGAAGGGCAGGACATTCCCCTGTTTGGGCTGATGACCGACTCGCAGCGCTACTTTGACTATCAGCATGCACCCAGTGATGTTTTTGAAGCGGTGAACAAACGTGAACTGCAACTGGGAACCGCCTCCATGGCTGCCCTCATTTTTTTAATAGACAAATATGGTTTTTAATTATGATAAAAAAAATTATTTTTAGTGTCATCAGCATTCTGCTGGGGCTGGTATTTATCTTTTCGGGATTGACAAAACTCTACCCCATTGAACTCTTCGAACTGACATTTATCGACCTGGGAGTTGCCACCTGGAAAACTGCACCTTTTATATCGCGTTTGTTTATCGCCATGGAATTCTTCCTTGGCATACTGCTGATTTTTAATATCCGGCTCAAAAAATTCACACTAAAAGCCACCCTGGCGCTGTTGTTCGCTTTTACCATTTATCTCTTAGTTCAGATGTTCTTTGAAGGGAACAAAGGCAATTGCAAATGCTTTGGCAATTTTTTGGTAATGACGCCGCTGGAATCTATTTTTAAAAACCTGGCTATGATGGCCGTGGCAGGGTTGCTGTTATGGGCAAAACATGATATCACTTTCCGTTTTCAAAAATTGTTGATGATACTGGGGCTGCTGGCCTCACTCAGTTTGCCATTCATCCTGAATCCTCCCGATTTTATTGCCACCTATCAGTTTCAGGAAGAAACCACCGGTTATAAACTGGATATGGACACCATTTACAACAGCCCCGACCTGACACCACCCACGGTAGATCTTAGGAAAGGTAAGCATATTGTTGCCTTTATGAGTCTCAAATGCAAACACTGCCGCGTGGCAGCGTATAAAGTGCATATCATCAATAAGCAAAATCCCGATATTCCTTTTTATTTTTTCCTTAACGGAAAAGAAAAAGATCTGACCGAGTTTTTTGACGATACCAAAACCGAAAACATACCACATATGATGTTGCTTGGCCCGCGCTTTGTTGCTCTGGCGGGATATACCATGCCCACCATTATGTTTTTGAACAATTCGGTGGTGGAACAAAAAGCGAATTATATCAGCCTCAATTACAACATGGTGATGGAATGGCTTGATGAAAAAAAATAAGCGAATACTCAAACTCATTAATAATTGTACCACATTTATTCACAAAATTTAATAACATAATCTTATGAAAAAAGCTTTCTTATTAAGCGCAGGTTTTTTTGCCATAGCACTGTTGAGCACCTCCTGCCTGAAAACAAGATATTGCAACTGCACTTCCGAATCCGAACCTGCACAAAACTACAAATATACCTATGAAGACATCAGCAATAAGGACGCAAAAGACGACTGCGAAAACCAGCAAAAATCAGGCAGGACCTATACTGCCGACTATACCTGCGAGCTAGAATAGCTATTATGCGCTATCGGTTTTAGGCAATTTATTAACATTTACAAATTGTTCATAAAACGGAGGACAATTTTTTCAATTAACTAATATATCTGATTTGAAAAAATGTTATTTTTGAACTTTAATAAAATCTCTGTCTAACTTAAAAAAAACATTATGAAAAAAACAGCATTAATCTTAGCAGGCCTTTTAGTAGTGGCCATTTCATTCTCGTCATGCAAAAAAGACTGGACATGTAAATGCGGCAACATCAACTACACCATTGAGCAAGCAACCAAAGCTGATGCAAAGGCTGCATGCGATGTATTTATCTCAGGAACCACTGTGTGCGAACTTGAATAAATCACAAGTTTCCCGCATTTATTAAAAGCTGCCACAAAAGATAAGCTGCTACATTCTTTCGCAAAACTAATTTTTATATTCTGAATATCACACTTTTATCACAACGTGAAGATTTCTATTCAGGATTGTTTTGTGTTTGAATTATGAAAAGTATCGTCCTTTTATGGCAGTTTTTTTTTATTCTGGGTGGTATAAAGCTTTTTTTTTAAATTTCAATTATTTTTTTATACTTTTGTACATTAATTATTAAAAAAACAGCACCATGAAAAGAACAGCTTTAGTAATTGTCAGTGTACTTGCACTATCTTTTTTGACAACTTCCTGCCTGAAAGACAGAGTTTGTAAATGCACCTCGCTAATTAACCCGGCCATGAACGAAAATTACATCTATGAAATGAGCAATAAAACTACTGCTCAGGCCAATTGCGAAAACCAGCAGTTCGATGGCAGATTAACTGCCGCCGACTACACCTGTGAATTAGAATAAATCCAGGATTTCTATTATTTGTACAGGCAGCGGTACGCAGTATCGTTGCCTGTTTTCATTTTAAATTTGGCATCTTTGGGGACCATGAAAGTCTCAAATTCATGATAGGTTTTCCAAACAGTTTCGCCAGGCAACAGCACATCCATAGTTCCGCAAATCACGGTCATATATTCCACGGTGGAAGTTCCGAATTCATATTCGCCGGGAGCCAGCACTCCTATTGTTGCTTTTCCGTCGGCAGCCTGAAAACCCAAAGAGCTTACTTTTCCATCAAAATACTCATTAACTTTAAACATAA
>DAONFU010000229.1:0-3088 GCA_035403765.1 Bacteroidales bacterium
AAAGACCTCGGAGTCGGTTTTGAGATATCTTCTGCCGGAGAGCTAGATTTGTTGAGAAACATACAGGCCGACCCTGAAAAAATCATTTTCAGCAACCCAATAAAAATTCAGGGACATATCCGCCAAGCCTTTGATTATGGCATCAGAACCTTTGCTTTTGACTCGCAAAGCGAACTTACCAAGTTGCGCCAGCACGCCCCCGCTTCGGAAGTGTATCTGCGCATTGCAGTTCCCAACAAGGGGGCGGAATGGAAGCTCGAACGCAAATTCGGGGCAAAGCCACAGGAAGCTTACAGCCTGATGAAAATGGCGATAGACTATGGCTTAAGGCCGGTGGGAATTTCTTTCCATGTGGGATGGAACAACACCCTCGCTGAAACCTTTCAGGAGGCGATGAACATTGCAGCGCAAGTTACGACAGCACTTGAAGAAAAAGGAATAAAACTGAACTTTTTGAATATCGGCGGCGGGTTTCCGGCCCATGGCATGGACCAATACACCTTGCTGAACAATATTTCAAAAAAAATCAAGCCGCAACTGGCTATATTCAGAATAAAACACGGCATGACGATAATTGCCGAACCCGGCTCTGTAATAATGGCCAACACGGCTGTTATGCTTACCGCTGTAACGGCTGTCGTCAAACGGGGTAAAAAGCGCTGGATATTTCTCGACAGCAGTATTTTTCAGGGGTTTCAATGGATCATGGGCGGGCTGAAATACCAGCTTGTGTATCCCTACAAAACAGCCGCAGAAGTACCCTTACAGCCCTACATCATCACCGGGGCTACCTGCGACAGCCATGATATTTTTGCTGAAAACCTGATGCTACCGGGAACTGTTAAAGAAGGTGATTTTTTTCTTGTTTATCCTGCAGGCGCCTACATAAACTCGGCCAGGGAATACAATGGCTTTGCCTATGCGGAGACGGTGGTGTGCTGATGGGAATTTTGCCCTGAGAAAAATACCGGCCATTGAATCAAGCCAAATTAATCATCAGAAGTTTGCGAACTAATGCGTTATTTGGGTTAATCTAACAGTTTGGAACTTATTTTTATATCACTTGCTCTGGGGGAGGAAGTCTCATGCCAGTCATCAGTTTTGGCATGTTTGAAGTTTTAGTTGGGGTTGGTGGGGCATTCAAATATGCTAAGGACAGTGTATTGTTTTATTAGGGTTCAATTCAATATTTGTAAAGTGCTGATGCCTTTGCCATTTGGAATTTAATCCGCCACCGCGTATAGCAATCTATTGAGCTCCGAAATCCTTTTTAATAGTAATATAACCAGGGTATTGTACGGAATAGTTGCCGACCATGACGGTAGGTTTGGCTTTGAGCGATATGCGGGTGGGCCGGTTGCCGGCATCCACCAGGTTCAGGCCAAAGTTGATGATATTTTTTCCGGCCTGTCCGGAGAGAAGTTTTACAAGATCGGCATTCACCTGTATCGGGAAAGTTCCCGTGCCGTTGTTGGGTGCTATCTCCACCCTTTTGGCTGTAGTACCGGTGGCTATCTGGGTGTCGTCAATAAAGGCTATCCAGTCGAGCTTATTCAGCGCAGCTTTTTCTTTATTGGGGTTGCGGGCCTCTACATTCAGCGTAAAGTTCAGCGGCAAGGAGCCGGAAGCTACGTTGGCCAGCAAGGTAGCGCCATCCAGCAATTTCAGGTCGTTGAAGGATTTAAATTTTTGCACATTCACCCCGCCCAGGGTGATATTTTCAGCTGTGGACAAACGGAAATCGCAGGTCAGCAGGTTGGTAAGCTGATTAATCTGTGCACAGGAGGCAATGAAAACAACAAGGATGAGGAATAAGATTTTATATTTCATTTTTTTGGAATTTGGGGTTGATGCGGTTTGATGTGCTTGCAAATTGGATGCCGTTATTTTGACCTTATCTTGAAGTAATAATTCTTCGGTCATTTCAATTTTTCTTTTTCGGTTTTGAAATGTTCTCTATTAATTTATCAAAATCGCTTTCATATTCCCTGTCCTGTATTACTCTGAATTTATCATATTCTCCTTCGGCCTTCATCTTGGCTTCCAGCATGGAAACTGTTCCTTTATCCTTCAAAATAGGATAATTGGAGAGTTGCAAAAAATCACTCAGGAATTTTATCCAATCCTTTGTGTACATCAACCGGCTTCGTTTTGCATTATTCTCCGCCAGATCAAGATAAGCCGAAACAATACGGTTGAGTTCCTCAATGTGGGCTTCGTTCAAATAGTTTTTCGCAATGCTCACATCACTTTTCATTATTTTTCCGTGTGGCGCATGTTTCCAAGTTTTCAAACCCATGAAGATTTTTTTCGCATCGGCTTCGGTGTAAATTATTTCGGCTGCTGTTTTACCTGTGATAGCCCAATGCAGTTTATTTTGCACCGAAGCAAAAAAATCATGAGTAGTCTCAGAATCTTTGTTGTAATCAGCGCTCAATGCATACAGATCAGTAATCTTTTGATAAAACCTTCGTTCGCTTGCCCTGATTTCACGAATGCGTTCAAGCAATTCATCAAAATAATCCTTACCGAAATGCTTACCCTGTTTCAGCCGTTCATCATCCAGTACAAAACCTTTCGTTATAAATTCTTTGAGCGTATTTGTTGCCCAAATTCGAAACTGTGTGGCTTCTTTGCTGTTTACGCGGTAACCAATAGCAAGTATGGCTTCCAACCTGTAAAATGAAGTCAGGTATTTTTTTCCGTCAGCGGCAGTTGTTTCCATTTTGGAAACAACTGAACTTTCGTTCAATTCCTTCGAATCGAAAATATTTTTCAAATGCTTGCTGATGGCAGGAACAGCCACTGCAAACAAAGCTGCCATTGCTTTTTGTGTAAGCCAAAAAGTTTCTCCTTCGTAAAACACTTCAATTTTTACATTACCCTGCGGAGTAGAATAAAATATAAGCTGATTGTTTTCCATTTTTTAACCAATTACTTTAATTTTTCCTGCTACACATTCTTGTGACAATATTTGCGGTATTGTTTCAGTTTCTATCATTTACCCCGCCGAGAGTAATGTTATCAGCAGTTGACAAACGGAAATCGCAGGTCAGCAGGTTGGTAAATTCTTTGATCTGGCTGCATG
>DAONFU010000230.1:0-3022 GCA_035403765.1 Bacteroidales bacterium
AAACTTTATCTACAATTACCTGCACAATTGTTTTGTTTTGATAGCCGAAATTAAGCTATTTTTGCGCCCTTAAATAGTTGTTATGATATTTTTGTTGTTAGCGATCCTTACTTCAAGCCTTATATTTATTACATTTAAATTATTTGAAAAAACAGGCATTAATAATTTACAGGCTATCACTGTTAACTATCTCACCGCGGTAATAATCGGCTACCTCTCCACCGCCGAAAACTTTAGCACCCAATTTGTCGCTGAAAAACCATGGTTTTATTTGTCGATCATTTCTGGGGGTTTACTCATAGTAACTTTTTTGGTTTATGCCTATTCCATTCAAAAAGTGGGAATTGCTATCACCAGTGTTTCGGGTAAGATGTCGGTGATTATTCCTGTACTTTTGGGATTGCTTGTATTTCACGAAGAAGCCTCCTGGATAAGGATAATCGGAATTGTCATCGCCCTGGCTGCTTTTTACCTGACACTGATAAAAAATCGCGAGCAAAAAGCTAAAGCCATATTTTTTGTTTTTCCGCTACTGCTGTTTTTAGGTAACGGATTTAACGACAGCCTGTTAAAAATCTCTCAGGAATTCTATATCCAAAATGATTTCAGCATGTTCCTTACCATTGCGTTCGGGGTTTCGCTGCTTGCAGGCGGCATCATTATTTCATTTTTGCTGATAACAAAAAAACAAAAACTGCATTACAAAAACATCCTTGCAGGGATAATCCTTGGCATTTTGAATTGGTATTCCACCTACTTTTTCTTTGCAGGCCTGGCCCACTTTGATGTCAGCGTTTTTATACCGGTGTTCAATGCCAGTGTGGTTTGTATTGCAGCCCTTACCGGCTATTGGTTCTTTAAGGAAAGGCTATCTTCTGTAAATATCATCGGCATTACGCTGGCTGTGGTTGCCATAATATTTATTGCCTGGAAATAAAAAAAGGCCTCCATTTCGGAAAGCCTTTTCACTTTTGTTTTAATGCTTATTTCTTATCTTTTGCCGATGATTCTTTGTCGAGCTTGTTTTTCACATCGCTGTTTTTCTTTTCCAGCTCTTTAACCTGCTTTTCCAGATCATCGAGTTCTTTTTTCTTTTTGTTATAATCGGCATCGGATATCTTTTTCTCTTTTTTGTTTTTTTCTAATTTATCTTTTGCCTCTTTTATCTTGGCTTGGGTATCTGAGTTGGTTTTGGCAGTATTGTCGATGGCCTGCTGGGAATTAGTTACTGCTTCATGTTTTGATTTTGCTTCGGCAGCCCGATGTTGTCCAAATTCCTTGCCTTCCAGGCCTTCCTTATTTTTCCCATAGGCATGCCCTTTGCCTTGATTTTCTTTTTCTTTCACTTCTTTCTGGGCATTGTCTTTACCCTGCAGATTTTGAGGCTTTGCGGGAACTTCGCCTGGTTTTAGCGGCTTAACAGGTTTGGGAGCTTCTACATTCACTGTTTTTGGCACAGGTGGTTTTTGCACCTTCAAGGCCTGAGGCTGGGGAGGTGTTTTTACTTTCACTGGGTGTGGTTTGGGCGGTGTCGGGGGCTTATCGCTTCCCTTACCCTGCTGCGCATTTACCTGGGCACTGAAAACCAGTCCGGTAATGAGCAATGTAATCAGAACTTTTTTCATAATGGTAATGTTTTAAATGTTGTTTAATAAACTATCAGCTTTTTCATTCAATTGTTCGGCTTCGGTATTTACATCGGAGGCCGAACTTTGAATTTCTTGCAATTCCTTTGATACTACGGTATCATTGGTAGCTTCATCTTTGTCGCCACTGCCGCCACAAGCGCTGAACATGAGGCCGCAAACTAAAATAAAGAATAATTTTTTCATCGTTTTTTCTGTAAAGATACATAGGTATTTTTTAATGTGTCCCAATTTTATCTATCCTATGACTAAATTTTTTACTTTTGAACTCAAAAATTATTTATTATACAAAAACCATACTAAAAAAATAGAATTATCCATGACTGAAAAAATTATTACCGAGAAATACCTTGCAAGTGCTATAAACAGGGCAAAAGAAAAAGGTGTCATCCTGCCCACATTCCGTCAGATGGAAAACCCCGAATTGATACCGGCAAAGATAAAAGATAAGCTAAAAAATATCGGTTTATGGGATTTACATCCTTTGAATCTTTTCCGAATTACCTGGAAAAACGAGCCAAAGACAACAGGAGGATTATTTAATGGTGTCAACTACCTGGAACTTCCCAAAGAAATAACCGGGGTAGATGCCCGCATAGTATTTTTGGTTGGAAAATGGTTCCCAACCGGCGCCCATAAGGTTGGCGCAGCATACGGCTGTCTTGTTCCGCGTATTGTTACCGGTCAGTTTGATCCGGCATTTCATAAAGCTGTGTGGCCTTCCACCGGTAATTATTGCCGCGGCGGAGCTTTCGACTCATACCTGCTGGGTGTTACCGCAGTGGCCATCCTTCCCGAAGAAATGAGCCAGGAACGTTTCAACTGGCTGAAAGAAATCGGCGCCGAAGTAATAGCTACACCGGGTTGCGAATCTAACGTAAAAGAAATTTACGATGCCTGTTGGGATATACGCAAAAACCGCAAAGATTGCGTTATTTTCAACCAATTTGAAGAGTTTGGAAATCCCTGCTGGCACTACCATGTTACGGGGAAGGCCGTTGAAGAAGTGGTGAAATCCCTCGGCGGAAATCTCTCTGCTTATATCAGCGCTACGGGCTCGGCAGGAACCATTGGCGCCGGTGATTACCTGCGAACTATTTATCCCCATCTCAAAGTAGTGGCCTCCGAAGCATTGCAGTGCCCTACCCTGCTCATGAACGGCTTTGGCGGACACCGCATCGAAGGTATTGGAGACAAACATGTTCCCTGGGTGCACAACGTCAAAAACACCGATATGGTTACAGCCATTGATGATGAAGACTGCATGAGGCTGTTGCGTCTGTTTAATGAACCCGAAGGAAAAAAACACCTTATCAACTCCGGAATTCCTTCACAAATTACCGACCGGCTCAATATGATTGGCATTTCCGGAATAG
>DAONFU010000231.1:0-3007 GCA_035403765.1 Bacteroidales bacterium
GCTTCGTCGTAGTTGTTACCAATGGTACCATCCAGTATGGCTTCGCGTATGGCCGTTTTGATGATGCCCACTTCTTTGCAGGCGGGCAGGCCGAAAGTTTCCATGATAATTTCGCCCGAGATGGGTGGCTGCCAGTTGCGAAGGCGGTCTTTTTCCTCTATCTCGGCAAGTTTTTGCCTGACGATTTCAAAGTTTTTCAGAAAACGTTCTACCTTTTTTATGTTTTTCGAGGTGATGTCGGCTTCGCACAACATCATCAGGTCGTCGATATTGTCGCCTGCTTCAAAAAGCAGACGCCGCACCGCCGAATCGGTTACGGTGTCTTCCACCAGCACTATTGGCCGTAGGTGCAGAAAAACCAGGTTCTGCACGTATCTCATTTTCTCGTTCAGCGGCAGTTTCAGCATTTTGAAAATCTCGTACACCATCTGCGAGCCTTTGGCTTCGTGACCGTGAAAGGTCCATCCGGTCGCGGGTACAAACTTTTTTACCACCGGCTTGGCAATATCGTGCAGCAGAGCAGCCCACCGCAGCCACAGGTTGTCGGAATTCAGCGAAATTTTGTCCAATACCTCCAGGGTGTGGTAAAAATTATCTTTGTGACCTTTATTGTCGATCATTTCAATACCTTTCAGGGCGGCGAACTGCGGAAAAATTATTTCGAGCAGTCCGGATTGGTCCAGTAGATTAAACCCTATGGAAGGCACAGGAGCCAGCACTATTTTGTTCAGCTCGGCGATGATACGTTCTTTGGAAATGATGTGGATACGTTCTTTGTGTTTTTTGATGGCTTCAAAGGTCTCCGGCCATATAGTGAAGTTTAGTTGCGTGGCGAAACGTATGGCACGCATCATGCGCAGCGGATCGTCCGAAAAGGTGATGTCGGGGTCCAAAGGCGTCCGCAACAAGCGTTTTTTTATATCATCCAGGCCGCCAAAGGGGTCGATGAGTTCGCCGTAGTTGTGTTTTTGCAGGCTGATAGCCATGGCATTGATGGTGAAATCGCGCCGGTTCTGGTCGTCTTCAAGGGTGCCTTCTTCCACAGCCGGTTTACGCGAGTCGGCATGGTACGACTCTTTGCGGGCCCCCACAAATTCAATGTCATAGTCTTCGAAATGCAACATGGCTGTGCCAAAGTTTTTGAAAACATTTACCTGGCATCCGTGGCCAATGGCCGCAGCTACCTGTTCTGCCAGGCTTATGCCGCTGCCTTTCACCACAATGTCAATATCTTTGCAGGACCGCCTGAGGATGCTGTCGCGCACAAATCCGCCAATGGCAAAAACTTCGAGCTGTTGTGCCTGCGCAATATCCGAAATGATAGTAAAAATCCTATGTTGTAAGTGTTCTTTCAAAATCCCAAACCGTGAGGGGCAAAATTACAAAAAAACCGGCTTAGGAACGGAGAATTTTATAATCCCCGTCATCGGTGAATTTGATTACGGTGGAGGATTTCACTTCTTTGATGCGTGTCTTGTTAAGGTCCACCACGTAGTCCACCTGGTCGATGATGACCGGATTGATTCTGCTGTATATCAGCGGTGTCGGTTCGCCCGATAAGTTGGCAGAAGTGGAAACAAGCGGTGCGTTCATCATGTTGATCAGTTTGTTGCAAAACTCATCATGGGTGATGCGTATGGCTATGCTGCCATCTTCAGCAATGAGATTTTTAGGAAGGTTTTTTGCCCTGGGATATATGATGGTCAGTGGAGTAGCGATGTTCTTCATAAAATCAAAAGCAATTTCGGGTATGTCCTCCACATACTGATAAAGCTTTTCCTGTAAGTCAAGAAGGATGATCATGGCTTTGTTTCCCGGACGTTTTTTTATCTGTGCAATCCGTTCAATCGATTTGCTAAGAGTGGCATCGCATCCCAGGCCCCATACGGTATCGGTAGGGTAGAGGATCACTCCGCCTTTGCGGACTATTTCAAAAGACTTTAACAGCTCTTCTTTCATAAGGCTAAACAATCTAAAAGTTGTTGGTTGTTGATGGAAACAGCACATTGGTAATGCTTCTCGGGGCACGCTGTGTAGCCGTGAATTCCACAGGGCCGGCACGCAAGTTTTTCGCGGGTTTCGATAATAAAGGAATGTCCGGATACAGGCCCAAAGCCAAAGGCAGGCACGGTGGAGCAGAAAATCGCCGCCACAGGCGCATTTACAGCCGAAGCAAGGTGTTGAGGTGCCGAATCGTTGGTGAAACTCATGTGTGCATCTTTTAACAAGGCGGCAGTCTGCAGAAAACTCAGCTTACCGGCAAGGTTTTCGATGTGTTTGTGTACGCTTTTTCTAATAAGATTGTTACATAATTCCTCATCATTTTTTGACCCCAGAAGCATAATAGGTAATTCGGCGGGCAGCGAATTGAGAAATTCCACCCATTTTATTTCCGGAAACCTTTTGGTTTCCCAAAGAGAGGCCGGTGCAATACAGATGTATGGCCGGGTTTTATATGGGCTGACTTTTTCGAAATCGGCCGGCGTGGGATAAAGTTTTATCTGTCTTTTGGGAGTAATAATATTTTCGATGAGCATCAGGTTGCGGTCAATTTCATGCAGGCGTGTGCCGCTGCCAATGATATGCCTGACCTTATTCTTGTATAAAAAAGAAAAAGGGTTTTTGTCGAAGCCGCAAGTGTTCTGTGCATTTGACAATATGGTCAACAGGCCCGAAGAGGCAAAACGCTGCAGGTTGAACACATGATCGTATTTTCTTTTCCTTATCGTTTTTAGTAAGGCCAAAAGATGGGCATATTTTTTTTCACTCTTGTCCCAGACCATGACTTCGTGAATATAAGGATGCCCTTCAAAGAGCGATTCACAGCCTTTCTTAAGCAAAAAGTCAATCTCAACCGGTGGCTGCTGCGCGGCAAAGCTCTCTATCAGCGGTGTGGCAAGTATCACATCGCCTATAGATGCGGTTTGTATGATGAGTATGCGTTTCAGTTTCGTTGATTTAGACTGCTAAATTAGTAAAAATATTTTTAGGAGCAAAGGAGTTTTGG
>DAONFU010000232.1:0-2976 GCA_035403765.1 Bacteroidales bacterium
CACATCATGAAATTACTCTGGAAATATTTAAAACCTCAAAAATGGCTGATTTTTCTTTCACTAAGCCTGGCGGGAATCAGCCAACTTTTAAACCTTATCGATCCGCTGATATTCGGAAAAATAATAGATGATTACGCTACGCAGCCCGGCAACCGCCCCGAAGCGGAACTGGTAAGAGGTGTGTTGTTCTGGCTCGGAATAGCTATAGCCATTGCACTGCTGGCCCGTGGAGCCAAATCATTTCAGGAGTATTTTACCCGGCTGGCAGTACAAAAATTTGGTATGCAGATTTTCAACGACGGATTAAAACAAACACTACGCCTGTCATTTCAGGAATTTGAAGAACAACGCAGCGGAGAAACATTATCGGTACTGCAAAAGGTACGGATGGATACGCAGCAATTTACCAATTCTTTTATCAACATATTGTTTTCCTCCATAGTGGGTATCGGCTTTTTAATATGGTACTCCGTTACCAAAAACTGGATGCTAATCCCTGTTTTTGTGATAGGGATACTCGTGTTGGGCTCTCTGACCGGTTTATTAAGCAAAAAAATAAAAACCACCCAGCGAAGCATCAACCGCGAAACCAACAAGATGTCGGGCATCATCACCGAATCACTGCGCAACATCGAACTGGTAAAAAGCCTGGGACTAACATTCCCCGAAATAAAACGCCTGAAAGAACATACCCGGAAGATTTTTGATCTGGAAATGGAAAAAGTCAAAAAAGTACGTACGCTGACTTTTTTCCAGAGCACCACGCTCAGCATACTAAAACAATCGATACTGTTTATTCTGCTATGGCTGATTTTCAGAAAAGTGCTGACTACCGGAGAACTAATTGCCATGCAGTTTATTTCCACAGCCATCTTCGGGCCTTTACAGGATTTAGGAAATATCATACTCACTTACCGCGAAGTGGAAGCGTCGGTGAGTAATTTTGACCAGTTGATGGCAAAGCCCATTGAGCGCAGGCCAGAGAATCCCGTGGAATTGGGCGATTTGCATACAATCAGTTTCGACAACGTGGTATTTCGTCATAAAACAGCCGGCAGCAATGCCATTGACGGCATCTCCTTCAAGGTGCGTACTGGTGAAACCATAGCTTTTGCAGGACCTTCGGGCTCAGGCAAATCCACGCTGGTAAAACTGCTGTTAGGTCTCTATAAACCAGGACAAGGCACAATTGATTTTAACGGAACACCCTCCGCACAAATAAGGTATAATGAGTTGCGCCGCCAGATAGGTTTTGTATCACAGGACACACAATTGTTTGCCGGAACAATCAAAGAAAACCTGCTTTTTGTCAAATCGGATGCTACGGATGCCGAAATAACCGATGCCTTGCACAAAGCGGCCTGCGACAAACTGCTGAAAAATTCACCCTTAGGCATAAACACCGTATTAGGAGAAGGTGGCATGAAACTATCGGGAGGCGAAAAACAACGTATATCCATAGCAAGAGCTATCCTGCGCAGGCCGCGCCTGTTGATCTTTGACGAAGCAACGTCCTCGCTGGATTCAATAACAGAAGAAGATATCACCAACACCGTCAGAGGCTTCTCCGGAAGCCAGGAACAAATTAGCATACTGATAGCCCACAGGCTTGCAACCATCATGCATGCCGATATGATTTATGTGCTGGAAAAAGGAAAAATAATAGAAACCGGTACGCATGAAACACTGCTACAGCAAAAAGGCCTGTATTATGCCATGTGGCGGCAGCAAATTGGTGAGAGAAGGACAATGATTCCATCAGGAGAAACATTAGTATCCTGGAGTTGACAAGTCACAACTTTTTGAAGATACAGAAAATTTTTCTTTAGCACAATCAAACTCTTGATTTTGCAATAAATACCTTTACCTTTGATAATCAATTTTTACAATTCAACCGAACAAGATTTTTTAAAATATGAAAAAAATTTTTCTGTTATCTACAATCCTTTTCTTATCAACAATTACCGGTGCACAGGTTCATACCACCTACCTGTGGCATCTGCATCAGCCCATATACTGGTCGGGGCAAAGCATCTGGAACAACAATCGTTACCAAACCGTGTGGGAATCAGAATACCTCAAAAATAACGGCGGCAACCTTTACGGAGGCATAGCCCATCCGTTGAACAACCTCGGCGATATTTTCAGCAATGCCGACAGGGTGGCGGCTTATCAGTACCGAACTAAAGATGCGGTATCATCCTTATCAGGATACGCTGAAGGCGGTGCGCAAGTATGTTATTCCGGAGCCCTCATCGAAAATGTCAACAGCCTGGCCTCGGCCGGTCAATGGGGATACAGCAGCGGCTGGCAGAATAATTATGTCACTGCCCGGAGCTGGAATACCACTAACGGCAAGCCGCGTATGGATATTGTCGGCTTTACCTCCCACCATCTGTTATCGCCATTGGTCAACGACAGGGTATTAAAAAAAGATATTCAGGTGCACAAGTACCTCTACGGTCAGAATTTCGGCACCACACCGGTGTATTCCAAGGGATACTGGCCAGCCGAGTGTTCGTTCAGCGAAAGAAACATCAAAGCCCTGGTAGAAGAAGGCTTTGAATGGACCGTAATTGCTAATAGCCACCTGGCACGCACCTTAAATGATTACCCGCTAACATTCGGCACCTCAGGCTGCAACTACGACCCGCCAAACCGTGCCGACAAAGTGCCTGTAAATGGCACCAACTGGTGGAACGGACAAATAGATGGCCGCGGAGGGATTTATGCTGCTCCTTTTTGTTACCAGGCCCATAAGGCCAAATATGTGGATCCCGCTACTGGAACTGAATACAAAATTACTGTAGTTCCGATGTGTGATTTGCTCAGCTATCAAAATGGGTATTCAACCATGGGGACGGGCGACATTGACTCTCATATTGCTCCCTTCAACAACCCTGCCCAGCCCTCTATCGTAGTGCTGGCTCATGATGGCGACAACGCCTGGGGCGGAGGTTATGACTATTACAACAA
>DAONFU010000233.1:0-2961 GCA_035403765.1 Bacteroidales bacterium
GGCCTGAAAATATTTTATTCCCTCATGAAGTTCTGTGATTTAACGTACAGAATGTTTATTTTTGCATGAAAAATTAAACTTATAAACATTATGAAAGTTATAGTAGTAGGAACAGGTTATGTAGGTTTGGTAACCGGTACATGTTTTTCTGAAGTTGGCATAGATACCACTTGTGTAGATATTGATGTAGAAAAAATTGAAAACCTGAAAAAGGGTATTTTGCCCATTTACGAGCCGGGCCTCGACACAATGATTCACCGTAATGTGGAAAAAGGCCGCCTGCATTTTTCTACGGATCTGGCCTCGGTGTTGCCCGACGCCGAAGTGGTATTTATCGCTGTGGGGACACCTCCCGATGAAGACGGGAGCGCCGACCTGAAGTATGTGATAAATGTTGCTTCCGAAATAGGTAAAAACATGGAAGATTATTTGCTGGTGGTTACCAAAAGTACGGTGCCTGTTGGTACAGCGGTGAAGGTAAAAAATGCCCTGCAAAAAGAACTCCAGGCCAGAGGTGTTGACATCCCTTTCGACGTGGCTTCTAATCCGGAGTTTTTGAAAGAAGGCGCCGCTATCGATGACTTTATGAAGCCCGACCGGATAGTGGTAGGCCTGGAGTCCGACCGTGCCGAAGAATTAATGAGTCAGTTGTACAAACCCTTTACTCTGAATGGCCATCCGGTTATCTTTATGGACATTCCCAGCGCTGAAATGACCAAATATGCGGCTAATGCCATGTTGGCTACAAAAATCAGTTTTATGAACGATATTGCCAACCTCTGCGAAATCATGGGCGCCAATGTAAACATGGTGCGCAAAGGAATAGGGAGCGATAGCCGCATTGGCAACAAATTTATTTATCCCGGCATCGGGTATGGCGGATCATGTTTCCCAAAAGATGTCAAAGCGCTGATTAAAACCGCTGATGAAAACAAGTACAACCTTCGTGTATTGAAAGCGGTAGAAGAAGTTAACGATGACCAGAAAAGCGTGCTTTTTAATAAAGTTATGAAATATTTTAATGGCCAGCTTAAAGATAAAACCATTGCTATGTGGGGATTGTCTTTTAAACCCGAAACCGATGATATGCGGGAAGCTCCGGCCCTGGTGCTTATTGAAAAGTTTTTACAGGCAGGAGCCAAAGTTAAAGCCTATGACCCCGAAGCCATGAAAGAAGCAAAACGCCGGATGGGCAACAAAATTGAATTTGTCAATGATCAGTACGAAGCCCTGATTGATGCCGATTGCCTGCTGATTGTTACCGAATGGACCGAATTCAGAGCACCTAACTTTAATGTGATAAAAAAACTGTTGAAAAAATATGTGATCTTCGATGGCAGAAACATTTACGATTTGGCAATTATGAAAGCCGAAGGCTTTGAATATTTCTGTATCGGAATCAATACCACAAAATAATTATGAGAAAAAAGATTTTGGTAACTGGCGGAGCCGGATTCCTGGGGTCGCACTTGTGCGAAAGATTATTAAACGAGGATAACGAAGTGGTTTGTCTGGATAATTATTTCACCGGTCAAAAACAAAATATCGTCCACCTGCTCAATAACCCTTACTTTGAATTGATACGACATGATGTGACCATGCCGTTTTTTATTGAGGTGGACCAGATATACAATCTTGCTTGTCCTGCTTCGCCGATACATTATCAGTATAACCCGATAAAAACTATCAAGACCTCGGTGATGGGTGCCATCAATATGCTTGGCCTGGCGAAACGCATACAGGCAAAAATTTTGCAGGCATCTACCAGCGAAGTATACGGCGACCCTAAGGAGCATCCGCAAAACGAATCCTACTGGGGCAACGTGAATCCTATTGGATTACGTGCCTGTTACGACGAAGGCAAACGTTGCGCCGAAGCCTTGTTTATGAACTATCACCGGCAGAACCAGGTGAAAATAAAAATCATCCGGATCTTCAATACCTACGGGCCACGTATGCATCCCAACGACGGCAGGGTGGTCTCTAACTTTATTCTGCAGGCGCTGAACAACCAGGACATTACCATATACGGCGATGGAATGCAAACACGAAGTTTTTGTTTTGCCGATGACCTTATTGATGGAATGATACGCATGATGAATACTCCTGATGATTTTATCGGCCCTGTTAATATTGGGAACCCCGTGGAGTTTACCATCCTTGAACTGGCACAGCTGGTGATTGAACTGACAAAGTCGAAATCAAAAATCATTTTCCAACCTTTACCTGCCGACGACCCCATGCAACGCAAACCGGATGTTGAATTGGCAAAGACTGCCCTTGGCTGGGAGCCTAAAATAAACCTCAGGGAAGGCCTGGAAAAAACTATCGCCTATTTCAAAAAATAACTTAATGATATTATGGGTACTATTCTTGTAACCGGAAGTAATGGCCAGCTGGGCAATGAGATCAGGGTGTTGTCTGCCTCCTATCCGCAACACCGGTATTTTTTTACCGATATTGATGAACTGGATATTTGTAATGGGAAGGCCGTCGATGAATTTGTTAGCAAAAACAATTTTACCCACATCATCAATTGTGCCGCCTATACGGCCGTTGATAAGGCTGAGCAGGAACAGCAAAAAGCCCTGGAACTGAATGCAAGCGCTGTTGGATTTCTTTGCCATGCAGCAAAAGCAAATAATATCTTTTTGGTGGAGGTTTCAACTGATTATGTGTTTGACGGCAAAAAAACTTCACCCTATACCGAAGTTGATGTTGTTGGCCCTGTGTCAGCTTATGGAATCACCAAGTTTAAGGGGGAAGAGGTGATTCTGGAGTATGGCTTGCCATCGTTGATCATCCGCACATCCTGGCTTTATTCTTCCTTCGGAAATAATTTTGTGAAAACAATTTTGCGTCTTGCAAAAGAGAAACCGGAACTGAGGATCATTGCCGATCAGTATGGAACACCTACATATGCAAGAGATCTGGCAAAGGCAATACTCGACATAATATCTT
>DAONFU010000234.1:0-2938 GCA_035403765.1 Bacteroidales bacterium
ATTTTTTCGCTGTATCAGAATGCTTACCTCGACCAAAGTCTGATTTTTTCAAGTTGTGTCCAAAATCAGTTTACAGGCAAAGCCGGCAGGTCTAGCAGAGGAGTAAAACAGGCGGGTTTTTTGGTGCTGTACAAAACCACCATGCCGGGCAACCTGATAGAAATTGGCTTTATAAGCAATCCTGCGGAGGAACTTTTCCTCATGTCCGAAAGCGGTCAAAACATCATTGCCTCAGCTATTTACAGGGCATTCAAAGAATATAAGTTACAAGTAGAAGGTGTCACCGGCAAACCAGAAGTGAAAATTGAACCCGATACCATTTTTCAGAACAATACGGTGAGCGACACCAACCCTGTGGTAAATAATACCGACACCCTCAGCAGAATCAACATAACAAAAGATAATCTGCCATTTTTCAGGGTGCAATTTTTCTCCAGCAGTAAGAAAAAACCAATAGATTTGCCCGAATTCAAAGGCCTCGACAATGTAAGATTTTATGTTCAAAACGGAGTCTATAAATATACCTGTGGAAATTTCAACACACTGAACGAAGCCATCACCTATCAGCATATAGTTCAAAACAAAGGATTTAAAGACGCCTTTGTGGTAGCTTTTCTCAACGAAGAACGCATTTCGCCCACTGAGGCGCTGAAATTTTCGGGAAATTAAAAATTAACTATATTTGCAAAAAAATACGTTTTGAAAATCTCGAAAGAAGTAAAAATTGCTTTTGTCTTTATTGTTGGCCTGGTACTGCTGTATTGGGGTATAAATTTTTTGAAAGGCCGGGACCTTTTCAAAAAAGAACGTACTTTTTATGCAGTTTACGACCATATTAACGGGCTTGTCAGGGCAAACCCGATACTCGTCAATGGATTTCGCGTCGGACAGGTCGATAATATCTATTTTCATCCCAACAACACGGGGAAAATAATAGTAATTTTAACTGTAACAAACAACGACCTGGTGATACCTTCAAATACAGTGGCGCACCTTATCAGTTCTGACATCCTCGGCTCAAGGGCTGTAGAACTGAAGCTGGGAGATGGCACAACAGAAGCAAAGGAAGGCGACACCCTAAACACATATGTTCAGGCTTCCTTAACCGAAGTAATCGGTGTTCAATTTCAGCCTATAAAACAGAAGTTTGAAAATGTTATGGTCTCTCTCGATTCCGTTCTTGTCATTATTAAACAAGTTTTCAACGAATCTACCAGACAAGACCTCGTTCAAAGCTTTGCGAGCATTCGCTTAACGATACAAAATCTGGAACACATTACCTACAACCTTGATACCGTTGTTTCGAAACAACACCGTAATCTGGGTGACATCATCGGAAATGTGGCATCCATTACTGAAAATATCAAAAACAATAACGTCAAAATACAAAACATTATAACAAATTTCTCAAACATCAGTGATACCATAGCCCAATCGAATATAGCCAATGCTATTAACAATGCCGATAAATCTCTTAAGCAGTTTTCAGAGGTCATGGAAAAAGTTAACAGCGGCCAGGGCAGCCTCGGCATGCTGGTCAACAACGACTCGCTTTACAATAATCTTGAAAAATCTTCAAAAGAACTCGACGAACTCATCCAGGATATCAAACTTAACCCGAAACGTTATCTGAATTTTTCGGTATTCGGAGGAAGTAAAAAGAAAAACGAATACACTCCTCCTCAAGAATAACAGGGTTTCAGAACTGCATCTAATGTATTATGGAAATTTTATTATGGGCTACCCTGCCATTGCTGTGTATCACCATAGTATAAAACCCTTCGGGAAGATTACTGACATTTATTGATTGCCCCTCAACTGGATGTTGAACGCTTTCGACCAGCGCCGACGTCAGCGAAAAAATTTCTATCCGCTCAACCATTTGTGTGCTCATGCTACTGACATAAACATATTCCGCTGCGGGATTAGGATACACTGACACCTCAAAAACATCGGCCTGTTCTTGCACACCCACATTGGGACCCCAGATATTCCATACCCATTCCGGATGATCGATAAAAGGGTTGCGGTTGTGCTGGATATTATAAATGGCATTGTTCCGGTCAATCTCTTTCTGGCTCACGGTATCATAGGTATGCCAGGCGAGCAGCATATTAATGGCCCAGGGTTTGGGTTCGGCGCCAATGGTCATGTCGCTGCCCGGCCAGCTTCCCGCCTCGCCATAATACCTCACAGCAATATAAAAATAAGAACGGGCCAGATCGCCCTTATAGGCGTCAATAGGCTCAAACACGGTGCCTGAATACCCTGTATTGGAGCAGCTTCCCGTTTTACTCCCATTTTGCGATGTCCAAGCCGCAGAGCTTACATCGCCATAAGGAAAGTTTCCCCGTTTGTTGTTGACATATCCGTCGGTAGGATACAACTGAAAAAGATCGGAATAAACCGGCGATCCAGTTTCAAACCAGTTTTGGGGGAAAGTATGTTCGCGGTTGTAACAATCACCTTCCGAAGAATAGGAACCGCATTGGTCTGAAACAAAAGTAAACTCATAGGGTGGTGTCCCTCCGGGAATATCAGAGTAAATATCCCAGACTTTGTTGTTGGGTTTCTTATCAGTACTCTGAAATGCATTCCATAATTGGGCATATGAAATGACTGTGTGATTCTTGATGATGTTATGCAAGGCCACCCGCAGCGATTCCCCTGACAGGTAATAAGCCGAATCATAATATCCCGGCGGAATCTGAGCGACAGCCCACATTCCCGTAATAAAAAAAACAACTAAAAATAATGTTTTTTTCATGTTATTGGTCTTTGTGTTTGTAACATGCAAGCATACATAATTAAATACCCTTATATTTATTCATCAAAAACGAATTTCCATACTTATTATTTTCCTGAAAAGTTTCTGGGGCTGATATATTTTAATTCTTCTTTCACTTTTTTGCTTACGGCCAGGGTGTCGATAAAATCG
>DAONFU010000235.1:0-2907 GCA_035403765.1 Bacteroidales bacterium
GTTTTTTAATCCTTTATTTTGTTTTCAATCACTTGAAAAATGAGTTTGTAAGGAGTGACTATTGATTTTTATTCAGAAATACCTCGCGGGTCCCGACGAATCCTGACGGGGTACGTCAGGATTGTCGGAATGCTGACCTGCGCGTCAGCATTCGAATCCCATTTTCCGCTCAAAAAACAAAATGGAATACTAAAAATGGTATTCCATTTTTCATTTAAATCAAGTGTTTTAATGTAACTTATTGCGAACTCCAACTCTCCGCCAGCAATTCCGCTTGCTGCAAAACCGTTTGTACTGCCTTTTCCTGTTTGTCGGGTGGGTAGCCATACTCTCGTAAAACACGTTTTACAATAACCTTTAGGCGGGCCTTTACGTTTTCTTTTATCGTCCAGTCAATGGTGGTATTGGCACGTACACGCTGAACCAAAATGCGTGCAATATCCCGCAGGGTGTCATCGCCAAGTACTTTTACAGCGCTGTCGTTCACTTCTAATGCATCGTAAAATGCCAGCTCATCTTCGGTCAGTTTCAGTTTTTCGCCACGTTTATCGGCTTCCCTCATTTCACGGGCAAGGTCAATCAACTCATTTATTATTTCTGTTGCTGAGAGCAGATTGTTCTGATATTTGTTTATTGCATTTTCAAGCATCTCTGACAGCGTCCGGCTTTGCACCAGATTGAATTTCGTACGCACTTTTATTTCGTCACTCAACAGCTTGCGAAGCAGTTCAAATGCAATATTTTTATGCTTCATGCCCTTCAATTCAGCAAGGAAATCATCAGAGAGTATTGACAGATCAGGTTTTTTTATACCGGCAGCATCGAAAACATCAATTACACCCTCGGAAACAACCGCCTTATCAACTATTTGCCTTATTGCTGTTTCTATCTCTTCGTCAGTTTTTCCGTTGCCGTTGCTTTCAAATTTCACCAAACGTGCTTTGATTGCCTGAAAAAATGCCACTTCATCATTCACCTCCGTTGCTTCCGGTTGTGTTTTGGCTAAGGCAAAAGCTTTGGACAAGGTGGTAACCTCTTTAACAAAGCGTTCTTTCCCGTTTTCTAACTTTAAAATATGCTCTTCAGAAGAAAGGATAATACTCAGTTTTTGTGCAATAGGGGCGGAAAAATAAGTCGCATATTCATGGCCATGCATCATTTGTTGTATGACCTCAATCTTTTCAAGCATTAATGCTACTGCCTGACTAATATCAAAAGTAGGATCGCCTTTTCCGCCGCTTTCGGTATATACTGCCAATGCTCTTTTTAAGTCAGATGCGATACCGATATAATCTACAACCAATCCGCCCGGTTTATCTTTGAATACACGGTTCACCCTTGCGATGGCCTGCATCAAACTATGCCCTTTCATGGGTTTGTCAATGTACATTGTGTTTAAGCAAGGAACATCGAAACCTGTCAGCCACATATCCCGGACAATAGCCATCTGTAATTGATCCTGTGGGTCTTTAAAACGTTCTCCAAGGGCTTTTCGCCTTGGTTTGTTACGTATGTGCTGCTGGTAGTTTTCCGGATCAGAAGACGAGCCGGTCATGATTACTTTTAATTTGCCTTTTGAATCGTCCTTATCGTGCCAGTCAGGCCGTAATTTTATTATTTCATCGTACAGGTCAACGGCAATTCTCCGGCTCATAGCAACTACCATTGCTTTGCCTTCAAAAACTGTCTGCCGGTTTTCAAAATGTGTAACAATATCTTTGGCAACAGTTTTTAACCGTTCTGTCTGCCCGACAATAGCCTCAATACGTGTCCATTTTGATTTGGCACTTTGGACTATATATTCCGGCGTATCCTCTGCGGCTATTGATAGTTCTTCATCTATCGTATTTTTTTCGTCTTCGTCAAGGTGAATTTTTGCAAGGCGGCTTTCGTAATATATCCTGACAGTAGCGCCGTCTTCCACCGCCTGCTGAATATCGTAAATATCAATATACTCACCAAAAACAGTTTTTGTATTGCGGTCGGTCAGTTCAACCGGAGTGCCTGTAAAACCTATAAATGTTGCATTAGGCAAGGCATCACGCATGTGCTTGGCAAATCCATAAGCTATTTTCGAACCTATTTCCGTACCGTTTTTATCAGTAATATATTTGGTTTTTGCTTCAAAACCATATTGTGTGCGGTGCGCTTCGTCTGCTATCACAATGATATTGCTGCGGTTTGAAAGCTGCGGAAATTTATCCTCCATATCTTCCGGGAAAAACTTCTGAATAGTGGTAAAAACTATTCCTCCGGCTGCAACTTTCAGCAACTTTTTTAATTCATCCCTGCTGTCTGCCTGCTGTGGATCCTGACGCAACAACTGCCGGCAGGAGGCAAAAGTGTCGAACAACTGGTCGTCAAGGTCGTTTCTGTCGGTAATTACTACAACGGTAGGATTATTTAAAGCCAAAACCAATTTGCCGGTATAAAAAACCATTGAAAGCGATTTTCCGCTTCCCTGAGTATGCCATACCACGCCGCCACGCCGGTCGCCCGTGTCGGTAGTGGCGATAGTTGTAGTATTGACTGCTTTATTTACAGCATAATACTGATGATACCCGGCAATTTTCTTTATGGTTTCAACAGTAATGATACCGGTTTTGAGGTCTTCTTTTTTGTCTTTCTCAAATACAATAAAGTGCCGGATCAGGTCGAGCATCGTTTTTTTGTCCAGCATTCCGGCAATAAGTGTGAGCATCTGGCAGACCAGGTGTGACGCTTCGTTTTGCCCATCGGTGGTTTTCCATGCCAGAAAGCGGGAATATGCTGATGATATAGTGCCTGCCTTTGCATCCAGTCCATCGGAAGCTACCAGAAAAGCATTGTATTGAAATAATGAAGTTATTGCAGTTTTGTAATTCTGTAATTGTGTGAAGGCTTTTTTTACGGTTGCCTTTTCGTCTG
>DAONFU010000236.1:0-2906 GCA_035403765.1 Bacteroidales bacterium
GTATTCAACAGCTTTGTCAGGAATTACAATATTTGATTTTTTTCCAAGAAGTGGTCCGATTTTTTTTTTGAATTTTACGGATACGAATTTTCAATGTGCAGCTAACAGAAAACAGGTTTTTTTTTTGAAAGTGATGAGGCTGTCTCAAAAGACCTCTGTGTAACTCTGTGTGTTCTCGGTGTCGCTCTGTGTAATTTTTATTTCACTGTTACACAGAGGTTCAGGGAGATAACACAGAGAACCACAGAGAAAAATATCCATGAAAATAGGCTTTTGAGACAGCCTCATCACTAAACAAATGAGTTAGAAGTTAATAGTACCTTTTCATTACAATTCGTATTCAACGGCTTTGTCGGCAATGACAATATTTGAAAAACGGTTTTCTTCAAGGATTTTTTTATAATCGGTGATTACCTGTTCTTCACCATGAACTAAAAACATTTTTTTTATCTGTTTTTTATCCTGGCAGCTCATATATACTATCATTTCGGCATAGTCGCCGTGAGCGCTGAATTCTTCCAGGGTTTCAATTTCTGCTTTCACAGGGTATGTTTTTCCATGAATGGAAACTTCTTTGTCGCCGCGTTTTATTTTGGCGCCCAAGGTTTTTGGTTCGCAGTAACCTACTATCAAGATCGTGTTGTCGGGATTGGAAATATTGTTGGCCAGATGGTGCTTGATGCGGCCGGCTTCCATCATGCCCGAAGAAGAAATGATGATACAGGGTTCTTTGAGTTGGTTAATTTTTTTAGAATCTTCTGAAGCTTGCACATAGGTAAGTTCGTTGAAGCCAAATGGATCGGGGTCTTTTTCTAAGCTTTGAATGATCTCCTGGTTGAAGCACTCTGGATGCATCCGGTAAATATTGGTAGCATTTACCGATAAGGGGCTGTCAACAAAGGTTTTTACTTTGGGCAGTTTGCCTTCATTTACCAGCTGGTTCAAAGCATACACCACTTCCTGCGTGCGTCCTACGCTGAACGAAGGAATGATGAGCTTTCCCTTTTTATGAAGACAGGTCTTATTGACTATTTTCAGCAGTTTGTCTTGTGCTTCTTTCCTGATACCATGTAACCTGTTGCCATAGGTTGATTCGGCAACGATGATATCGGCTTGCGGAAATGGTTGCGGAGTTTTGATAATACTGTTTGTTTGCCTGCCAATATCGCCCGTGTAACAAAAATTGATGATCCGGTCCAGTTCTTTGATTTTCAGATTTATGGCTGCACTGCCCAGGATGTGCCCTGTATCAGTAAAAGTAAGGGTGACATTATCCGTAACCCTGAATTTTTGTCCGTAGGAAATACTGACAAAATGATTCATACATTGTTGGGCATCGCTGGCAGTATATATTGGTTCTACTGGGGGCAGGTTGTCTTTAGCTCTTTTTTTATTAAATGTTATAGTGTCTGATTCCTGTATTCTTCCCGAGTCTTGCAGCATAACAGCACAGAGGTCGCGAGTGGCATGAGTACAGATGATCATACCTTCGAACCCGTTTTTTACCAGGTAGGGCAACAAGCCCGAATGATCGATATGTGCATGTGAAAGAATTACATAATCAATGTCGGGCGGGTTGAATCCTAAGGCGCGGTTATCCTGGTCGGTTTCCATGCCTTTGCCCTGAAACATGCCGCAGTCTAACAGAATTTTTTTGCCATCGTTAGTAGTTATCAGATGTTTGCTTCCGGTTACTTCTTTGGCGGCGCCGTGAAAAGTTATTTTCATATGGTTAGTGTTTTAAAAGCAAAGGTAATGAATAAAAAAAACCCGATATTGAGTATCGGGTTTTTTTTATAAAAACAGTTGTATTATTCAACGATAATTTTTTTGGTTAATCTTTCGCTGCCTGCCTGAATGGTGAAGAAATAAATTCCGGAATTCAGGTTACTCACATTAACAACTAGTTTCTGATTGCCAGAAGCAAGGTTTCCGTATGTTTTGGCAAAAACAGTTTGTCCAACAAGGTTGGTAACCGTTAAATTAACATTTGAACTCTTGGTCAGGTTAAGGTCAATGTATGAATATTCAACAGCAGGATTAGGATAGATGTTCATAGCAACAGCAGTGTTATTTTCTTTTACACTAGCAATATCACTTTTTGGGAAAGTAATATAATAAATGCTATTGTCGCCATAAGCAGTTTCGTCGCCTCTGACAGCCAGGCCAGCAATGGCGTCAGCCTGATATACGATGTGCAGGTTATTGTCGCTGGTTTGCGATAAAGAACCAAAAACACATTCATCATAATCGTGCATAATGTCAGATGTCAGGTCGATTCCGTCAGCCCATACGCCACCGTCAAGTTTTGTAGCGAATAAATGCCTCAGAAGTTTGGTGCCGGTAGCATCGATTTTGTCTTCGCGCAATTGCGAATAGGTAACATAAACCTCATTTCCATCAACAAGAATTTGCGGGAAACTGGTTGCCGAAGAAAAATATTTTCCAAAAGGCAGTTCGCCAGCCGGAGGAGTGGGGTAGTTTATTGTGGTGTCTCCGTTATAATCCATCATGCTGGAAATCCATTGACCGGCAGCGAATAATCCGTTCGCATCACCAAGTTGCGTAGTATCTAATACAGGCATATTTTCATTCCAATAGATCAGCCCGTCGGTGTAAGGATAATAAAATGATGAGTCGAGATCCTGAACTGACATGTTTACTCTCATTCTGCCAAAAGCAACATGAGCTTTTCCCTGGTCATCGAGTGCAACTGCGCCCAATCCGTCGGTGGTGCAGAATTTGGGTGTTGGCCATGCGGTTGGCACAGGAACGGAAAAGACATTAACTTTCGTCCAGGTGTCACCACCGTCGTAAGATTTTTCAACGAACATACCCATCCAACCTTCATTGACAAAGAATGCAATGGTATCTCCAACGGGATTTGCCCATCCGTAAGAATCGCC
>DAONFU010000237.1:0-2892 GCA_035403765.1 Bacteroidales bacterium
GGGCCGCTGATAAAAAATCCAAAAACGTCGTTATAACTGGAAGCACAAAATTCGTCAAACTCTTCAGAACCGAACACATATCGGAACCTGATGGTGTCCGAAATAGGAACAAAGTCAAATTCCAAAACGGCTTTGTCGTAAACGGTAGTGGAAACTAATAATTGCAGGTCGGGATCGGCAGTCAAATTGGTGTTAAATCCTGCGCCCGAGTTGGTGTTTGGCCCGATGGCAAGCGAGGCCTGACCGGATGTAAGCAAAATGCCGCCGCTAAACCCAAGTTGTGTTCCCGCCACCGCAGCTGCAGTGTAGGACCCAATGGCATTGGAAGAAATGGATGCAGCAGAACTGTTAAACGTGGCATTGCTTACCGTTACGCCACTGCCCACCAACACCTGCTGCACCAATTGAAGGGGTGTCATATTGAGACCTGCGCCTTCCACAACAGTTAACTGTGCCCGGGCGGTCTGCTGCGAACAAACAGAAAGCACTACAGTACAAATTAGTCCAATAATGAATATTGATTTTTTTTTCATTTATTTTGATTTTTAATACTTACTTTGATTTATGAAAGATATTTCTTTAGACATCAAAATAATTAAATTGGTTGCTTGATTACGCTAAATTAATACTTTTGTTTCAAATAAATGTTAATAACAGTATTTTAATAAAAAAATATAGTGAACGAATTTGTCCGTAAACTTTTTTCCGATTTTGTATTGGCGCTGGCTCCCATGGAAGATGTTACCGATACGGCCTTTCGCAGGATTTGTAAATCGTATGGCGCCGACCTGGTGTTTACCGAATTCGTGGCCGCCGACGGCCTGCTGCGGTGTGCCGAAAAAAGTAAAAAGAAACTGGTTTTTGACGAATCAGAACGGCCTATAGGGATACAGCTTTTCGGGAACAACAAAGATTCTATTGTGGCCGCAGCCAAAATTGCCGAGGAGGCCAACCCCGATTTTATTGACTTGAATTTTGGCTGTCCGGTCAAAAAAATTGTGGACAAAGGCGGCGGCGCCGCTTTGTTGAAGGATATCCCGAAAATGCTGGATATTACCGCAACAGTCGTAAAAAGTATTTCTAAACCTGTGTTTGTAAAAACCCGTCTGGGCTGGGACGAAAAAAATATCGTCATGCCTCAGCTGGCCGAACAGTTGCAGGATGCCGGCATCAGCGCCCTTACCATCCACGGACGGACAAAAACTCAGATGTATAAGGGCATAGCCGACTGGTCGCTCATAGGGGCGGTGAAGAATAATCCGCGAATTACCATTCCTGTCATCGGCAATGGCGACGTGGACAGTCCGCAGTTTGCCCTCGAAATGAAAAACCGCTATGGTGTGGACGGGGTCATGATTGGGCGCGCAGCCATTGGCAATCCGTGGATTTTTAAAGATATCAAGGAATATCTTAAGTTTGGGAAGCTTCCCACCTCGCCATTGATTGGCGAAAGAATAGAAATGGTTACCGGACACCTGCTCAGCTCCGTAAACAACAAAGGCGAGCGTACCGCCATACTCGAAATGCGGAAACATTACAGCACTATTTTCAGGGCTTTGGAAAATTTTAAGCAGTTTCGCACGAAACTTGTAAGTACCGATACCCTGGATGAGACTTTGGGTGTATTAAAAGAAATTTCAGAATATTATAAAAAAATTTGTTAACTTTGAAAAAAATAAAAGATTATGAAAACAAGAACTATCCTTTTAACCTTTGTTACTGTGGTTTTTGCCGGTATGTTTTTTAGTGTTCAGCTTTTTTCTTATCCGGGCGGTGCGCCAGCAGCTAAAACTGGCTCTCCTTCCGATGTAAAAACCTGCATGGCCTGCCACAAAGCAACATTAAAAACCCAGGAGGGTATGATTACTTGCGATGCAGCAAACAATATGTATGAACCGGGCAAGACCTATACCATGGAGGCTGCCGCCAAAGGGTCGGCCAATACCGTGCGCATTGGTTTTGAGGTATCTCCGCAAAATGCAGCCGGAAAGTTGCTGGGTACGATGTTTCTGACAAATCCCGACGAAACCAAACTGATTGGAAAAGGGAAATATATTACCCATACCGACCAGGGTTCCAGGGCACAGGGAAGCAAAAAATGGTCGTTCAAGTGGAAAGCCCCTGCTGCCGGTACGGGCGATGTTACATTTTACGGCTCGTTTATGGTTTCCGAATCTTCGCAGATGGTTTATACCTCCACCTTGACGCTGAAAGAAAAAAAATAGCCTGTTATTATTTCAGAAAGCCGTTTTCGAAAAGGTCGCAGACATCCATGCCATTGTTTAAGAAAATGGTTTGTATGCCTAGGTTTTGTGCCGGTGGCAGGTTCTGTTTTGAATCGTCGATAAAAACTGTTTCAGCCGGGTTCAAATCATTTTCTTTTATGATCAGCCTGAAAAAGTCGGGATCCGGTTTACGCATCCCGAGTTCGAAAGACAAGTAAACTTTTTCAAATAATTCATAAAGACTGCCATATCCGAATTCTTGTTTGAGTTCCTGCATGTAAACATTATAGTGAATCATATTGGTGTTGCTCATCAGGAATGTGCGGTAGTTACTTTTAATGTTTTCTATTAGTCGTATTCGGTGTTCAGGAATTCCGATCAATATTGCATTCCAGGCATCATCAATCATCCGGACTGTGGTCTCGGGTGGAAAAAAACGGATTAGTTCTTTTCGGAAGTCATCGGGGCTTATCAGCCCCTTGTCGAGTCTGTCGAAGACTTCGATCTGGCCGGCCTGGGAGTATATGTTGGCAAAATCTTTGGCTCCCAGCTTGATAAAAGCGTTGATGCTTTTCCAATAGTCGATATCGATAATGACACCACCAAAATCAAAAATGATGTTATTAATTTTTTGAGCGGACATAAAAAATTTTATTTGGAAAACTGG
>DAONFU010000238.1:0-1702 GCA_035403765.1 Bacteroidales bacterium
ATTACCTATTCCGTCAATTTCGGTACATCCATCAAAGACCTCAATGAAGGAAATCCGCTTCACAATTACGAATTTGTTTTCTCGAAAGGAAATGTCGTGGATTCGTTGAGCATACAGGGTCGCGTGTATGATGCGCTGTTGCGCGATGCACAGAAAGGTGTCCTCGTCATGCTCTATGCTGCCGACGATGATTCCTTGCCCATAAAATCCCAGCCCTTGTATCTGGCAAAGACGAACGCCGAAGGCAATTTTGTGATTGGTAATATTAAAAAACAAAAGTATAAGATTTTTGCCCTCAGGGATATGAATAGCGATAGGTTGTTCAACCAACCCACAGAGGCCATTGCTTTTGCCGATAGTATGATTACCCCGCAATATATTTCAAAAAAATCTGATACGACAAAAATTAAGGCGGATTCTTCTGCACAGGCAAAGGACAGCATCTTGCCTGTGGAACCTGTGCGCAACACTATTCTCTACCTGTTTGCACAAAAAGATACCAGCCAAAAACTTTTGAAAGCACGTTCCGACGAATATCGTAAATGCAAATTTATTTTTAAAAATCCGGTAAGGGATTTGCAGATTATTGTTACAAACAGACAACTACCTGAAAACTGGAGGGTTGATGAGTATTCTGCCAGCAAAGATACCCTGGTATGCTGGTTGAAAGATCCTGATATAGATACCCTGAAAATGATTTTTAAGGATAAGGGGATAGTATTTGATACGGCAGAAATTGCCCTGAAGCCCAAACCGTCCGACCAGCAAACTGTTAAGAGACCTTCGGGAAAGGGACTGACTGGTGATGATTGGAAAAAAAACAAGGTAACATCCAATGTCTCAGGAGTAGGACAACTTCCTTATTATCTGCCTGTTAGCTTGCGCCTGACAAATCCCATCGAAAAAACCGATTTTACCAACATACGTCTGGAAGAAAAAATGGATAGTATTTATAAGGAAATCATTCCTGATGCAATTACTGAAGATAGTTGTTCAAAACGTTTATTTTACATTAATTATAAATGGGTGCCTGAAAAATTGTACCGCCTGCTTGTATTGCCAGGCGCTTTCACCGATATCTATGGACTTGAAAACGACTCTCTTGTGGCGAATTTTTCGGCCAATAGCCCCGAAAATTACGGCCGCTTGTTATTTTCTCTCAAGCCAAATGAAACCGGCTTTTCTTATATTGTACAGCTGTTAAAAGAAGATAAGTCATTCATCGAACAAGGGCAGGCGCAAACTAAGGGCCAAATTGTTTTTGAAAACCTGGTCCCGGCTAATTACCGGATTCGTGTAATAAAAGATGAAAACAACAATGGCCTGTGGGACGAGGGTGATTATTTTCAAAAACGACAACCCGAACCGGTGTATTATTTTCCGCAAGTAATAACCATCAGGGCAAACTGGGACACAGAATATGAGTTTGTATTGTAGTTTATAGTGTTGGTTTTTAAAAATTTAGCATTTGAGGTAAAATAAATATTAACTTTTTTTAACATCATTTCAAAATAGGTATAAATTTGCAAAAAAATTATGCCATGAAAATTTCGCACATCGAACACATCGGAATCGCTGTTAAAAACCTTGAAGACAGTATCAAGTATTACGAAAACGTGCTGGGTTTCAAATGTTATGCTATTGAAGAAGTGACAGAACAAAAAGTGAAAACAGCTTTTTTTATGGTGGGACAAACCAAGAT
>DAONFU010000238.1:1802-2884 GCA_035403765.1 Bacteroidales bacterium
CTCGACAAAAGGGAGTTGGCAAAACTCGGCGGTGGGCAGAAACGCATTGATTCCCAGCATAAAAAAGGAAAACTTACTGCCCGTGAACGTATCGAAATGCTTCTCGACGACGGAAGTTTCGAAGAGTTTGATATGTTTGTAACACACCGTTGTACCAACTTTGGTTTAGAAAAAGAAACCTATTTGTCCGACGGGGTTGTTACCGGCTTTGGAACTATTGACGGACGCCTGGTATATGTTTTTGCTCAGGATTTTACCGTTTTTGGAGGTTCGCTCTCTGAAACTTTTGCTCAAAAAATCTGTAAAGTAATGGATATGGCCATGAAAGTTGGAGCACCTGTAATAGGTATCAATGATAGTGGCGGAGCCCGCATACAGGAAGGCGTTACCAGTCTTGCAGGATATGCTGATATTTTTCAGCGCAACATCATGGCATCGGGCGTTATACCTCAGATTTCCGCCATTTTCGGCCCCTGTGCCGGTGGCGCAGTATATTCCCCGGCCCTGACGGATTTTATTATGATGACCAAAAAGAGCAGTTATATGTTTGTAACCGGCCCCAAAGTGGTAAAAACTGTTACCGGCGAGGTGGTTACTGACGAAGAACTGGGTGGCGCAATGGTACACGCTTCAAAATCTGGCGTGAACCATTTTGTGGCAGAAGACGAACAGGAAGGTATGCTGCTGATTCGAAAACTCCTGAGTTATATGCCTCAGAATAATCTGGAAGATCCTCCATTGGCACTTTGCGAAGATCCTATCGACCGGCTCGAAGATTTTCTTAACGACATCGTTCCGGATAATCCCAACAAGCCCTATGATGTAAAAGATATCATTCATGCCATAGTGGATAACAATGAATTTCTAGAAGTGATGCGGCATTTTGCACCTAATATTATCATTGGTTTCGCTCGTTTCAACGGGATGTCTGTTGGAGTTGTAGCCAATCAGCCCAACTATCTCGCCGGTGTGCTCGATATCAATGCTTCGCGTAAAGCTGCCCGTTTTGTCCGTTTCTGCGATGCATTTAATATTCCGCTGGTTACCCTGGTGGATGTTCCGGGATTTTTACCTGGCACTAC
>DAONFU010000239.1:0-2883 GCA_035403765.1 Bacteroidales bacterium
GGAGGGTATTTACCATCAGCGACAATTTTAAACTCAAGCCGCATGCCATGATGAAGCTGGCCGTGAACGCACCCGTGGAATTTGATGTCAACCTTAACGCCCTGATCCTCGAAAAGTTATGGCTCGGAGTAGGCTACCGAAGCAAGGCCGATATCAGCTTCATGGCGGGCATACAGATACTGCCTGCCCTGCTGCTGTCGTATTCTTACGATTACCAGCTTACCCCGATAAAGAAATTCTCCGGCGGATCCCACGAAATAGTGCTCTCGTATGTATTTGCCTACAAAGGAAAGAAAATACTTTCGCCGCGTTACTTCTAAATAAATAATAATTTTTAAGCCATGAAAAATATTTTAAAATCTGTAGTTGCTTTTTGTATCCTTGCCGGCGTCTTCACAAGCCTCCCGGCCCAGAATAGCGCCCTGCAGAAAGCTAATAAGCTATATAACCTCAAAGCTTATGCCCAGGCCATACCAAGGTATTTGCGGGTAATCAGGAAAGACAGCAGCATTGCCGAGGCTGTCTTCAATATCGCGGATTGTTACCGCCTGGTAAATGATGCCCGTAATTCCGAGTTCTTTTATAAACGCTGCCTGAACCAGCCCGGAGCCAAGCCGATACACAAGTTTTATTATGCACAGGCACTCATGGAAAACGGCAAGCCGGAACTGGCAAAAAAATATATGAAGGAATTTCAGGAAGACGAACGGGGAAAAACTTTTTATCAGGCACTGGTCAACAGGGAAAAGTTCTACAAAAACACCAACGATTATAAAATAAAAAAAGCTCCATTCAACTCCGCGCAAAATGATTTTTCTCCGGTAATCTATAAAGACAAGATAGTGTTTGTTTCCGCACGCACACGGGCCATGCTGCTAAATTACAAACATTCATGGACCGAACTGAATTATTATTCGTTATATGTAACACAGAAAAGTGGGGAAGAAAGCTACACCAAATCAAAAGTTTTCGCCAAAAACATCAGGACACGTTACAACAACGGGCCGGCATGTTTTGATCCCGACAACAAAAACATCTATTTTACCCGCAACAATGTCCAGAATAAAAAAGTTGTCAGAGCCACCAACGGAGAGCTCAAAGTTAGTTTGTTCTCCGCACAGGTCAACGAAGCGAAAAAACAATTTGACTATATCGGGAGCCTGCCTTTTACCAGCAAAGAATATAATACCGCCCATCCGTCTGTTTCTGCTGACGGCAAACGCCTGTATTTTTCTTCCGACATGCCCGGCGGACAAGGTGGCATGGACCTGTGGTTCTGCGAAAAGACAGAAGAAGGTTGGGGACAACCCAAAAACCCCGGAAAAAAAATTAATACCCCCGGCAACGACGTATTTCCCTGTCTTACAGAAAGTAACACGCTCTACTTCTCTTCCAACGGCAGGCAAGGTATCGGCGGGCTGGACATCTTTTGTGTTGCCCTGGACGCCACCGGGATGCCAAAAGATTCTGCGAAAAATATGGGGGCACACCTCAACAGCACCGCCGACGACTTTGGTATCACGTTTTATCCCGGCGAAAAAACAGGATTCTTCAGCTCCAACAGGGACAGTTACGACCTCAACGACGATATCTTTGAGTTCAACATCGTAAAACCCGAAAAACGGCCCTACACCATCCTGGTCATGGACACCCTTACCCGTAAACTCCTCGAATCAGGTATTGTGGTTACCGACAACGAAACCGGTGAAAAGACATCGCTCACAGAGAAAGAAGGCACCTTTACCGTGAATCTCTTTCCCGGGCGCACCCACAGCATCAATGCTAAAAGCGAAGGCTATGACACCAAGAACAATATCGAATACGTGACCCCTGCATATAATGACGAACCTTTTGAGATTCTTCTCAAACAACTGCCCCCGAAACCAAAATATTTTATTGCCGGCACTGTGTATGAAATTTTGGAAGACAAAAGCAAGATCAAGGTGGACAGCACCCTGATACAAATTACCGACCCCGGAAACAACGTGGTGTATTCACATATCACCGACACCTCGGGAACCTTCTATGCACCGGATCTGAAACCAAGAACTACTTATGTGGTTACCGCTTCGCCTCCGGGATTTTTCAATAAATCAGAAATCGTGGATTCTATCCCTAAGGGCGGGGCCATCCGTGATTTTTATGTTAGCAGGATTGTGGTAGGAAAGGCCATTAAGATAGAAAACATCTATTTCGACTACGACAAGTCTAATATCAGGCCCGACGCTGCCATAGAACTTAACAAAATCGTAAAGCTGCTCAACGAAAACCCGAGCATTATTATCGAACTTGGTTCGCATACCGACTGCCGCGGAAAAAAATCATATAACGAAGGCCTCTCCGACCGCCGTGCCAAATCAAGCGCTGCCTATATCATCAGCCAGGGCATTGATGCAAGCCGTATCAGTGGAAAAGGGTATGGCGAAAATGTGATGATTGTAAACTGTCCCTGCGAAGGAGCCCAAAAATCAAATTGCTCCGAAGAAGACCATCAGCTGAACCGCCGTACTGAGTTTAAAGTAACCGGCTTTGTAAAAGGTGTCGGCAACGTTAACATGAAAAGTGACAAGCCAACCAACATCATCACCGACCCAAAACCAACAGGAAAATGACCAAGCCCTAATTTCACAACTGCCCCGTTCAAACAAACGGGGCAGTTTTTTTTTCAGACTATTTAACGAAAGTGATTAAAACATGTAAATTCGCCAATAAAATTCTTCTATGAAAAAAACTTTTCTGTCGATAATTTTTTTAGTATCAAATGCCATTATGTTTGCCCAGACATGGCCAACAAGCCTGGCAGGACGCTGGACATTTGATAACCCAGGCAATCTGCTACAGGCAACAACCGGCAACAACCTTGTTCTGACTGGATCGCATACG
>DAONFU010000240.1:0-2864 GCA_035403765.1 Bacteroidales bacterium
AAAACACAATCTCCATTGGCACCCTGAACTATTGTGCCATAATCATGTTCGAGGCTTTCAAAAGTAATTTCAGGACCTGCGGCTTTGGCGTCACTTTTTGTTGTACTTGCTGTCTGTGCGTTTGAGGCAAAGACTGCTAACATTACGAATGCGAAAATTAAAGATATTTTTTTCATGTTATTAAATATTTAGGTTGTTGGTTGGTTTATTAATTTGAATTAGGGGTAGGCGTGAAGCCCTGATTGACCTGTTTCTCTGGTAAAACCTCGTTGGGTTTTTGCAATACGTTTCCTTTGATGGCCAACGTTAGGCTGGGCTCAGAAACGGCATTGGAAATCACAATGATTTGTTTGCTGATAGTGCCTATCCTTTTGGTGTCATAGGTTACCTTTATCGATGCGCTCTGGCCTGGAAGTATAGGGTCTTTGGGCCAGCTGGGCACTGTACAGCCACAAGATGAACGAACACTCGATAGCACCAGGGGTTCATCACCGGTGTTTTTAAACTTAAAATCGCAACTGCCATCACCGCCCTGATAAATGGTGCCATAGTCGTATTCTGTATTATCAAACTTTATGGATGGACCTTTGTTTTGAGAAAAAGTGCTGACAGAAATAAGAATTACACTGAAAAAAATGAATACTGCCTTTTTCATACGCATCATGAATTTGAATTACAAAATTACAATTTTTTTTTATTTTATCACAACGGTTTCAAATATAATGCCAAAATCAAAAAATCTAAACGAAAGTTTGGTTAGTTTATTGGGTATTCTGAATTATATTTTCATGGTGTATAATTTTTTGTATTCCGAAAGGTCTTTAGATTTATATAAAAAATAAACTATGCCATCATGAATTTTTACGTTCTCAATAAATACAAAATCAGGAATATCAGTAGTTTGCACTACATGGCCATCAAATGAACTTATTTCTTTTAGTTTGGATATTCCTTTTTCTCTGAATATTCCGTAGATCTTCATTCTGGCATAATCAATTATAATATTATCAAGGAATCCCTTGCTTTGGTGTAGCGCTATGTTTATTTCTCCTGTGGCTTCGGGGGTGTCTGCAGCCAGCCTGTATTTTTCCAATTTTGATTCCAAAAAATTGAATAGTAGTATGGTGTCCTGTATCTTAATTAGCGGTGCATATATTGGCCGGTTAATAATCAATTCCTGAAACCTGAGGTCTTCTTCTTTTCCGTCAAAATAAACCCCACGGCGGTTGGCATTGATGGCTATCCTGTCGCAAATGTGGCGAAAGCAGTTTAATTGGTCTGTCTCATTTTGGTAACTGTAATAATTCAGCGTCTGGTTGTTGTCCTGAAATTGCCGCAAAAAAAATACGGAGCCCATGCTGCTAACAATGGTTTTGTTAATTTGTTCGAAATCTTCTCTGTCGCCCTGGTAACAAAGGCTGATTTCGTTGCTGTCGCTTACCAGCTCATAGAAACTTGTTTTGGTTAAGAAACATACTTTTTCATCAAAATCTCTGCAAAGTTTTTCAGGCCTGCTCACCGGCAGTACGTCAAGTATGTCGCCCTGACGGTTGATAAGGAGAAGTTTGGGTAAGAAGATACTCTGTCTTTCATAGGCAAGCATAATGATGTTTTCTCCCGAAAATTCGTAATCCATAACCTGATAACTCATGCCCGGCATCAGGTCGAGAGGTTTGCTGGCTCTTATTTCGAGCGATGACAGGTCGTATGATCTGGAACTTATTTTAATTTCAGAAAGGGCTTTTCCGCTCACCTTGCACTTTTTGGTGTTGTATGAAAGACAGCAAACCTCTACCCAACAATCATTAGCTGATGACGCGAAGGAGAAAAAGCCATTTTTGTCAGTACTGGTTTTTAAAGCAAAACCTTCAGTTACAATTTCTGCATTTTCCACCGGTAGCGAGGTGAGCGAATCAAAAACGTAGCCCCTAATGGTGAAAACCTCTTGTCCCGGCACGTAATAATGTGCAAGGATAAGCATTGTTATTACTATGGTCAGGCTCCGGTTCATAGGTATTAAAAATTTCTGTACCACATAGCAGGTGCTGTTTTGTTTCTATTATTTGTGTCAACGGTTGAAAAAACTTTTGGTTTCTATAACTACGCATCCTCCGGTAAAATCACCATAGTTGGCAGGTACGCCGCCGGTGTATATGGCTATGCTGCCGATGGCTCCCGATGGGATGTGGGCCTTGTTGTCCATGGATTTTACCCCATCTACAATATAAACAAAATTGTCGTTTCTGGCACCCCTGAAATACAATTCACCCTGTTCGTCGCTATAAACATCGGAGTTCAGCTTGCTGATAACTCCCGACAGGTCTCTCTTTCCGGGGATATCCTGATATTCTTCTGGCCTGATAATTGTCAGTGGGTCAGGCCTGATCAGCGGGTCTCTGTAGTCACGGATAACGGCCATAGAATCATCCAGCGTTATGCCAATGTTTCCGAGGTAGGTGTCTTCCACAAAGGTAATCTTGCCGGGATTAACAATGATGTCTTTGACAATGGTGGTCTGATAGCCCATGGAAGAAATTTTAATGGTATAAATGCCCGAATTCAGTGGCTTAATAATGTAGTTGCCGTCTGGATCGGTCTGGCAGCCGATGTTTGCCTGGCCAGTGGTTACCACCACCATAGCTCCGAACAGTGCTTCATTGTTGCCTTCATCAAACACTTTTCCTCTGATGGTCCCTGTGCTTTGTCCTGCCGCGTGGGCAAGCAGGAGCATAATTGCTACGCAAAAAGTTACTAGTTTTTTCATGAGATTTGATTTTGTGGGTTAGTACTTCTTTTACTGGTTTAGCGTTGTACTAAATTTCCTATATTTCAAGCGCTGTTTTGTGTCTTTGTCAGCATGTGGT
>DAONFU010000241.1:0-2820 GCA_035403765.1 Bacteroidales bacterium
TTTAAGGGATAAAAAAAGCAGGATGATGTTCACCCTGCTCCTTTTTTTACGCTATCCTTTTTATTTTGTAACAGTAATCTTTTCGGTCTTGACAGTATTGATACTGGCCGTTTCTATATGATATTTTACAAAATAAATGCCGGCATTCAAATCCGAAACATTGATCTCCTGCGTTGAAGGCAAATTGGCCGAACAATCGCGGGAAACTTTGGCAACCTCGTCACCCAACATATTATATACGCCAAAAGTAATTCTTCCGCTTTCAGGAACCGTGTATTTTACATTGACAATTTCCCTGGCAATGGTAGGATAGATAAGCACCGCAGCCTTGTCGTTGCCATTGTCTTCAATGCCTGAAGCCACCCCGCATACCTGTCCGTTGTTATAATCTACATCATAGTGAACATAGATTTGGTCTGCCACCAGCGTATCGGTGGGATAGGTTCCCCATGATACGTTGGAACATGCACCCGAACTGCTGATATAGGTAAAATTAACGTTGCACAAAGTTCCATTGATAGGTACTGGTGAATCACCCCAGACAAAAGTTACAATGTGTTCATTAGGTGGTGCCTGATGATAAACTCCCACACCGGAAACTCCAGGAAACCAGTTGGTAACATCCACATATGTCAACACAGCAGGATTCCATGAAATAGACCACTGAATCGCCGTTACCTGATTGCCAAATCCGGTCATGGTAATTGGAACAGATACTGTGGAGCCCTGTGTAACACCAGAAACAGATCCCAATGTACAAACCTGTGAAAATGTGTTCACACCCATCAGCATCAAAAAAGCCAGAAGTAAAGATTTTCTTTTCATAAATTTTTATTTTTTTTATTTATATAATTACTTAATTCCATAATTATTCATTTTCAAAAATACACAATTATTTTTATTCAGCCCAAAAAATTCTAATTTAAAAATAAAAATTCCTGAAGAAAGGTCCTCGCGCGAAAAAATTATGGCATGATTTCCGGGATTTTGCTGCTCTGCAACCATCTCTTCCACCTTTTCTCCCAATAAATTATACACCGACAATTTCACCGAGCCACTTTCTGGTATGGTATAAGATAGCTTTACAGTACCATAAAAAGGATTTGGGAAGCCGGTAAGTTCTAATCCAGAAACATCAGCACCGGTATTGACAAAAATTTTGGGCAGCATCAGAAAGGCATTTTCATCGGCCATTCCATACTGATCGCCAATAACGCCGGTACCAAACATTTCAAAATCCACCATGCCCGAAAGTTCGCCGGAATTGGCCAATGGCTGGAATCCAAAACGGATTACTTCATCATATCCGGCCAAATCAAAATGCCTCGTAGTGGCATATACCACTCTTATGATTCCATCATGCTCAGTAACCAGCAGATCGTTGTCCTCAGCCAAAATTTCATCCAACGTCGGATTAATCTTAACGGCTTGCTGATTTTTGCCGGCACCTGGGATATAAGCGCTCACCAAACGGTACTTGTGGCTGGGATAGGTCAACTCCAGGCCCAGCGCCGAAAACTCATTCATCTTTGTTCCCATTAGCAATGGCACTTCAAAATAATTTGGGGTGCCTGTGTATACTAACTCTTCGGTTGGGATAATCATGTTGTCCAAAACCGACTTTGCTTGACCCCAGCTGGCTGCCGAGTCTTTGTATTTGGTGCCCGATGCATCGTAATCCCCATAGGCAATGGTTTTCAGGGTAATGTTCAGATCGGCGCCGGCAAGGCTCACCAAGGTGTCAAAAGCCACCCAGTTTCCTTTCGGAAAATTTTTAGAAGGATCATACGGAGAACCCACTTTTGCCTTTATCCTCGACACATCAATAGCATTGATGGCCGTATTATTATCCACGTTAGCTGCTTTTTTATGTTTTGGAGTGAAACTTCTGGAAGGATCTGTCAGCGTATCCTGACCTATCAGGTACTTTATCAGAGCCACATCAATAGCATTCACATCATTGACGGTCTGCATGGTGTCGCCGGTATATTTGTCGTACGATATGATATAGTTGCCATCGGGCACATTGGTAAACTGATAAATTCCCAATGCGTTACTGGTATCCCTTTTAAGTTCGCCGCCCCCAGGATAGGACTTTAAGCTCACTATTACCTTATTGATGTTATATAATACCGAGTTGTAAGTTGGACTGGCAGGAGCCGGATTGCCTGAGGAGGCTTTGGCCATATACCGGGTTTTGCCGGTGATGTTATGCCCGTAGCCGCCGAAATAAATGGTAACCTGATCGGATTGGATACAGCCGTTATTGTTGATGGTAAGGGTATAAGTGGTGGTTACCGTGGGAGAGGCGGTGGGCTGGGCTACGGTGGTGCTGCTCAGGCCTGCTGGCGGCGACCAGGTGATAACCCCAGGCCCGTTACTCGGGGTTCCCAACAAAATCGGTGTGCCATAATAAGTTGTATCATGGCCGGCGTTGGCAATAGGTATAGGACTAACAATCATATCCACCGTATTGGACCAGGCGGGATTGTTGGAAACGCAGCTTGCATTGGAAGTGAGCCGGCATCTTACCAGATCGCCGGTCACCAGAGAGAGCGTGGCATAAGTGCTGTTTGTGGCACCCGAAATCAGATTCCCATTTACATACCACTGGTAAGCAGGTGCAGTGCCTCCGTTGACCGGTGTGGCCGTAAACGACACCTGGGTATGGGTACAGGCGGGATTATCAAAAGCCTGGATGCTGACACCGGCAGTTCCACTTGAGCTTACTACCATCGTTATTGTATCCGACAATGCCGGGTTATTGGAAGCACAGGTAAGATTGGAGGTGAGCCGGCACACTACCTTGTCGCCATTGGC
>DAONFU010000242.1:0-2810 GCA_035403765.1 Bacteroidales bacterium
ACATGATCCTACGCACGGATAATCTCATAAAAAAATACCGTTCACGTACTGTGGTGAAAAAGGTTTCGCTGGAAGTAAAACAAGGCGAGATCGTAGGATTGCTTGGACCTAACGGGGCAGGGAAAACCACATCATTTTATATGATTGTCGGGTTGATAAAACCTAACGAAGGCAGGGTTTTTCTTGAAGATGTTGATATTACCGATGAGCCGATGTATAGACGTGCCCAAAAAGGTATCGGCTATCTTCCGCAGGAGGCTTCTGTTTTCAGAGGATTGAGTGTGGAAGACAACATCATGGCCGTGCTTGAATTTACCAAACTTACCAAGAGCCAGCAAAAACAACGCCTCGAAGAGTTGTTAGATGAGTTCGGGTTACAGCATGTGCGCAAAGGCAAAGGCATTACCCTATCGGGCGGAGAACGCCGCAGAACCGAGATTGCAAGGGCGCTGGCCGTAAGCCCGCATTTTATCCTGTTAGACGAACCTTTTGCGGGCGTTGACCCCATTGCCGTTGAAGACATTCAGACTATCGTGGCCAAACTCAAAACAAAAAATATCGGTGTTCTCATCACCGATCACAATGTGCATGAAACCCTTTCTATTACCGACAGGGCTTATCTGCTGTTTGAGGGATCGATATTAAAAGCCGGCACGGCCGAAGAACTCGCCAACGACCCGCAGGTGCGTAAAGTGTACCTCGGCGAAAACTTTGAATTGCGAAAATAATACCGATTGGTATAAAAAACTCTTTTCAGAAAAAACATCCAGCAGGGGCCGCACAAAAAAAGCGCTTACTGGTTTTGTCCGGAACTGTTTTCCGCTGTCAACTGTTCTTCCGGACGATAATCCCTGAAATATTTGCGTTTCACGTAGAAAATTATCATGATGGCCAGTTCAAACAGTGCCGAAAACACAATGGAAAAGGCAAAGGCAACCTTCAGCATGGCACTGAATTCGTCTTCGCTGATACCTTGTGGCACCTGAAACATTTCGGGCATTTGTTCCAATGCCCTGCCCAGTATGGCCGAGGTATTGCTCAGGTTAAACAGCACACTTAGCGAACTCACCAAAAAATACACCACCGCGATGAGCCAGGTGTGTGGGTAACGCTTGTGCATGCACACCAGGATAACCAGCGGCAACAACACTTTAAAGATAAAAACAATATTGATAGCTATCAATCCATACAGGGTAGAGCCGAAAAAATCAAACCCCTGGTCAAAAGAAGGAGATAAGGAGAAAAAAGAAAAAAATACCCGGAACACAAGAATTACATAAATAATCTTAAGTATTACCGGCAAGGGTTTCCAGCCGTGATTCATTTTTTTATTGATTACTGTATTTCATAACATCTTCACTCATGTAAACAAGTTCCACGCCGGCTTCTTTAAACATTGCCTCCGATTCGCTGCCTGCATGATATTTCATTTCGCATACCACCCTCACAATACCGCAGTTGATGATGAGCATGGCACAGGTCCTGCAGGGTGTCATACGGCAATACAGCGTGGCTTTATCTAGCATGATGCCGCGCCGCGCCGCCTGGCAAATAGCGTTTTGTTCGGCATGGACAGTACGCATACAGTGATTGGTAATCTTGCCATCTTCGTGCGTTACCTGCTTAAACAAATGTCCAACTTCATCGCAATGCGGCAATCCTTTTGGCGAACCCACATATCCTGTAACAAGGATTTGTTTGTCGCGGGTAATCACGCAGCCGCTTCGTCCGCGGTCGCAGGTAGCCCGCTGAGCGACGGTATCGGCTACTTTCATAAAATATTCATCCCAGCTGGGACGATGGTATGCATTATTATTTTCTTCAGTCATTTTGACCAATTTTGTTTAAAATGATGGCGATTTTATGATACAGGTGTTCGCGGTCTTCATTGTTTTCAATATAAAAATCCGACATTTCGATACATTTTTTCAGGTTTTGCTTGGCCGGGTCATCTGATGTCATCTCCCTATTTTCGTTTTCAAGAAAGGTCTCATACGAAATAAAATCAGTAGCTGATGCCCTCTGTTTTATGCGCCGATAGCGGATTTGGGGCAGTGCATCCACGGCAAAAAGAAAAAATTTTGCTTTTTGTTTCAGCATGAGCGCTTCTCCTGGTGTGCGGATGCTTTCAATAATGCAATTTTGTCCACTGATCAGCGCCTGTTCGTAGAGTTGTTCCACAATATACGCTGGAGAATGCATAGCCCTAAGCTCGTTGGCAACAACAACCATGCTGTCGCGGTTCACTTCCATACCGCGTGCAAGAATTTCTTTGGTGAGGTACTCCCTGACAGAAAAATGGTTAAAATTTTTTTCGGTCACCAGGTACTCCACAATAGTGCCCTTGCCTGCGCCAAGGGTTCCTGTAATTCCTATAACAATCATAAAACAAAAATAACAAAAGATTGCGTAACAGAATTATTAAAAAAATTATTTACAAAAAAAGCGCCTGCAAAATTGCAGGCGCCGAAATCACACACTAAAAAAGTTTTTACTTTTTTACTGCAGGTTTTTTAACGGCTGCTTTTTTCACCACTTTTTTTGCTACTACTTTTTTTGCAGGAGCAGCTTTCTTGGCTACTACTTTTTTTGCAGGAGCGGCTTTCTTAGCTACTACTTTTTTTGCAGGAGCAGCTTTCTTAACCACTTTTTTTACCACTGCTTTTTTTGCAGGAGCGGCTTTTTTTGCAGGAGCAGCTTTCTTAGCGGGTGCTTTTTTAGCTGCAGGTTTTGTTACTTTTTTTGTTGTTGCCATTTTTAATTTGGTTTAATAATTTTTTGTAAATGTACTATCAATCATTCACTTGTTT
>DAONFU010000243.1:0-2803 GCA_035403765.1 Bacteroidales bacterium
TGGTTACATATTTCCCTGTACAATCAATCTTTATATCGGTGCCGTTTTCTTCTTTTTCAGTAAATACAAGACTGTTGGTCAAACGGTTGTCGATATGAATATTACATGGGATAAATTCCAATGTCTGAAAGTCAATGTAAGTAGCGTTGCTAAGAAGTATAGACATAGTGTTTTGGATTTAGGCTGCCAAATTAATAAATTTTATAACAATATCGGATACTTGTCTAATCCTTAATCCCAATTCTTTAAATATGTCCGTTTTCAAAAACCATATAATGTGTTTTTCTGACGAGGCTGTCTCAAAAGACCTCTGTGTAACTCTGTGTGTCCTCAGTGTTGCTCTGTGTAATTTTCATTTCACGGTTATGCAGAGGTTCACAGAGATAACACAGAGAACCTCAGAGAAGTATATCAATAAAAATAGTTTTGAGACAGCCTCGTCAGTTGCTTGCTTTATTCTAATGGTAAATTAAAAATACAGCAGGACGTTTGTGAAAATCAAACTTCATCTTCTTCCAGTTTTTTATCGGTTTTGAAATGATATGCTGCGTGGGCAGCGTGATGTCAACAGCTACACATAAAAGTGTTTCATCAGAACAACATTCAATGATGGCCTGTATCATTTGATTGTTGCGGTAGGGCGTTTCAATAAAGATTTGAGTTTGTTTGTTTTTCATTGCGTCCAACTCCAACTGGCGGAGCTTTTTTGCCCTTAGTGCATTATCCACCGGCAGGTATCCGTGAAAAGCAAAATGCTGTCCGTTAAATCCGGAAGCTATCAGGGCAAGAATAATTGACGAAGGCCCTGTGAGTGGCACCACTTCAATGTTCTGCCTGTGTGCTTCAGCCACTATTTCCGAGCCGGGATCGGCAATGCAGGGAAGACCTGCCTCAGACAGTATGCCGGCGTGTTGGCCTTGCATCATTGGCGCTATGTATTGGCTGATGTTTTCCTTGATGCTGTGTTCGTTGAATACCAAAAACTCTTTACTGTTGATTTCGATGTTTTTGTCAATCTTTTTTAAGAAACGGCGGGCAGTCCTCAATTCTTCAACAATGAACACGTTCAGGTTTTTGATGATGAACAGCGTGGATTCCGGGATAACGGCCGAAGGTGCCGAGCTTTCACCTAGCACGGAAGGTAACAGATAGAGTATTCCTTTTTTGTTTATGGAACTCGTGGAATTATTGGTTTCTGGCATAAGATTTGGTCGAAAAAGCTTTTTTCCTGATAACAAATATAAATTAAAAACCTTCAAGCCATGAAAAAAATCATTGCCTCATTAAGTTTAATCCTGCTGGTTGCATTAGTTTTTGCCCAAAACAACATCAAGCCGGTGCAGATCAATGTGTTCAAGAACGGAACATATTTTATTGCCAAAGAAGGCAATGTGCCTGTGAAAAAAGGATATGCTATGCTGGAACTGCCCAAACAACCCCTTTTGGGCACTTACTGGCTCAATGCCGCCAAAGAAAACAAAATTACCAGCGTATGTTTTGTTACCGATACAATAAAAAAAACCAAGAAACCTCAAAACTTCAGTGATATTTTTAAAGGCTCGGTAGGTAAAAAAGTCCGTTTTTCTTATGCGGTGGGCGCTGATAAAAACCTTAGAGAAATTAGCGGTGTTCTGCAGGAATACTATGAAGGTTCGGGCATTGCCAAAATAAAACTGGCCGATAACAAAACCACGTTTTATCCGGTAGCATCTGTGGTGGAGTTTACCATCGACGATTCCAATATGGGAGAACTTACAATGGACTCGCTGGTGCGGGTGGCAAAGATTTACTTCGATAAAAATATTTCAACTACCGACCTCAGAGTGGTGTATATGCAAACCGGAATACAATGGATTCCGTCCTATAACATCAAGATTATTAGTGACAACGAACTACAACTGGAGATGAAAGCCCTGGTAGAAAACTACTCTGAAGATATCGAAAACGCTGATCTCACACTCACAGTTGGCAATCCGCAGTTTTTTTATGGCGTACAGTATGACCCTATTTATAATAACCTGCTTACATCCCTTTATGAAGTAAAGCCTGTACTTCCTCTGGCACAAAGCCAGACTTATTTTACCAGCAATGTTTTTGTAGCTGAAGAACGAAGTGTTAATGCTACCGATTATGGCCAATATAGCGATTATTCAACCCTGGGCGAAAAAACCAACGACCTGTATATGTACCACATAGGAAAAGTTAATCTGCCGATGCAAAGCAAATCAAGTTTTCAGATTTTTTCTGTAAAAGTACCCTACAAGGATGTTTATGAAGTAAATATCGGAGATGTGGCCAATTATTCTTATTACAATTATATCAGCAACGACCCTGAAAAACGCATGGATGTATATCATTCTATACTGCTTACCAACAACACTACTTATCCCTTTACCACGGCTCCTGTTTTTGTGCAGGACGAACATATGCAGCCTCTGGCACAGGACAGGATTAAATATACGCCCACTGGTGCTGATATTTCGGTACAGCTTTCAAAAGCCGGCGATGTAGTGGTAAAGAATAAGGAAGAGGAAGTGAAAAAAGAAGAAAGCGTAAAAAAAATCGGTAAGACTTATTACAACAAAGTTACCATCAAGGGAACGATTTACCTTGAGAATCTTCAGAAAAAAAAGATACTGCTGACAATTAAAAAAGACTTGACCGCCAATGCCCTTTCTGCAGGCTCCGATGGAGTGATTTCAAAAAGTGGAAGATATAGCGGGCTGAACCCCTATGTACATATTAACTGGGAACTGCCCTTGAACGCTGGTGAAAAAAAATCTGTCGTGTACGAATATGAAGT
>DAONFU010000244.1:0-2799 GCA_035403765.1 Bacteroidales bacterium
TCGAGGGGATGAATTATCCTTATGGCGAAAATTTTACCTATACCGATTGCCACCCCTTATTAGCATTTGTTTTCAAATTGATTCATGAAGCTTTTCCCGGAATTGCGCAATACAGCATCGGCCTGTTAAATCTGCTGATGATTTTTTCTATCGGTATCACAGTTATTTTACTTTATCTTTTGTTGAGGGAACTGAAAGTTGTTCACCTGCTTTCGGTATTAGGCGCTGTGGCCATTACCGCGCTAAGTCCCCAGATTTTCAGGCTTAGCGGACATTATGCCTTGTCCTACAGTTTTTTTATTCCACTCACCATCTATTTATTAATTCTTTTTGAGAAAGCCAACCATCGCTCGCGGATTTTTTTCCTGTTATGCTTTAGCATTTTTTTCTTTTTTTCTATACATGCTTATATGGGCATGATAGCCGCCACCCTGGTGTTTACCTATGCCTTGGTGGGCCTGTCCGACAAATTGCTCAGAAGACAAAAGCCATGGATGGGAAAACATTTTTGGCTTATGACAGCGGCACTTATTCCGGTGGCCCTTTATTATCTTGTTGTGAAAATTACTGATATACATACCGGGCGAACCAGCAACCCCTGGGGAATACTTGAAAATCATGCCGAGCTCAGCAGTGTCTTTATTCCCGTATGTTCGCCGCTGGATAAAATCAAAGAGACCTTGTTCCCCGGACTTGTACAGCCGTGGGAGGGATGGTCGTACATTGGAATGATAACTATACTGGCACTGCTTGCTTTTATTGTTGCCTCGGCGGTAAGTTCGGTGAAGTCAAGGAAATTGACCTTCAACAGAAACTGGGTTGATAGTTATCCGCTCCGCTTATTATTTGCTGCTTCTCTGATTATCCTGGCCTTTTCCTTATTTGTGCCATTCCGGTGGTTTGGCTGGGAACGGCTAATCAATTATTTTGATGTTATCAAACAATTCCGCGCTATTGGCCGGTTTGCCTGGGTGTTCTATTTTGTATCGGCCATTGTGCTTATAGTTATTACTAACAGCTTGTTTGATGGTCTTTCGAAGAAAAAACTTAAGGTTCCGGCATATTTTCTTGCGGTGCTCATCCCGGTGCTTTTGTTTGCCGAAAGTTGGAAATATCATGAAATAACGTCGGCAGAGATAGTGAAATCTCCCAACTTTTTTTGTGCCCAACAACTGCCGCAACCGCTCAAACACGATATCGAAAATACCAATGTCTTTGGCTACCAGGCTATATTGCCCTTTCCTTTTTTCTACATTGGCTCCGAAAATTTTGGCAAAGTAGCCGATGAAAAAGTGTATCGTCTGGCCTTTCTTTTTTCGTACCATACCGGCTTGCCTATGATTTCGAGTTATCTGACGCGCACTTCCATTCACGAAAGCAAAAAAATTATGCAGTTACTAGCGGCTAATTATTACCAGAAAGATATAAAAAATGATTTGCCCAGCCAAAAACCTTTTTTACTTGTTTGCCTGAATGGCTACCTGAATAGTAAAGAGGCAGAATATGTGAAAAAGGCCACCCTGATTTGTACCCGCGACGACTACAGTCTCTATGAAATCAGACCGGAGGTGTTTTTTGAAAATATCGCCGAAGAAGAGTTCCGGAACTTTGATGTGATAAAAGACAGCTTGTTTGAGAAACGGGGATTCCTTGTGTCGGATACTTCCTTGCTTTTTGCTTATGATGATTTTGCCAACGAGGCAACAGATATTACTTTTTCGGGAGGCAGGGGTTGTCATTTTGGCCCTCAAAAAGACTATCATATCCTGCTGAAGATTGAAAAAGGCCGCTTGCCGCTGCATAAAAAATTCACAGCTCGTCTGTGGATGTACAACCAGGGTGATAATTTCGGACAGGATTGTTTGAGCGGTATGTTTTTCTTTCAGAAAAATAAAGACGGGCAGGTAGAGTGGCTTCAGCCCATGACTTCAGCCGGAAACAGCCATGAAATTAATGGCAACTGGTCGCTGGTGGAATTGTCATTGGATCACCAGGATGCGGATGCCGCCTACGAACTCGTATATAAGGGCAGCGACCTGGCAGAGAAAACAATGTATGTTGACGACCTGTTGTTTTATGACAGCGACCTGATTATTTACCGGATGACGAATGCCAATGGCAGGGCCTGTCTTTTCAAAAATAATCATAGAATTTGCCTTACTGAAAAGGCAAGATAGGTTTTGCCAAACACGGTCCCTACCAGATTACCGGGCGCAGGTTTTCCGCTTTGTAAAACTTATCTTTTTGCGTAATATCAAATGCAGCATAAAACTCAGGAATGTTATAAACCTGTCCGTTGACGCGTGCTTCTTTAGGCGAATGCACGTCTTCTTTCAGGCGGCGCATCAGTTCTTTGTCGCGGGTATTGCCCCTCCAAATCTGGGCGTATGAAAGAAAAAACCTTTGCAGGTGTGTAAAGCCATCGATTTTGGCCTTCATATCTTTGCCCTGCATGGCTTTTTGCAATGCCACCAGCGCCACGGTGATGCCGCCCATGTCGGCAATGTTTTCGCCGAGAGTCAGCTCGCCATCCACATGCAGCGAGTCTAACATTTTAAACTCATTGAATTGATCCACCAATACCTGTGTCTGTTTTTTAAAATTTGCCGCGTCTTCTTCTGTCCACCAGTCACGCAGGTTGCCGTCTTTGTCGTACTGCCGTCCCTGGTCGTCGAACCCGTGTGTCATTTCATGGCCGATAACCACACCAATGCCGCCGTAATTAACAGCATCGTCGCCATCCATAAAGAAAAACGGGGGCTGCAGGATAGCTGCCGGAAACACTATTTCGTTCATGTT
>DAONFU010000245.1:0-2775 GCA_035403765.1 Bacteroidales bacterium
TATATGCTCGAAGTAGCCAAAGCCCTCGACGAAGGATTTAAGAAAAAAGTACTCCCATGCCGCCCCGCCATCGTCAACCTGCAATGCGATATAGACCATCCGACGCAATCCATGGCCGACCTGCTCCATCTGAAAAAATATTTCGGTTCACTTGAAAACCTCCGTGGCAAAAAAATCGCCATGACCTGGGCCTATTCACCAAGTTACGGAAAACCATTATCCGTTCCGCAGGGGATCATCGGCCTGATGACACGTTTCGGAATGCACGTGGAACTGGCACACCCCGAAGGCTACGACCTGATACCCGAGGTGATGGACATTGCCTTTAAGAACGCTCTTGAAAGCGGCGGAAGCTTTAAAGTTTCGAAAAACATGAATACCGCTTTTAAAAATGCCGACATCGTTTATCCCAAAAGCTGGGCTCCTTTTTCGGTTATGCAACAACGAACCAAACTGCTGCTGGCCAACGATACCGAAGGATTAAAAACACTGGAAAAACAATGCCTTGCCAACAATGCAAAACACAAAGACTGGGAATGTACCCGCGAAAATATGAAACTCACCAAAGACGGGAAAGCCCTGTATATGCATTGCCTGCCCGCTGACATTTCCGGCGTTTCGTGCAAAGAAGGCGAAGTCGAAAAACAAGTATTTGAAAAATACCGTATCCCCACTTACATAGAAGCCGGTTATAAACCTTACATTATTTCGGCAATGATATTCACCAGCCTGTTTAAAAACATTCCCGGAACCCTGCAAAATATTCTTGATAATAACATCGAAAGAAAACAAAAATAGAAGCTCTGGAATAGGATCACAAACATTACAATAATCTCAATTATTTCCTAGCCTTCTGTTTTCTTCATAAGATATAGTATGTTAGTTAATTATAAGTTAAATAAAAGAGAAATCCAGTATTTCCCGTTATCTTTGTATGATTATTCCAATTCCATTTATTAACCAAAAAAAAATCTTTATGAAAAAACTAGTACTTGTATTAATGCTCATCGTGCCGGCGTTTTTGGTACAGGCTCAGATACCTGTCAGCACTACCCCGCAAAACAAAAATGTGATTCTGGAAGAGTTCACCGGAATTCATTGCGGGATCTGCCCGCAGGGACATTTGGTAGCACATAATATTATGACAGCCAATCCCAATCGTGCTTATGCAATAGCCATACACACCGGCAGCTATGCCACCCCTGGTGCCGGCGAGCCCGATTACAGAACTTCTTTTGGAACCTCTATTGCCTCACAGACGGCTTTGACGGGATACCCCGCCGCTACGGTAAACCGCCATGTTTTTTCCGGTTTGGGACAAACATCAGGCGGAACAGCCATGTCAAGAACAAACTGGACTAGTGCTTCCACTACCATTTTGGGGCAATCCTCCTATCTTAATGTAGGTGTTGCAGCTCAGGTAAATTATGTTACCAGGGTACTTACTATCCAATGCCAGGTATATTATACAGGAAACAGCCCCGTTTCAACAAACAAATTGAATATTGCAATACTGCAAAACAATGTGAAAGGTCCGCAATCCGGTTCAAGTGGAAATCCTACTATGGTTACCCCCGACGGTGAATATTTGCACCAGCACATGTTGCGGCATATGATAACAGGACAGTGGGGAATCTCCATACCCAATACCAATACGGCATCAGGAACACTGAAAGTGGATACTACCATTACCTATACCGTGCCGGCAGATTACACCGGTGTGCCCGTGAACCTGGCCGAACTGGAAATTGTTGCCTTTGTAGCTGAAGGAAATCAGGAAATTATTTCAGGTAGCGGATGCACCGTCAACCAACCAACCATTGATGCCGCGATTACTTCCATTTCCGGATTGCCACTGATACAATGTACAACTAATCCGATTGCTCCCACCGTAGTATTAAAAAACAAAGGAACCGATGTTTTAACCAGCGCAGTAATTAATTATTCTGTGGATGGCGGCACCACGGTATCGCAAAACTGGTCGGGGTCACTGGCTGCAGGAGCTACTGCCAACGTTACCATCACAAATCCCATCACCCCCACCAACGGCCATCATACAGTAAGATGTTTCACTTCCTTACCCAACGGCGTTGCCGACCTCAATGCCCTCAATGATGATTATTCAGCCACTTTCAATGCTTTTCTAAACTATAGTACCAGCCCGGTAAACGAAGAATTTACCAGCACCACCTTTCCCCCTGCCAATTGGGTAGTTGACGGCTTATACTGGTCAAGACAATCCGTCAGCTCTTTCGGCGTCGGATCAGGTTCGGCAAGAATGTATTTCTATGGAGCAGAGGTAGGCGTTGCCAACGACCTGTATATCTACGGGCTTGACCTGTCAGGAGTATCTTCGTACCACCTGTCTTTCGACCATGCCTATGCACAATACCAATCGGGATATGACGATCGTCTGCAGGTTCAGGTTTCAACCAACTGCGGCAGCACATGGACGAGTATCTTCGATAAAGCTGGAAGCACACTGTCCACTGCCCCGGCATCTTCCTCATCGTTTACACCAACCTCTTCACAGTGGGTAACCAACAACATTAACCTCAGCGCTTATGTCGGTCAGCCGAACATTATCATCCGCTTCCATGCTATCAGCGATTATGGCAACAATCTTTTTATTGATAAAATTAATACAGGAACCGGTACAGGCATAAACGAATCTTATGACGACAGCAATATTCAGATATTCCCCAATCCGGCAAGCGACGTGATAAACGTTGTCAATGCCGAAAATGCTGATATCATGCTTTATGATGTCTTTGG
>DAONFU010000246.1:0-2737 GCA_035403765.1 Bacteroidales bacterium
GTGATTCTGGCATTTCTTGATGCCAAAGACAGGGCGGGATCATTTTCTCCTTTTTTGCAGGATTGAAATGCTGGAAATGCAATGATTGCAACTAATAATACTAAAAGTAATCTTTTCATAATTTTTAAAATTTAGGTTAATAATTCTTATTTGAGGGCAAATATACTTACATAAAGTTATCCAAGCAAATTTTATTTGATTTTTTATGTTAAATGACGTTTATTAACAATAATTTTTTTTAAAATTAAAAATGTTACCCTTTTTCGGATTTAATTCTCATCTTATAGAAGCTGCGATACACAAAGTACAGCGCAATCACAAAAAATATACCGCCAATAATTGGGGCTATCTCCCGAAAGTTTTCCGAAATGGCTATCTCCATAGCCAGAAGTCCAAAAAGCGTAGTGAATTTTATAATAGGGTTCAGGGCCACCGATGAGGTGTCTTTAAACGGATCACCTACGGTATCGCCTATCACCGTGGCATCGTGCAGCAGGGAGCCTTTTTCTTTCAGGTCCACTTCCACCACTTTTTTAGCGTTATCCCACGCGCCGCCGGCATTAGCCATAAAAATGGCCTGGAACAATCCGAATACCGCAATGGAAATCAGGTAGCACACGAAGAAAGAAACCGGTGCTGCCAGGTGGAGTTTTTGAGCCATGTCCGACGTACTGTCTAAGTCGCCGGGAGCAGAAAAAAAGGCAAAGGCAAGCGCGAAAGCAAATATGCCTATAAAGATGTTAAACATGCCATTTTGAGCATACCGTGTACAGATTTTTACTACCTCTTTCGACTGGTCAACAGAGGCAATTTTGGGTGCATTGGGGTCGAGGTTGATGTGTTTTTTGATGTATTCAACCGCCCTGTAAGCTCCGGTGGTAACAGCCTGCATCGATGCGCCAGTGAACCAATAAATGACTGCGCCTCCTGTAATAAGTCCTAAAATCGAAAATGGGTTCAGGATATTCAGAATCTGCTCCGGCTCTATTCCTACCACGTTTTTGATTACCAGAATAAGTGAGAAAATCATGGTGGTGGCCCCTACCACAGCGGTGCCGATTAATACCGGCTTGGCAGTGGCTTTAAAAGTATTGCCGGCGCCATCATTGGCTTCGAGATAATACTTGGCTTTTTCAAAGTCGGGCTTAAATCCGAAGTTTTGTTCAATATCCTTTTCGATATCTTTTTGTTCTTCAATCAGCGAAAGCTCATATATCGACTGGGCATTGTCGGTAACAGGACCATAGCTGTCCACGGCAATAGTAACGGGTCCCATGCCCAGCATGCCGAAAGCCACCAGGCCGAACGCAAAAATCGAAGGATAAATCATCAGGTCAACCAATCCAAAAGTGCTTACATAATAGGCGCCGAACATCAGGCCAAAAAACACCATGCCTTTCCAGAAAGCGCTGAAATTACCAGCCACCAGGCCGGATAAAATGGTAAGGGAAGCCCCTCCTTCGCGCGAAGCCTGCACAATTTCGTTGACATGTTTTGATTTAGGACTGGTGAAAATTTTCGTAAATTCGGGTATCAGCGCGGCCCCTAAGGTGCCAAAACTAATGACGGTGGATAAAATAATCCATAGGTTGCCGTTAGTGGCGCCAATAGCACTGTTGGGTCCAATCATGAAATAACTGGCAAAGAAAGTAGCCGCTATCGACATGATGGAGGTTATCCAAACCAGGTTTGTCAGCGGTTTTTCAAAATCTATGTCATCGCTTTTGCCGTACAAAGACTGGCTGATAGCCCGGTTGACAAAAAACGATAAAATAGAAGTAATGACCATGAGGATACGCATAACAAAAATCCAGGTTAGTAGCTCCATCTGAAAGTCCACATTGGCAACGGCCAGCACAATAAAAGATACCAGGGCAACACCGGTTACGCCATAGGTTTCAAATCCATCAGCTGTGGGGCCCACGCTGTCACCGGCGTTATCGCCCGTACAGTCGGCTATTACACCCGGATTGCGCGGATCATCTTCGCCGATTTTAAACACTACCTTCATCAGGTCGGAGCCGATGTCGGCAATCTTGGTGAAAATACCTCCGGCAATACGAAGCGCTGAAGCGCCAAGAGATTCGCCGATGGCAAAGCCGATGAAACTGGCACCGGCAAGATCTCTCGGGACAAAGAGCAGGATGATGAGCATCATGATGAGTTCCACGCAAACCAGCATTACGCCAATGCTCATGCCGGCATCCAGCGGGATGTTCAACAGCTTTATGGGTTTGCGCTCCAGCGAGGCAAAAGCCATGCGGCTATTAGCCAGCGTATTCATGCGGATGCCAAACCAGGCCACTCCGTACGATCCCAGGATGCCTACTACGGTCCAGGAAATAATAAGCAAAACTCCCCCCGGGCTGGTGTGTTGCAAAAATCCAAAATAAAATCCGATGCAAAGGGCAATAAAAACAAACAGCAGGATTAAAAATTTTCCCTGCTGTATCAGATAAGTCTTACATGTTTCAAAAATAACTTTGGAAACATCAAGCATGGATTGATGCGCTTTAAGTTTTTTTACCTTGACAAATTGATATAAGCCGAATAACAAACCAAAAAAACATATTAAAAACCCAAAAAGCAACATGTTATTCTGGCTGGGCGACAACTCCGGAATTCTTAAATCGGCCTCGCTGCCGTAGGTTAATACGGGCATCATAATCAGCAACATTGCAGTAATTGATTGTAATGTTCTTTTAATCATAGTACATTATTTAAAATTAGGCACAAA
>DAONFU010000247.1:0-2706 GCA_035403765.1 Bacteroidales bacterium
ACGCTCAGTACGCTGCAGTTATCAGAACTTCAACGGTCTCTTTTTTTTTGTTTTTAAAGGCCCCCGATCAATGCTATTTGAGATGCCCTTAAGTTAAAATTTATAACACAAAAAAAATGCAAAATAAATATGCAGCTAAAAATATTACAAGGAAGTACTATAAAAAAAAAAACCGAAATATTTTCTGTTGTATATTTGACGTGAAAATTACTTTTATTCCAGCTTAATTTGGCATTTAAGTAATATAATATTTATTTTTGCACTCGCACAAGTCAAACATAATTTGAACATAAATGCAAATTATAAAAATAAAAAAAGGCCTTGATATTCCGATGAAAGGAAGCGCGGCAAATGTAACCGGAGCCTTTTCCATACCGGAATATGTTGCCATCAAACCAGCGGATTTTAATAATGTATTGCCGCGGTTGATGGTAATGCCCGGTGACCGCATAAAAGCCGGATCTCCGCTGTTTAAAAACAAATACGATGAACAAATTGTTTTTACCTCCCCGGTGAGCGGTGTAGTGATGGAACCTGTCCGCGGGGCTAAGCGGCTCATCATGGAAATACCTGTACAAGCCGACAAAGAAATCATTTACGAAGATTTTGGAAGTCATGATATTTCTTCAATGAATGCCGGGGAAATACGATTGTTGCTCATTAAATCGGGTTTGTGGACCTATATCCGTCAACGGCCTTACGACAATATTCCCAGCGTTGATGCGACGCCGCGCGACATCTTTGTTTCTACTTTCGACACCTCTCCTTTGGCGCCTGATTACAATTATATTTTAAAAGAAAAGCTTGCTTACTTTCAGGTGGGTGTTGACGCACTGGCTAAACTAAACAAGGGCAAAATTCATCTTGGGCTTGATGCAAGCATTGACGCCAATATCTTTTCATCAGTAAAAAATGCCGAACTACACTATTTCAAAGGTCCCCATCCTACCGGTAATGTGAGTGTCCAAATTCACCATATTCGGCCAATTAACAAGGGAGAAACCGTATGGTATCTGAATCCGCAGGATGTGGCCATGATAGGGAAATTATTTGTTGACGGTATTTACGATGCCCGAAGAACCATAGCTTTATCAGGGCCGGAAGCCAGAGAACCCATGTACCAGGAAGTGGTGATTGGCAGCAAACTAAAATCCATCGTCGAAGGCCAGGCAAAGCAGCATCGCCTTCGGGTAATCAGCGGTAATGTTTTAACCGGAGATAATGTAAGCGCCGAAGGATATTCAGGATACTACCACCACCAGCTCACTTTTATTACCGAAGGTGATTACTATGAGTTGATTGGATGGGCGATGCCCGGATTTAAAAAATTCAGCAACTCAAGAGTTTTTTTCAGTTGGTTGTTCCCTGGAAAAAAATATGATTTCGACACCAATTACCATGGTGGCCAGAGGCCGCTAGTCATGTCGGGGCAATATGAAAAGGTATTTCCGTTTGATATTTTACCGGTGTATCTCATCAAAGCCATTCTTGCCCAGGACATTGATAAGATGGAACAGCTGGGTATTTACGAAGTGGCTCCCGAAGATGTTGCCTTATGCGATTATGTATGCACTTCAAAAACGGAGGTGCAGCAAATAGTGCGTGAAGGCCTGGAACTGCTAAGAAAAGAAATGAGTTAACAAAGAAATTATTACACGATGAAAGGTTTAAGAAAATACATCGATTCCATAAAACCAAAGTTTAGAAAAGGAGGCCGGTTTGCAAAGCTGGAGTCCACATTCGACGCTTTTGAAACTTTTTTGTTTGTGCCTAAAAAGGTTACTTTAACGGGCAGTCACATCCGCGACTCTGTTGACCTGAAACGCACTATGATTATTGTGGTGGTGGCATTAATGCCGGCCATGATTTTTGGCATGTGGAATGTTGGCTATCAGTTTCACAAGGCCATGGGCACCAGTGTCAGCATACTGGCTGATTTTTGGTTTGGGTTTCAGGCTGTGCTGCCCATCATTGTAGTATCCTATGTAACAGGGCTGGCCATAGAATTTATTTCGGCACAAATCCGTCATCATGAAGTGAATGAAGGCTTTTTGGTTACGGGAATGCTGATACCCTTAATCATGCCGGTAAACATTCCTCTATGGGTAGTTGCCGTAGGCACCGCCTTTTCGGTAGTTTTTGTAAAAGAAGTTTTTGGGGGTACGGGAATGAACATTTTTAATCCTGCTTTGGTAGCACGCGCTTTTATCTTTTTTGCCTATCCGTCCAAAATCACTGGCGACAGCCCGTGGATATTTGGTTTTGACAACAACCTGAGCGGCGTTGATGGCATTACAGGCGCCACAGCATTGTCGCAGGCTGCTGCAGGGCGTATTGAATCCCTGCCTTCGCTATCGGATATGTTTTTTGGATTTATTCCTGGCTCTATAGGAGAGACATCAAAACTGGCCATATTACTCGGCGCACTGATTTTGATAATTACCGGCGTTGGCAGCCTGCGGATCATGTTGTCCACCATAGCCGGCGGTGTTTTCATGACACTGATTTTTAACCTTATTGGCGCTAATACTTATATGCAGATTGATTGCCTGACACAGCTGATGATGGGAGGGTTTTTATTCGGAGCCGTATTTATGGCCACCGACCCGGTAACCGGCTCACAAACACCATCTGGAAAAATTGTTTATGGATTTTTGATTGGAGTATTCGCCATACTCATCAGGGTTTTCAATCCAGCCTATCCGG
>DAONFU010000248.1:0-2653 GCA_035403765.1 Bacteroidales bacterium
GAAGGCATAATTTTTTGAACGATTCCGGAGCTGCTCAGATCAATATTCTGCTCGTTGTAGCTGATGATGTTTATCTGGATTTCGGCGCCATAAGGAATTTCTATTAAATTGCTATATACCGGAAGCTGCGGTCTGCCGGCATCAAATAGTGGTGAAAAACCCGTGATACCGAGTTCGACAAAATTACCCTCCACCGTAGATACCGGCAGGGTTTTGATTTTTTGTAGGGAGGTTTTTGCCTTAATCTTATAAGGGCTTTTCTCCAGAATGGAAAATTCGGTCTTCGAACTGTTCAGCTTTATTTCCACCTGAGCATAGCTATTGAAAACCACTACGGCCATTAACAGCGATAAAATAGATTTTATGAAATGCATAGTTTTAATAAATTTTTTACAATTTAGTAATTTTTGCAAATATAAGAAAACCACCTAGCCTTAAGAATGTTAAAAAAACCATTAACATTAGATTAACATCTTGAAAAAAAATACCAATGGCAAAATTGTGCAGACAAAGCGTAAATAACACTATTAACGTGATTCGGATGCAATTAAAAACAAGGTAATCCCATAAAGAATTATTTTTCTTTATCTTTGCACCTCACTTTAAGCGATCCAACAAATGAACAAAGGCACGTTAAATACTGTTATCGGGATACTGCTGATTTTTGGAATACTTGTCGGCTACAGTTTGCTTACCGCCCCATCAAAGGAAGAACGGCTGGCCAAATTTAAAAAAGATTCCACAGAATGGGCTAATAGAAACCTGCAGTTGAAAAAAGATTCACTGGCAAAGGTGAGGGAAGACAGCGTTCAAAAAATAAGACAAGACTCCCTCAGCAAAACTCAACCCGCCGACACCTCCGCCACAGCGGCAACCGACAGTCTCCGGGTTCTTCAAAACAGGTTCGGAAAATTTTCCGCATCGGCTAGTGGCGAAAACAAACATTATATCCTCGAAGATTCCCTTTTAAAGATAAAGTTTGCAGCCCAGGGCGGCGGCATCTCTTATGTAGAGCTAAAAACATACAAAACTTTCGATGGCAGGCCACTCATTCTCTTCAACACCGACACCTCCAACTATTTTCTTACCTTTCTCTCGGGATACAAAGATTTAAACACCAGCAAGCTGTTTTTTGAGCCATATTGTGCCGACAAACGCTTTGCCGGAAAAGACTCCATTTTTGTCGGGAACAACGACTCGGTAAGCTTTGCTTTGCGCCTATACGCCAACGAATCGGATTCGGCGAAAAACACCCAAAAATATATAGAGTATCTCTATACCTTAAGGGCCGGTAACTATCTGTTGGACTTCAGCATAAACCTCGAAAACATGCAGGATGTCATTGATGTGAACAGCACTTACCTGGCTTTCGACTGGAAACTCGATCTGGCACAACAGGAAAAAAGCATGAAGAACGAGTTGATGAACACCAACGTGTATTTCAAACCTGCCGAAGATGATGTGGATTACCTGAAAGAAAATAAAGATGATAAAAAAGACAAACTGCCCAACATAAAATGGATTTCGTTCAAACAACAGTTTTTCTCAGCCACACTCATAGCCAAAGAAAGCTTTAAAGAAGCCAGTCTTGAAATAGTACAGCAAAAAGACACCCTGTTTCCAGGGTACCTGAAAACATTGACAGCCTCGCTAACTTTCCCTTACGAAAACCAAGCCAGTCAAAGCATTCCCATGTCGGTATATCTGGGTCCCAACAAATACAAAATCCTTAAATCGTACGATCTCGAAATGGAGCGCCAGATTCCGCTGGGCTGGGGATTTTTCCTTATGCACTGGATCAACAGGTTTGCGGTAATCCCGGTGTTCAACTGGTTGGAAACCTATGGGATAAACTACGGAATTATTATCCTCATCCTGACCATCTTACTCAAAATAGTTCTGTTCCCGATAGCATATAAAACCTACTTATCCTCGGCACGCATGCGGGTGCTGAAACCCGAGGTGGACGAAATCGGCCTTAAATTCCCCAAAAAGGAAGATGCCATGAAAAAACAGCAGGCCACCATGGCCCTGTATAAAAAAGCCGGCATCAACCCCATGGCAGGCTGCGTGCCCATGCTGCTGCAGATGCCCATCCTTATCGCCCTGTTCCGCTTTTTCCCCGCATCCATCGAATTGCGGCAGCAACCTTTCCTCTGGGCTACAGACCTCTCTTCTTATGACTCAATCTGGACCTTCCCAAATCATTTCAGCATTCCTTTTTATGGCGACCATGTGAGTTTGTTCTGCCTGCTGATGACCATTTCCACCATTTTATACACCAAGCTCAACAACCAGATGATGGGAAGCTCATCGCAGCCGGGAATGAAATTTATTATGTATGCCATGCCGGTGATGTTCCTGGGATTCTTCAACGACTTTGCCTCCGGTTTGAGTTATTATTACTTGCTCGCCAACCTCATCACCTTCCTGCAGATGTTCCTTTTCAGAAAATTTGTGAACGAAGAAAAAATCCATGCACGTATCCAGGCCAACAGGAAAAAACCGGTAAAAGTCTCCGGCTTCCAGAAAAGACTTGAAGATATGGCAAAAAAAAGAGGCTATCCTGTGAAAAAATAAAGGCTGCTATGAATAATATGGGGGTTGAAAATTTTTTGAAAAATGGTGTGGCTAGGGTGTTTAGACTGTTAGG
>DAONFU010000249.1:0-2631 GCA_035403765.1 Bacteroidales bacterium
TTAAAAACCTGAAATTTTAGTAAAAGGGCAATAAAATGCTGCACCTGTTGATTTCATGATAATTTTCCTGAAAGTACAACCGGTAAAAATTTTGAAAAAAAAACTCTCTGGTTTTTCGTTCCCATATTTTTTTACTTTTGTAGTATTAGAAAAATACCGCGATGAAAAAAGACAAATCGGAAAACAAGGTTAACCTTCATACGGCAGAACAACTCGGCCTCAATGCAGATGAATTTGAGATGATAAAAAAGATTCTCGGACGAATGCCCAACTTCAATGAGTTAAGCGTCTATTCGGTTATGTGGTCGGAACACTGCTCCTATAAAAACTCAATTTTTTGGCTGAAGAAACTACCCAAAGATGGCCCGCAGATGTTAGCCAAAGCCGGTGAAGAGAATGCCGGCATGGTGGATATCGGTGAGGGGAAGGCCTGTGTTTTCAAAATCGAGTCGCACAACCATCCGTCGGCAGTGGAGCCTTATCAGGGAGCAGCCACCGGGGTGGGAGGTATCAACCGCGATATCTTTACCATGGGAGCCAGGCCTATTGCTCAGCTGAATTCGCTGCGTTTCGGCAACCTGGCACTCGACCGCACCAAACACCTGGTAAAAGGCGTGGTTAAAGGTATAGGCGACTATGGCAACGCTTTTGGTGTGCCGGTGGTGGCTGGAGAAACCAACTTTGACGAATGCTATAATCAGAATATCCTGGTCAATGCCATGTCGGTAGGTGTGGTGAAAACTGGCAATACCGCTTCAGCCACATCCAAAGGCGTTGGCAACCCTATTTTCATTGTTGGCTCGGCCACAGGCAAAGATGGAATACATGGCGCAACCTTCGCTTCGGAAGAAATCACCGAAAATTCTGCTGAAGATTTACCCTCGGTGCAGGTGGGGGACCCGTTTCAGGAAAAACTGCTTCTCGAAGCTTCGCTGGAGCTCATAAAATCGGGCTGCGTAGTGGGTATGCAGGATATGGGAGCCGCCGGCATTGTTTGTTCAACCTCCGAAATGTCTGCCAAGGGCGAACATGGGATGGATATCAATCTGGATAAGGTCCCCTTGCGGCAAAAAAATATGAAACCATGGGAAATACTGCTTTCCGAATCGCAGGAACGTATGTTGGTGGTGGTTGAAAAAGGAAAGGAAGAGGTGGCGATGAAGATTTTCGAAAAATGGGACCTGAATTGCGTTGAGATAGGCAAGGTTACCAAAGGTGGCATGCTAAACTACTATCAGCATGGCGAACTGGTGGCGCAAATTCCTGCCGAATCGCTGGTGCTGGGCGGTGGCGCCCCTGTGTATCAACGGGAGCAAAAAGAACCGGAGTACTACAAAAAAACAAAAAAGTTCAACATCAATTCGATACCCGAACCGGCGGATTTGCGTCCGGTGGCCAAACAACTGCTGGCTAATCCCAACATCTGTTCAAAACGATGGGTATGGGAGCAGTACGACAGCATGGTAGGTACAAAAAATATGTCCACCAATAAGCCGGCTGATGCTGCAGTGGTTAACCTGAAAGGCAGTAAAAAAGCCCTGGTGATGACCGTGGATTGCAATTCCCGCTATGTGTATGCCGATCCGCGTATAGGCACTGAGATTGCTGTGGCCGAAGCCGCCCGCAATATTACCTGTGCCGGTGGAAAACCGCTGGCTATTACCAATTGCCTGAATTTCGGCAATCCTTACAACCCCGGAGTGTATTGGCAGTTTGTTCATGCTATAAAGGGAATGTCCAATGCCTGCAAAAAATTCGGCACACCGGTAACGGGTGGCAATGTGAGTTTCTATAACCAGTCGAACATCGGCGGCAATGTAGTGCCTGTATTTCCCACACCGGTAATTGGGATGATAGGTTTGCTTAATGATAAGGATAATATGATGACCATGGATTTCAAAAGCAAAGGCGATCTGATATATTTGTTGGGCGAATCCCGTAACGATATCAACTCTTCGCAATACCTCATCCATCATCATAAGGTGCAGCTTTCTCCTCCACCTTACTTCAACCTCGACCGCGAATTTGTTACACAGTTTGTACTTTCTGAATTGATAAACAGCAAACTAATAAAATCGGCACATGATGTTTCGGAGGGAGGCTTGTTTGTGGCCTTGTTTGAAGCCTCCATGCACAACGATCTCGGATTCGACATTACCACTGATTGTGAAATACGGCCGGATGCCTATCTCTTTGGTGAATCGCAGGGACGTATCATCGTTAGCGTGGACGAAGATGATGAAACAGATTTCATCGACTTTCTTGTCGATACCAAAGCGCCTTTTACCTTATTAGGTCACGTTACCAAGGGAGATTTGCGTGTGGACGACGTTTCCTATTTCCATATAAATGAAGCAAAATCCATATATGATAATGCGCTTGAAAATTACCTGAAATAGAATCCGGTTTTTTTGGCGTGTTGTTAGTTTGGAATAAAGAAAAATATTAAACATCTTTTGTTTGAGAACCTCTTTAAATTTCATAAAAACCAATATATCATCAGAACCGAAGTTGCTGCCGGCATTAGGCTGATCATAATTGATGCATGTGCCTTGCTCATACTTATTTTTCAATAAAATTTCCAGCATACCTTAATCATGAAAACAAGTTCACTTTTTTTTAATCTATTTA
>DAONFU010000250.1:0-2574 GCA_035403765.1 Bacteroidales bacterium
AAAAATTTATAAACCTCTCATAACCTTTCAGAAAAAATATCGTATATTTGTTCTTATTTATCTCTACAAGAGATAGGGATAAATAAAAAGTGTTTTCAAAAAACCGTTGATATGAAAAAAATAAATTTTATAATTTGTGCACTTTTTGCGCTCATGCCGCTCTTATCAAAAGCTCAGGGCAAAATGGAATCCACCTTTGAATTAAGATATAATCAGGCGAGCATGCTTTACGAAGCCCATCTTCTTGTTGGCGGCACCTTAAACGAGGGAGGGCTGGACAATTTTTTAGGGCCTTCGGGTTTTTGTATCGTGATGCCGGCTTCGGCGGCCGACCAACCCATTGCCTGTGCAAGCCACAACCCCGTCAGCGCCAACTGGACAGATAAAACACCTGCCTATAATATCGCCACTTACGACGGGAACAAAGATTATCATAAATTTGTTACTTACGGACAATCGTTTATTCCGCCGCTTACTGCCGGAGCCGACGTGCTTCTGTTCACTTTCAGTCTGCCCCCCGATGTGTGTCCAAGCAGTGTACGGATGTTTGGCAACAATAATCCTTCGCCATCGCTCACTCCCGACTCAAATCCTTTGAATCTTACTTTTGATAATTCTTTTCAGACACTTAGCGGCGAAACATTCAAAACAGCCATTGTAAATGCCCCCCTGCACCCTGCGGCGCCCGTTATTTATCAAAACGGCACTGCCTTATACACCGCATCAACATCAACTATTCAATGGTATCATAATAACGTAATGATTCCCGGAGCCACAACAGCCACCTATTCTCCCACGGGTTCTGGCGACTACTACATAGTGGCTACGGATGCTTACTGGTGCACGTCCGACACATCCAACAGTATCAGTATGGTAATTACCAATATAGCTGAAACAGAGGATTTGGGCGGCATTGAAACCTATCCCAATCCGGTGGTGGATGAATTAATTATTACCAACAACCACTTTAAAAAACCTATTGATTTCGAAATATATAATGCTATCGGCGAAGTTGTTTATAAAGGGGTATTAAAACACAAAACCAAAGTGGACACAAAGGCATATGCTGCCGGAGCTTATTTACTAAAGCTTGACAACGGCAAAAAAACGGAGTCAAGGGAATTTATCAAGGAACATTAACCGCTCGTTTATTGTCTTTTGTTTAATAATTTTGCATTAACGTGATAGTTTGCGACTCGAATTTCGTTGCTGTCCGCTATCTGCTCACTATGTTTTTCAAAAAAGGGGAATCAACATACATACGCAGGCAGTTGCAAAAATCCCTATCTTTGCATCAAAATACACACGATGATAACCAACGAACATATCAAAGATCTGGAAAGGCGCCTGGAAGACCTTAGGAGGTTTCTTTGACATTGACAGCAAAAACCTCCAGATAGCAGAAGAAGAAAAAATCTGCCTGCAACCCGGCTTTTGGGACGACCCAAAAAAGGCCGAGCAGTTAATGAAAAGCATACAAGAGAAAAAAAACTGGACAGGAGCTTTTAGCAGGGCAAAAAGCGCTTTCGATGACCTGGTGGTAATTTGGGAATTTTTTGCCGATGGCGAAACTGATGAGGAAGACATCCAGAAACAATACGATGATACTGCCCTGACTATTGAAAAGCTGGAATTTAAAAAAATGCTCCGCGGCGAAGAAGACCGCTTGGGTGCCATCATCAACATCAATTCCGGCGCCGGCGGTACCGAAAGCCAGGACTGGGCACAGATGCTCATGCGCATGTATCTCCGATGGGGCGAACGGAACAACTATAAAGTAAATATTCTTAATGTACAGGATGGCGATATGGCTGGCATTAAATCGGCCTCCATCGAATTTGAGGGCGAATATGCCTTCGGATACTTAAAAGGCGAAAACGGCGTACACCGGCTTGTAAGACTCTCCCCTTTCGATGCCGCCAACCGCAGGCATACCTCTTTTGCATCGGTATATGCCTACCCCATTATTGATGACAATATTGTGATTGACGTGAATCCTGCCGACATCGTTTTTGAAACTTTCAGATCCAGCGGACCCGGCGGACAAAACGTGAACAAGGTGGAAACTGCCGTGCGATTAAGACACCTTACTACCGGCATCATCGTGGAATGTCAGGAAACCCGCTCGCAATTGCAAAACAGAGAAAAAGCCATGCACATGCTAAAATCTCAGCTCTACGAAATCGAACTCCGCAAGAAAAAAGAAAAAATAGACGAAATTGAAAGCAACAAGAAAAAAATTGAATGGGGCTCGCAAATTCGCAATTATGTCATGCATCCGTATAAAATGGTAAAAGACCTTCGCACGGGGATAGAAACTTCCGATGTGCAATCGGTGATGGATGGCGACCTGGAAGAGTTTATCAAAGCCTTCCTGATACAATACGGTTGATTCTGGCGGCATCTGCAAAGTGTCCTGTTGTAACAACCCTGACCAGGCCTTCCACCGCCAACATATATCAGCAAAACGAAGTCAGAGGTTTGCGCTTTTTGCTTGTTCATATATTATTTTTCATATCTTTGTAAAAAAAGCGCTGATGAAAAAACACTACCTTTTTACCCTGTTCTTCTTTT
>DAONFU010000251.1:0-2552 GCA_035403765.1 Bacteroidales bacterium
ACAAGCAGGTTGACAGCAAATGCCGGAATGGATTTCTCATTATAGGTGCCTTTGGCAAAACCATCCAGGGCCAGGCTGCCTTTGGTTTCGATTTTGTCAAAATCTTTTGTGTACACGGCAGGTATCAGCGACAATATGCTACTGAATTCGGTTTTCTTCGTGTTAAACTTAATATCCATATGAATATCTTCTTTCGGCAGGGCTACCCAGCCTTCAAAGCCAAGAAACAGGTCGTTGAGGCGTAGTTCGTTTTCCTTAAATGTATATTTTGAATTTTTCAGGTCAGCGCCAATGTCTGCCTTAAGCTCAAGGGCGGCCTTATTCAGATATGAAATACCCCCATAAGAAAAGTTAAGTGTATCAATACTTGTATTCGTATTTAGCGAGGTAAAATCAGCCGTCAGGTCGCCTTTCAATGTATGGTTCAGATTAATTGCTTTTGCATGCATGTTAGCATCTTCGTCATCATAGGTGAGAAGCCCGTCACTAATAGAGAGTTTGTCGATGGTAAGTTTAAATTTGGAAGGTTCTTCAGGCCCCTTCGCTGCGGTATCTTTGGATGGTTTCATGATATCCCAGTTGACCTTTCCACCTTTCTGAACGATCAGGTGAACCTTCGGCCTGTCAAGGGATATAGTATTTATCTTATACTGTTCACCTTTTATTAGGCTGAACAGTCCGACAGATACACGTAATTTTCCAACATCTGCGAGCGTATCTTTTTTAAATTCGTTAATTCCTACGATGGTTAAATCGTCGAGGCCCAAAGTAAAATCAGGAAAATTCCGAAATAGTGTGAGATGGTAATCCTTGAAATCCACTTTGGCGTTTACATTTTTGTTGATCTCGGTTTTGACCGCTTCAACGATCTGCTTTTTAAAAATTATCGGCAGCAATACAGCCAGTAGAAGGAACAGGGCGATAAGGATTCCCAAAACTTTGAAAACGATTTTAACGAGCTTTTTTGATTTCATGATTTTAATTTTATGAGTGCTACAAAATTATATTTAAATTTAATAAATAAAGGTACATAAAATTCAATATATACAAAAAAACAAAATCTTTTCATTTGTAAAAATACCTAAATTTTAATGTGTAAATTTGCATTGTAAAGGCATAATTGATGGAAAAGCGCTGGGTAATCAAGCAACTTGGTAATAATGAATTAATTGAGCAATTGGCAAAAGAACTGAACGTCTCTTTTCCTATTGCTAATTTATTATACCAACGTGGTATTAAAACTTTCGAAGAAGCCAGGGCCTTTTTTCGCCCCGAATTAAGCCATCTCCACGATCCTTTTCTGATGAAGGACATGGATAAGGCCATTGCCCGTATCGAAAAAGCCATCGCTAATAATGAGAAGATCATGATCTATGGCGATTATGATGTGGATGGCACCTCTGCTGTGGCTCTGGTATATTCTTTCCTGAAAAATTATTATTCCAACATCGATTTTTATATTCCCGACCGTTATATCGAAGGCTATGGTATTTCGATAAAAGGTATTGACTTTGCTGCTGAAAATAATATCCGGCTGGTAATTGCTTTGGACTGCGGCATAAAAGCCGTCGAGAAAATGGAATACGCCAACGAAAAGGGTGTCGATTTTATTATTTGCGACCATCACAGGCCCGGAAGTGAAATTCCCAACACCTCGGCAGTATTGGATCCCAAACGTACAGATTGTCTATACCCTTATAAAGAACTCTCCGGTTGCGGTATCGGGTACAAGTTGATACAGGCATTTGCCAAAAACAGGAAAATTGATGAAAAAGAATTATATAAGTATCTAGACCTTGTGACGGTAAGCATTGCTTCGGATATTGTGCCGATCACCGGTGAAAACCGCGTACTTGCTTTCTACGGGCTAAAACTTATCAATTCCAATCCTCGCCCGGGTATCGAAGCTGTTTTGCAAAGCAGTAATATGAAGCGGGTAAGGGAATCAGACAATGGCAATGAATCCCAAATCTTTCCGAGGCAATTAAATATCAACGACCTGGTGTTTTTGATCGGGCCGCGTATCAATGCCGCCGGACGCATCGAAAGTGGCCGTAACTCGGTTGAGTTGCTCATCGCCGACAACCTGAAAGATGCCCTGGAAATAGGCATTCAGATCGACACTTATAATACAGAACGGCGCACACTGGATACCCAGACAACCATTGAGGCGATCGACATGATCAAAAACAGCAATTACCTCCTCAATAGCAAATCAACCATCGTTTATCATCCGGAGTGGCACAAAGGCGTTATTGGCATTGTAGCATCACGCCTGACCGAAGTCTATTACCGCCCCACCATAGTTTTTACGAATTCCAATGAATTTATATGCGGCTCGGCACGATCCGTTAAGGATTTCGACATTTACGATGCCATTGATGCGTGCAGCGAACTTCTTGAACACTTTGGCGGGCACAAGTATGCCGCTGGCCTTACGATCAAGCCTGAAAACCTTCCAGCCTTCAGCAAACGTTTTGAGGAAATTGTAAGTTCTACCATCACCGAAGACATGCAGGTTCCGGAAGTGGAAATTGATGCAGAACTGGATC
>DAONFU010000252.1:0-2502 GCA_035403765.1 Bacteroidales bacterium
TGGTTTGTATATCAGGCGGTATTCGACACTTCCGATTATATCCGCGACAGGGTAAAACGTTACCACGACCATGGTATTGCTGTGGAAGGAACGATTTTGCTCGGCACCGACGACCACACCGAGGACGACATAAAACGGCTGATCGACTTCCTGCTCGAAATCAACCTCGACCTCGCCGAGTTTACCGTACTTACGCCTTTCCCACACACCAAAGCCTACGACGACATGCTCAGGCAAAACCGCATCATCGATAAAGACTGGAATAATTTCAACGCCGGTAAAGTGGTAATTCAGCCAAAACATATGACTCCTGAAAAACTCCAGGAATTATACCATTATGCATGGGATACTTTCTACAAAGACGAAACCCAGTCGGAAAAAATGTTTAAGCTTTTCCGCTCGGTCATCATGAAAGAAATTGCCAACGGCACCTACAAACCCATTCGAGAAGAATTATCAAGAAGCAGTTTTGGAAAAAAAGTAAATAGATAATCAAAAAAGCTCACCCGGTATTATGATTAAGCATTTCAACAAAGAAAATAATTCTGAATACTTTACTGAAGTATATGATTTCAAAGGTCAATGGGATGTTCCTTCACGCTGCGGCTTAAAAATAGTGAAAAACAACGCGCAAACCATTGTCATTGCCACCGAACTCTACGCTGAAAACCCCGGCACCTCGGTAACCAATTTCTGCGCCCCCCTGGCAACACAAATTTGCTCCGAGTTTGCCATTGACCATAACAAGGTCATTTTTATTGTGCACACGCCGGATGCTAAATCAAAACTGACATTTTTAAATGAAAGTTTTTTTCAGGTTGACTTTTCGTGGACCGGCTCCAAATTTACGGACCCCAAATGGGCACAAATCGAAAAAACAAAAGTTGACGAACTGATTGGCATTCCGCAAAAACAATAATTCTGATCCGCCTCGGCGGACCTAATTCTTAAATCATAATTCTGAATTCATAATTCTGAAATCTGAAATTTAAATATGTTTGAATATCGATTATCGGTGCGTGGCTACGAACTGGATTCATACAAGCACGTAAACAATGCCGTGTACCTAAACTATTATGAACAAGCCCGCTGGCAGCTTATGAAAGAAACCGGCCTCCTCGAAAAACTCCAGCACGAAAAAATTCTGGTGGTTGTTACCGAAATCAATATCAGGTATTCCAAAGAAGCCCGTCTGTTTGACAATATTCTCATCAAAAGTAAAGTGGAATTTTCGGGACCATACATCGTCTTTAAACAATATATGTTCAACGAAGATGAGGATATTCAGATTTCGCACACCACCGTTAAAACCATCCCGCTGAATCAGGACAGGGTGCCCTGCGGCCTTGCTAAGGAATACGAAGTATTACTCGCCAAAAACAACTGAAATTGTCCCAATCAGCTAATATCCTTATCGAAAAAAAAGGCTGTATTTCAGTGTTGAAAATAAACAGCCCCCCGCAAAACTATCTGAAATCTCCTTCCTTTATCAGCAAAGAACTATTGTACAATATCGCTGATGACCAGGAAATAAAAGGGATAATCATCACCGGCACAGGGCGTCACTTTTCAGCCGGCGCCGACCTGGAAAACCTTTTTGAGCTGGTAAAATATCCTGATATTCTTAAACAAGAAATGACAGCCGGCTCGGAATTGCTTGAACAAATATCAGAATTAAAAATCCCTGTCATCGCGGCAATAAATGGTGTTTGCTGGGGCGGAGGGCTGGAAATTGCCCTGTCGTGCCATATACGGTTTGCTTCGGCAAAAGCTCTTTTTGCGTTTCCTGAAATAAATTCCGCATTATTGCCCGGTTTGGGTGGCATCGTGCGGATGGTAAAAGAGTCAGGAACTTTTGCAGCCATAGCTAATGTATTATCAGGAGAAATTTTCGATGCGGAAAAAGCATTAAAATTAAATGTAGTACATCAACTGACGGAAGAAAATGTTTTGGAATATTCATTGAAATATCTGAATAGTTTGCTTGAGTCAAAACCTAAAAAGGTGATCGTTTCTATTATGCAGTCAATCCATAATGCTTATAAACTCCCGCTGCACGAAGCACTGCATGAAGAAACACTTATGTTCTGCGAACTGGCTGAGGAAGAAGCCGCAAGAAGAAAATCCGGATCATTGTAATGTACCAAAGTATAAACTGGCGTTTTGAAGATAATATCGGGTTCATTGAACTGAACAGCCCCCCGGCTAATAGTATGAACAAGCTTTTCTTCTATGAGATCCGTGAACTTACAGATAAGATCCTGAATGATGAACGCGTGAAAGCGATCATAATAAGCGGTGCAGGAAGGCATTTCTCCTCCGGAGCTGATATCAGGGATTTGTTATCGTTTGACACAAGGGTTCCGCAGCAGGCTAAAGATTTTTACATGGCAAACAGCCACACTTTTAAAAGGTTTCATGCAGCTAAAATACCTGTCATTGCCGCCATCAAAGGTGTGTGTATCGGCTCTGCCATGGAACTGGCCATGGCCTGCCATTTTC
>DAONFU010000253.1:0-2499 GCA_035403765.1 Bacteroidales bacterium
GCTTCGAGGGTGCGCCGAATAATCAAATTGTACTTAAAATTCTGGTCATAAATTATATCTCTTCCGCTGAGTGCTGCCTGGCTGAGATAGTAGAGCAGTTTCTTCTGGTTTAGCGACAATTCATTAAATCCCGGAATCTGGTAGCGCAGAATTTTAACATCGGCAAACTGTTCCGATTTGTATTTGAATGTGTCTTGTGTTTCTTTGTTCTGAGCTTCTTGTTTGTTGTTGCTGCACGAAACGGCTAATATGGTAATGGCACCCATAAAGAAAAGATTTCTGATTATCATGGCTTTGAGTTAATATTTTTGACAAACTTATGGAAAATAAAATTCGTTGACAAGCGGGTATCAACTTTTAACAATAATTTAGTACGGATACAGGTGTACAATGACCAAGATGGTGAAAAATGGAACAAAGAGCCGGTGTTTTTTATGAAGCTTTTTTATTAATCCGGATCAGGCCGGCCAATGGGTTTGCCGGTTTCCCACATTTTTTCTGTTTCTTCCAGTTGTTTTTTATGTTCTTTCGAAATTTCTTTGTTTTCCAAACGGCTCAGATCGGGTTGTCCGGCATTTACCCATGCTGTGTACCAAAGGCTAGCCACAGCAAAAACCGCCCTGCGCATACGCCTTTCTACCTGGTTATTGGTGCGTTTGTTAAATTCGTCGCAGTATTCTTTCGAGTATTGTTTTTTAATTACGGTGCCCTTTTCGTCGTAAACAAAAATTCTGTCTTGTGGATATTTAAGGCGCAAATCGGTTTCAACGGTAAAAATCGTGTCCACACAGGCATGGCTTTCCTGCACCAATTGCCATATAAATTCGTAGGATTTGTCAATGTATTCAGCTCGTCCGGTCAGGTAATTGAAGTTGTCGCTGTAAAGCTCCGGCACGCGTGTTTCCCAGAATGCGTGAATACCTTTTTGGTCAAGGATTTTGCCATCATAATACGTACTGGTGTGCAAGGGTGTACACGCATCGGCAATATAGTGTCCAAGGTTTGCCGCATTGTATAGAATTTTATCGAAATCTTCGTCCTTAAATGCCAGCAATAGGTTATATACCATTTTGCTGGTCCACCAGGGATTTATGCCATTGGCGCGCAGGGTATCTTCCGTAAATTTTTCAATAGCAGCTTTCCAGAATTTTGGAATGTCGGATAAAGCACTATCGCCGTATAATTCAACATCAATATAGTGTTTTTCGGCTTCTCCTTCAACTCCCCGCGACCGTTTGTCGGGGTCAATGGCATGTTCCACAAGATAATCCATGTGCTTTTTGAAAAATCCTATCATTTCGGGTGGAAGGGCAAAAACCGCCATGCGATTGATTTTTTTGTGGGCATAAAATCCAAAAGAATAGGTTTTCGAGGAATTAACATTCAACAAAAATAATGCGATGATTATGATGAAAATTTTCGTAGTATGTTTCATAAGCAAACAATAATATTTTTTTCAAGACAGGGGACTTTGTCAGTTGTGTCAAAGGTATGACAATATTCAATATCCTTGTGATAGCCTAATTTTTTAAGGCGTTTACAGTGATCACTTTTATCAACGTATTCAAGAAGATCATTTTTTACATTATTCCACAAATCCACAGCGACAATCGCCGCATCATCATCTGTTTGGAAATATTCCCCTGTAATAAGCCTGTGGCATAAAGCCCCGGCAAAAAGTGTGTCCTCTATGGAAAATTTATTTTTCCATCCGGAACATAAGAGCAATACATCATGATTATCTTTTTCAAGATAATTGACTACGGCAGAAAAGTTGAGATAAGAACCGACAAGGAGCTGAGCCATGTTGGTGGCAGCATATAATGCTTTGGTGCCATTGGTGGTGCAGAAAACTATCGACTTGCCTTTTAAATTATCGTTCATAAAACTAAAAGGAGAGTTCCCAAAATCTGCGAAGCTCAGCACTTTTCCGTCACGTTCGCCGGCTACAACAAATCCTTTGTTTTTATATGCCTGAGCTTCATCTTGCGATGAAACAGGTATGATCTCTTTAACACCCCATTCAAAGGCAGTACAGATGGTGGATGTAGCTCTGAGAATGTCAATCAGTACAACATTTTTACCGACCGTGTCATAGTAATTAATGAGGGCGGGAGAGAAGCAGACTTCTATATTTCTTTTTTCTGAACCGGTTGACATCGTTTTCGCTATGGTCAAACAAAATTATAAATAAATACCGGATTTGAGAGCGAAAAAAATACCGGCAGAAATTCCCGTTAAAATTGTAATTTTGCAGAAAATTTATTCGACCATTAAATTACCATGAAAGAAACAAATTTTGGCGGGATACCAAAAAAATATACCGATCTTAAAAAAGCTGAAATCGTTGTTATGCCCATCCCTTATGACGGTACCAGCACCTGGATAAAAGGCGCTGACAAAGGGCCGGCAGCTATCCTGGAAGCTTCGGCAAATATGGAACTCTACGATATCGAGACCGATAGCGAAGTATTTAAAATGGGGATTCACACCACCAAA
>DAONFU010000254.1:0-2442 GCA_035403765.1 Bacteroidales bacterium
GGCAAGCTGCCGGGTGTTTCCGGTATGCGAGAAATATGCCACCAGGATTTTTTTGTCTGAAGAGCCGGTTTTTCCCTGCATATTGCATCCGATATGTGTGAATGCCATAAAAGGAATGGTTAAAAGGAATAACGTGTGTTTCATACTTAAAAAATCCACACAAAAATAATGATTTTTTGTGAGTTGTCATAAACGGAATTTGCCAGATAGCGCTGTTCAGGTGCCCCCTAAGCCACAAAAACACATTCGAGCCTGTTTCACCTGTAAAAATGCCTGACTTTACAGGTAAGATTTTCTGACAGCGTAATATCTATTGCTGTAAGTCTTTGGACTATCTGCAAATTCACTTTTGTATTACTTCCCGTTCAGCAGGTTTTTAATTTCGTTCAGTTTCATCAGGGCTTCGACGGGCGTGAGGGTGTTGACATCGGTGTTCAGGATATCATCTTTGATCTGTTCGAGCAGCGGGTCGTTGAGTTGGATAAAACTGAGCTGATATTGGTCTTCGGTATTTTTTTGAGGGTTTTTGCCTTTTTGGGTGAGTTCATTACCGCTGTGGTCTTTTTCAAGCTGATGGAGCAGGTCGTTGGCACGATCGATAACAACCTGGGGAATACCCGCCATTTTTGCCACGTGTATCCCGAAACTGTGTTCTGTGCCTCCGGGTGCAAGTTTGCGCAGGAAAATGATCTTGTTGGATATCTCTTTTACGCTGACATGGAAATTCTTTATACCGTGCATCGTTTTTGCCATCTCGTTAAGCTCGTGGTAGTGTGTGGCAAATAACACTTTGGGTTTGAAGACTTTGTTTTCGTGGAGGTATTCGGCAATAGCCCAGGCGATGGAAATCCCGTCGTAGGTACTGGTACCGCGGCCTATCTCGTCTAATAAAATAAGGCTCCTCGAAGAAATATTATTCAGGATGCTGGCCGTTTCGTTCATTTCGACCATAAACGTTGATTCGCCCGATGAAATATTGTCGGAGGCGCCCACACGGGTAAAGATTTTATCAACTAAGCCTATTTTTGCTTCATCGGCCGGCACATAACACCCTGTCTGCGCCAGCAACACTATCAATGCGGTTTGTCTCAGCAGAGCCGACTTCCCCGACATATTGGGCCCGGTGATAATAATAATCTGTTGATGGTTATTGTCCAGATAAATATCGTTGGCAATGTATTTTTCGCCGGCGGGCAGGTTTTGTTCAATAACGGGATGCCTTCCGTTTTTAATGTCAATTACCAGGGAATCGTTGATCTCGGGACGCACATAGTTGTTGCGCTGGGCCACTGTAGCAAAGGATAAGAGGCAGTCCACCCGCGAAATCAAGGAAGCGTTGAGTTGTATGGGCTTTATGTAATCGAACAAGGCAACAATCAGGTCGTTATACAGCCGGGCTTCCAGTGCCAGTATTTTTTCCTCGGCGCCCAGAATCTTTTCTTCGTATTCTTTCAGTTCTTCGGTGATATAGCGTTCGCAGTTGGCCAGGGTTTGCTTGCGGGTCCATTCGGCCGGGACTTTGTTTTTATGGGTATTGGTAACTTCTATGTAATAGCCAAACACATTGTTAAACGCTATCTTCAGCGATGGGATGCCTGTTTTTTCGCTTTCGCGTTGTTGTATCTGCAGCAGGTAATCTTTGCCAGAATAGGCAAGGGTTCGTAATTCGTCGAGCTCATCAGACACGCCGTCGGCTATCACATTTCCTTTGTTAGCCAGGGCAGGAGGATCGGGCAGCATATCGTGTTCAATCCGGTCGCGGATAAGTTTACAGCTGTTTAGCTGTTCTCCAATCTTATGCAAGGCGGCATCGGTGGCCTTTTCAAAACTGTTTTTAATGGATTCGATGGAGAGCAGGGCTCTTTTTATCTGGATGATTTCACGGGGGTTGATTTTCCCGATAGCCACTTTGGATATCAGGCGTTCGAGATCGCCGATATTTTTGACATTTTTGCGCAGTTCTTCCGTAAAAACACTTTCTTTAAGAAAATAACCCACAATATCGAGCCGTTCGTCAATCAGCTGTTTGTCCTTTAAGGGCATCACCATCCAGCGTTTCAGCATACGGCTGCCCATAGGGGTGAGTGTCTGGTCGGCAACATCTACCAATGTCAGGGCTCTTTCGTTTGAAGAATACAGGAGTTCCAGATTGCGCACGGAAAATTTATCGATCCAGACATAATGATCCTCTTCAATGCGGTTGAGTTTCGAGATGTGGCTTATCTTGTCGTGCTGTGTTTCAGCCAGGTAATGCAGTGCTGCACCGGCTGCAATAATGCCATATTCCAGGTCTTCCACGCCAAAACCCTTGAGCGAGGTGGTTTGAAAATGATTTTGGAGGATATTGTTGGCAAAATCGGGCGTAAAAACCCAGTCTTCAAAGGTGGAAGTATAAAATTTATCACCGTAGGTCTCTGAAAACTCGCGTTGTTTGTTTTTTTG
>DAONFU010000255.1:0-2437 GCA_035403765.1 Bacteroidales bacterium
TGAACGGACAAAATGTTATTACCCTGAGTGTGATAAAACGGGGCGGGGAAAACCTTATCAAAGCCTCCGACAAGATTACCGAAATTGTGGAAGACCTCAAGAAAAATGACTATCCGTCCGACCTGAAAGTAACTTCCACAGGAGACATCTCCAAATATACCCGAAGTACCCTTGGCGAACTCAACAACACCATTATCTTCGGATTCATACTAATCATGTTTCTGCTGATGTTTTTTATGGGATTTACTAACGCCTTTTTTGTTGGCATCTCGGTGCCTTTGTCGGTATTTGTGTCCTGCCTGATATTCCCGGGCATCGATTTTTCTATGAACATGATTGTGATGTTCGGGCTGGTATTTGCGCTGGGGATCATTGTGGATGATGCCATTGTGGTCATAGAAAATACCCACCGCCACCACCAGGAGGAGCCTGATATAAAAAGAGCCGCCAAAGGTGCGGCCGGTGAGGTTTTTGTACCTATTTTGTCGGGAACTCTTACTACCCTGGCGCCGTTCTTTCCTTTGATTTTCTGGCCGGGGATAGTCGGAGAGTTTATGTATTTTTTGCCTGTAACCCTGATCATTGTGCTGTTGGCTTCGCTTTTTGTAGCCTACATCATAAACCCTGTCTTTGCCGTCACCTTTATGAAACACGAATATGATGTCCCCATAAAACCCAATAATAAAAAGAAAACCATTATCTCGGGCATCATTACGGCTGTGTTGGCAACCCTTGCTTACCTCTTGCACTGGACCGGCATTGCCAACCTTATCATTTTTGCCTTCCTGATGTTGTTGTTTTATGATTTTGTGCTGAAACGTGCCATTAAAAAATTCAGGGAAACTACCTGGCCATGGGTTATCGGGAAATATGAAAAAATTATCCGCGCTGTGCTTTGCGGCAGACGGCCTTATTATGTCGTGGCCGGCACGGTTGCCTTGTTGCTCCTTACACTGGGTGTAATGGCGTTATGGCCGCCCAAAATTGTGTTTTTTGCCGACAACGAACCTAACACCATCAGTGCGTCAATTACTTTACCTGTCGGGACAGACCAAAAAATCACCGATTCGGTAACAAAAATTGTGGAACAGCGCATCGGTGAGGCTATTGGCAAGGATAACCCGATCATAGAGTCGGTAATTGCCAATGTTACCACCGGAGTAGCAGGCGATAATTTCGATTTCGACCGCTTTCCTTCTCCTAACAAAGGAAAAGTTACTGTCAACTTTGTGGAGTTCAGCCACCGCCATGGCGAAAAAACAAATCCTTACGTGGAAAAAATCAGGGATGCCGTCAAAGGTATTCCCGGAGCGCAGATTATCGTGGTGAAGAGCAAGCTGAGTCCGCCTACCGGAAAGCCTGTGAATATTGAGGTGAGCAGCGAAGACATTGTTTCATTGGTGGAAACGGCCAAGAAGTTCAGAAATCATATTGACTCGCTGCAGATACCCGGTATTGATGAGCTGAAATGGGATTTTGACGAAAACAAACCGGAGATACTGATTGATATCGACCGTGTGCGCGCAAACACCGAAGGCCTGTCCACCGGACAGATAGGAAGTGAGCTGCGTACTGCCATTTTCGGCAAAGAAGTTACCAAACTGAAAAAGGATGAAGACGAATTTCCTATCACTGTTCGGCTTACCGAAGAACAAAGAAAAAATTTCAACAAGATCCTCGACCAGAAGATAACTTACCGAGATATGACAACATTCTGGCCGCGCCAGGTGCCATTGTCATCGCTGGTAAAGGTGGATTATACCAACTCTTACGGCGGCATAAAGCGTAAAAACTTTAAAAGGGTAATCACGATATCTTCGGAGGTGTTACCAGGATACAACGCCAACGAAATTGTCAGGCGTATTTCCAACGAAGCTGAGCTTTTCAATAAAGATGAAAATGTGGAAATCAAGATGACGGGCGAAACTGAGTTTATGAAAGAGTCGATAAATTTTTTGCTGCAGTGCGGTATCATAGCCCTGGGGCTGATTTTCTTTATTTTGATTACACAGTTTAATTCTGTTTCCAAGACATTGATCATTTTGGTGGAGGTAGTTTTCAGCATTATCGGCGTGTTGCTGGGCATCATCATCTTCCGGATGGAATTTTCTGTTATCATGACAGGCATTGGCATCCTGGCCCTGGGCGGCATCGTAATCAGGAATGGCATACTGATAGTGGAGTTTGCCGATTTGTTGCGGAATCAGGGAATGCGAACCCGCGAAGCCATCGTGAAAGCCGGCAAGACAAGGATAACCCCGGTACTGCTCACGGCTACTGCTACACTGCTGGGATTGGTGCCGCTGGCTATCGGGATGAACTTTGATTTTATCACCTTGTTTACCGAATTTAATCCGCACATCTTTTTTGGCGGCGACAATGTAATGTTCTGGCGCAGCCTGTCCTGGACCATCATCTTCGGATTAAGTTTTGCCAC
>DAONFU010000256.1:0-2402 GCA_035403765.1 Bacteroidales bacterium
CTGTTTATCGGCAAACTATACCTTCTCACCTTATCATACTGGTAATATGCATTGGTAACCGCCGCAGCCGTGGGAACCAGGCCGATTTCGCCTAAGCCTTTGGCTCCGTAAGGCCCGAAACTGTCTTCCACTTCCACGGGGATAACTTCTATTTCGGGAACGTCTTTTGCTTTTAATAGTTGGCAGTCTTTCAGTTTGCTGCTTTTCAGGTATCCATTTTCCATGGGCAGGTCTTCGGTGAGGGCATAGCCGATACCCATCACAATAGCGCCTTCTACCTGACCTTCAAACATGGTTTGGTTCATTATCTTTCCGGCATCATGTGCTGCTACAACTTTTTTAATATTTCCCTGTTCATCAAGAATTACCAATTGCGTAGCATAGCCATAGGAAAAATGAGTAACAATTTTTTCCACATCGTCACCTGGTTTGGTGGTCCAATTGCATTCCGAATAGCCGGAATAATTTTTCCCGCAGAGTGCTGAAAGTGAATTTTTTTTCAGGTCAGCCTGCATTTTGCGGGCGGCATCGATGACGGCGTTGCCCAGCAATACCGTGGCGCGCGAAGATGTTGTCATGCCTGTTTCCAGCCCTGCTTCAGTATCCATTTCCACCCGGATGATTTCGGGTTTGATGCCTGTTTCGGAACATAGAATCTGCATCACCACATTGCTGATACCCTGGCCCATATCGGTCCACCCGTGTTTGACCACCACTTCATTTTCGGATTTTATTTCGATGCGGGCGTGGCTGAAGTCGAGCATCCCGTTGCCTACGCCGCAGTTTTTGATGCCGCAGGCCAAGCCGGCATTTTTAGATTTATAAAATGCTTCTTTCACGGCCATCAGTGTAGCTTTCACACCAACACCTTGTTCGAGGATTTGCCCGGTGGCAGTCATTTTGCCTTCGCTAAGGGCATTGTCGTAGCGAAACTGCCAGCGGTCGAAGTGGCCTTGTTCGCAAAGGTCATCTATGCAACTTTCTAGCGCAAAAGCTGCCTGGTTGGCTCCAAACCCGCGCATGGCGCCGCATGGTATGTTGTTGGTATAAACAGTTTTGGCTTCGATATCCACCACAGGCACATGATAGGCTCCGCTGGCATGTCCCGCCACACGTTCCAGCACCTTAGTACCCACGGAGGCATATGCTCCTGTATCACCCACAGCACGCAGTTTAAGGGCGGTGATCATTCCTTTGTCATCGCAGGCAAGGGTGAAATCCATAAACACCGGATGGCGCTTGGGATGCATACGAATGGATTCATCACGCGTAAGGGTTACTTTCACAGGCCGACCAGTGAGCAATGCAAACAAGGAAGCATGTCCCTGTACCGTAAGGTCTTCTTTGCCGCCAAAACCACCACCGCAGGGAACCATGGTTACCCGCAGCTTTTCAGAAGGGATATTTAAAAGTTTTATTATCTGTTTGTGGTCCACATAAATTCCCTGACCTTCGCTGTACAGATGTATGGTGCCATTTTCCGGAACGGCTACCGCTGATTCTGTTTCCAGAAAAGCATGTTCGATACGCTGGGTTGTATAAAATCCTGATGAAACGAATGCGGAGTTTTTTATGGCCTGATCAATATCCCCGCCTCTTCGGACAACACAATTTTCAAGGAGGTTGTTACGCTCGGGATGTACAGGTGAGGCATCTTCTTTGATAGCTTCGTAAGGGTCAGTAACAGGAGTGAGTATCTCGTAATCAACACGCACCAAATCAACAGCCTTGCGTGCGGTGTCCTCATCCACAGCCACGATGCCACACAACACATCGCCGATAAACCGCGTGGTTTCTCCTTCGGCCAGCATGGCTGGCCAGTCGGCAATTATAGAGCCGGTAAAGCGGTCGCCTGGAATGTCTTTGACGGTAACCACCCTGATAACTCCCGGCAACTTTTCAGCTTCCGTGAAGTTGATGCGGAGGATTTTTGCTTTTGGATGGTCGCTGAATTTCAAGGCGCCAAACAGCATGCCATCCAGGTACATATCGTTGACAAACTTTCGGGTAGCGATGGCTGTTTCATAGGCCTGATACTTTGGAAAAGAAGCTCCTATGGCGGCTTCTTTGGTGGAATATTCCACAGGTTTTTTTTCGGCCAGCTTACTGATGGCAAGGGCAATGGCATCAATGATTTTGACATAGCCCGTGCAACGGCACAGGTTCACATTCAGTGCTTTTACGATTTCTTCCCTGCAGGGATTTGGGTTTTTCTGAAAGAGCACTTTGGTGCGCATGAGAAAACCGGGCGTGCAAAATCCGCATTGTACGGCTCCTTTTTCAACAAAGGCCCTGGCAATAATGTCTCTGACATCATCGGGAATACCTTCGAGTGTGATAATTTCCGCCCCATGGAGTTTTTCCATCAGCGTAACGCACGACAATTTTGCTTCCCCGTTAAT
>DAONFU010000257.1:0-2398 GCA_035403765.1 Bacteroidales bacterium
GCCGGTGACAAAAAATATGTAAAAGAATTATTACGCCGGATGATAGCGCTGAATAATTCTTTTAAAACCCCGATAGGTTTTTTCACCCAGATAGATATCACCATTGCCAATGATGACGAATTGCTGACTTTGCTGGCCGACGCCAATTTCTACAACCTGATGATCGGCATCGAATCGGTGAACCAGGATGCACTGAAAGACATGAACAAAAAGCAGAACCTTGGCGTTTCAGCTGTGGAGGCTATCAAAAAAATTCAATCGTACGGCATGGTGGTTTTAGCCCATATGATTATCGGCAACGAATCGGATGATATGACCGTATTTAAAAAAACAGCGGACTTTGTAAAGGATGCCGACATCATTTTTCATATCTGTCATCCGCTGGCGGCGCCTCCGGGTACCAAAATGTGGTACGACTATAAACGCCAGGGCCGCGTGATACAAAATGAGCCCGACGAAACCAGCGACAAAATGGACATCATATCCAATATTATTCCGAAGCAGATGAGCCGTCAGGAGCTGTTTCTGGGCCTTGCCGACTATTGGGACGATATTTACGAGGCCGAAAAGTTCAAAAAAAGGGCAGTGTCATTTATTCGCAATATAAACCGCCGCCCGGATGTTAAAATGCCCGGATTCTCGTCGATGTGGGCTATGCGGAAAATGATGGGAGGGGTATTCAAATATTTTTTCTTTACAGCAGAAAAGATTCACAAAAAGACCTTCATGTATATCATGAAATCAGCTAAAAAGAACCTCAGTTTCCTGATGCCGAAGATTGTGTATATTTATACTTTTTACCTGATTGACCTGAAACGTTCGCAGTACGATGCCATGGTAGCCCGCGAACATGCCCGCTGGGAAAGGGAACATCCCGAAAAAATTCAGATTGATACTTCGGAGATTCCCGTGAACGAAAAAATTCGCGAACATGCTTCAGTGCTTATCCCAGTTTCTTATGAATATATTTGGAAAATATCCAGCAAAAAGGAAGTGCTCTACAAAGCTGTTCACGCGGCACTGCTTGAGTTCAGCGACCGGTTCGGAAAAGATTTTGAGGCGCCGGATGAGTTTTATCTTGAGCAGATGCGCATTGCCAGCGAAAGGGTGTTGCCTGCAATTATGGAAGCGGGATTTCTTTGTGCTGACGAACTGCCCGAAAAACAGCCTGGAGGTTTTACACGCGAGATACTGGATGCTCTCGACAATGCGGTTCGCTACCGCACTATCTATGGATAAAATTTAAAAATCATGATGGCCGATAGCTCCTGGAATATCATGAAAATAGTTAAAATGGCTAAACGGTGGGGGCTCGACTGGTTTATCCTGGCTCTTATTGGCGTGATATTGCTTGCTTATTTCTGGCCGCATATTGGGGCTAAAGACTCAGTTATCCCGCTTTCACAAATTGCCACCTACGGTATTTCGGTGATATTCTTTTTTTATGGGCTGAAGCTAAGCCCGCAAAAAGTCAGAACCGGCCTGAGCAACTGGCGGCTGCATCTAATGGTGCAGTTGGCAACTTTTGTGTTATTTCCGCTGCTGGTGCTCCTGGCAAAAAATATACCCGGAATCAATGTCAGCGAGATTATATGGATCGGCGTGTTTTTCCTTGCAAGCCTGCCGGGCACAGTGTCTTCGGCGGTAGTGATGGTGTCCATAGCTAAAGGAAATATCCCTTCCGCCATTTTTAATGCGAGCATTTCTACGCTGATGGGCGTTTTTATCACGCCGCTCTGGATGGAAATTTATCTCAATACTGCATCCGCAGATATTGACCTTGGCCCGATCTTGTTGAAACTAACACTACAAGTTATATTTCCGGTAGTTTTGGGAATAATACTTAACCCGCTATGGGGCGCCTTTGCTGAAAAAAACAGTAAAAGACTCCGGTATTTTGACCAGACTATAATTTTATTGATCGTGTATACCGCTTTTTGTGAATCTTTTGAAAAAAAAATGTTTGAAGGATATTCTGCTCTTTTGCTTGTGGGGCTTGGCCTTGCCATGATCGTTCTGTTTTATGTCGTGTATATGATCATTTACCTGATTAGCAAAATTTTAAAGTTCAAACGCGAAGATAAGATCACCGCCTTGTTTTGCGGCTCGAAAAAATCGTTGGTGCATGGTACCGTGATGTCGAAGGTGTTGTTTGCCGGTAGTCCGTATATTGGTATTGTTCTGTTGCCGATAATGATGTACCATGCATTGCAATTAGTTATGGTGAGCGTAATTGCACAATGGTTTGCCAGGAATAAGAAATCTTAGTAATGCGGTCGTAGGTCAAATTCATGAATTTGACCTACGACCGCATTGAACTCATTTAATTTTTCCACAAAAAATATTACCTTTGTTTTATAAAACAAAGACAATGGAACTAAATCCCTTAACTGCCGTT
>DAONFU010000258.1:0-2380 GCA_035403765.1 Bacteroidales bacterium
TGAGTGAGGAGATTGAGAGATTTTGAAAACTCTGTGGTTGAGACTGCCTGAAAGCCTTGTGTGGAAGTAGTGAGATACATTGTTAATAGATAATGGATTTGAGTTTTTTCCGAACGGAAAAAAGACTTATTTTTGAAAATTGAAATAATTTTATGGAAACACATCTTGAAATAAGTAGTAATACCATCATACAGCTTGAAAAAGTTTCGGTTTTTCAGAACGATGTTCTTATTCTTGCCAATGTCAATATGGCCATCGAGCGAGGCGAGTTTGTATATCTGATTGGCCCGACAGGTCGTGGCAAAAGCAGCCTGCTTAAACTTATTTACGCGCAACTTCCTGCCAGGGATGGCGTGGCGAGGGTGGCTTCCTATGATTTGCGCACCATCAAAACCAGCGAAATACCTTATTTGAGAAGAAAGTTAGGCATTGTTTTTCAGGATTACCAGTTGCTTACCGACCGCACCGTTTATGAAAACCTGCTGTTTGTGCTGCGCGCCACGGGTTGGCATGATAAGCACGATATGCAGCAACGAATCACGGAAGTATTGGATAAGGTGAGCCTGACCGGCAAAGGTCCCAAAATGCCTAACCAACTTTCCGGAGGTGAGCAGCAACGGGTGGGTATTGCCCGGGCTTTGCTCAATCATCCCGAGATTATCATTGCTGATGAGCCTACAGGCAACCTTGATCCGGCCACCTCAGAAGATATTCTGGAATTGCTCATGAATATCAGCAAAACTGGCACTGCAGTGCTGATGGCCACTCACGACGTGCTATTATTTAAAAGATTTCCTGCACGTACATTGCGTATAGATGATGGAAGGGTTTTTGAGTATCAGCCTGCTAACCAAAAATAAGTTCTGTGAGGGCTGCGGCATTGTAATCATTGGAAAAGCCGTTGTGCAGCAAAATTTCTTCTCTTTTTTTGTTTTCCGAGAGTTGGTATTCTTTGGTAAAGAGGTTTATTAATTCCATTTTGAATTCTTCTGCCGAATTTTTGCAAATACACAGGCTTTCGAGTCCTGTTTTTTCTATCATGGGTGTGTTAACTAAGCAAAACCTTCCGCGAAACAGTGCAGCGAGGAGTTTAAGCTTGATGCCTGTGGCCTGAAAGGTAGGAAGAATATTTACATGGGCATCGGATATCAGGTGGTAAATCTCATCGCTGGTGATGCCCATTTTGAGGGAGATGTTTTTTTTGCTGCTTACAGCCGCTTTGAGTGCGCTGCTGGGTTTGTTGCCGGCGATAATTAACTTTATTTTAAGATCGTTGAATACTTCGTTAGCCAAAAATAAGGCCGCCTCATTGTTTTCGCCCACCTCGAGACTCCCATGATACAAGGCATAGGTTCCTTTACCGGGTTTGGAGGCAATCTGTTCGTTGGGGTGAAAAGCCGAGATCGTGCGTACATTTTTATATTTGTGTGAAAAATGTGCAGCATCGTTCATCGATATGGCCGCAATGCCGTTCGCATGGTCTAGTTGTTTTTCAAAACGAGCAAGTTTGCCGGCTTCATTCAGAAAATAATATCGCCTGAACATGTTTTTTTCGACGTTGGCCAGGCTGCCATAGTATTCGTGTTCGATATTGTGGGTGCGGACAATTTTTTTTCGGTTTTTCAGTTTTTTATTGTTCAGCAGATAGCAAGTGTGCAGCCCTTCAAAAAGTATGGGGTAGTCGTCTTTCAGCAAGTTAGTCAGAAGCTCCTGCGAATACCGTGTGGCTACTATATAAGGCAGACTGCTGAACAGCTTGGTTTTTGAATTGTCGCGCTTGTAATAATTTACTTCCACACACAAATCGTCGAGCAGGGGTGAGGGTTTGCGGTCGTATTCAAAACAATGCAGGTGTATTTTTATGCCGGCTTTATACAGGCTTTTCAGTTTGTAAAAAATATCGATTGCGCCACCGTAGTTCACGGGTACGGGTATGTCAAAAGCTATGATATGAAGGTGTTGGTCAGGCATGGTGCTGAAGTACTGCAATGAGTTTTTTTTGTTCTTCTTTCCAATTCAGTTGCTTGGCGGCAAAAGTAAGATTTTTTTTCCAGTCTTCGCGCAAAGGGGAATCGGCAAGCATAAACTGCATTTTTTCTGCTATGTGTTTAGGGTTGTGGTTTTCGATACAACAGCCAATGTTGAATTCCGTGATTATTTTTTCTATTTCAACCAAAGGGGAGGCGAGTACAGGTATGCCGGCATGGATGTAATCGAACAATTTGTTTGGTAAACTGAAGCGGTAGTTGATGTTGGTATCTTTGTCGAGGGTTAGGCCAAGGTTGGCATTGGCAGTATAATGAATAAGGTTTTCGGGAGATTGTTTTGGAATAAAAATCACTTTGTCTTCCATTATGTTTTCCGCAACATATTTTTTCAA
>DAONFU010000259.1:0-2360 GCA_035403765.1 Bacteroidales bacterium
ATGCCACATCCAACACGAAGGTTCTCAAAAACCAGAACCTTAAAAAGAAGAACCCACGACAAAGCTACAGACCCCACCATTTCAGTATGTTCCAATTGCGGAGCACCTGTATTATATCACAGAGTGTGCCCTGAATGCGGATACTACAGAGGAAAACCTGCCATTGACAAGACCGAAGCCCAGGTGGAAACCAAAAAAGAAACCAAAAAAGAACCTAAAAAAGAACCCCCAAAAGGAAAAAAGAAATAGCTTCCGTAATATTAATTGAGTTCTTATGATTCAAAAAATCAGGGCTGCAATTACTGGTGTCAGCGGGTACCTGCCCGACGAGGTGCTCGATAATGCAGCCCTTGAAAAAATTGTGGATACTACCGACGAATGGATACGCTCCCGTACTGGTATCCTCGAAAGGAGAATCCTGAGAGAACCCGGAAAAGGGTCTTCTGACCTGGGGGCCGGCGCCGTTAAATTGTTATTGGAAAAAACCGGAACCAAGCCCGACGACATCGACTTGCTGGTGTGCGCTACCGTTACTCCCGACATGCAATTTCCTGCCACGGGAAACATTATCTGCGACAAAACAGGAATAAAAAATGCGTTTAGCTTCGACATTAATGCCGGTTGCTCCGGCTTTGTGTATGCACTGGTAACTGCATCAAAGTTTGTAGAAACCGGGCAATGCAAAAAAGTAATCGTAGTTGGTTGCGAAAAAATGTCTTCCATAGTGGATTATTCCGACCGCGCCACCTGCATAATTTTTGGCGATGGCGCCGGCGCCGTGCTGCTGGAACCTACCACCGAAGAAACAGGTATCATAAACTCGCTGATGCAGGTGGATGGCAGCGGAAAGACTCACCTGCATCAAAAAGCCGGCGGATCATTAAAACCGGCCAGCCATAAAACCGTTGACGACAGAGAACATTTTATTTACCAGGAAGGACAACCGGTTTTTAAAATCGCTGTAGTAAAAATGGCGGAAGCCACTCAAGAAATAATGCTGCGAAACGGGCTTACTCCCGAAACTCTTTCGTGGCTTGTGCCGCATCAGGCTAACCTCCGCATCATCGAGGCCACTGCCCGCCGCATAGGCATTAAGAAAGAAAAAACCATGATCAATATTGAAAAATACGGCAATACCACCGCAGCTACTATCCCGCTGTGTTTGTGGGAGTGGGAACACAAACTTAAAAAAGGCGACAAGCTCGTTTTGGTTGCTTTCGGAGCCGGTTTTACATGGGGTAGCGTCTATCTCAAATGGGCTTATAACTGATTACAATTATAACCACAAAACGATTGTTTGATTTATAAAATCCAGAAAGATGAAAAAGCAATTTTTAGCTATTTTGTGTTTTTTGTTTTTTCTGAATGCTTTTTCGCAGGAAAAAGAAAAAACCAACGATGTTAACAGGCACTTTGACGCCACCTTGTTTCCCAAAGGCATCTCCACCATTAATGTGTATTCCAGCAAAGAATGCGGCCGCTGTGGAAACGTAATCGAACTTCTCAAAAAAGACAGTATTGTTTTCAACGAGTTCGACCTTGCCAACCCTAAGGTTTTTGATGAAATGAATGCAAAAGTATATAAAGCAGTGCCTTACAAGGACCTTACCATCATCACCGAGTACCCGGTTTTTGAAATAGATTCTGTGATTTTTCATCACATCGAAGACCATATGAAGTTTGCCCGCGACCTTATTGAATTCCTGCACGGCACTAAAGAAGACGAGGCAAATCCCGAATAAAATATCTCTTATCTGCAGCAACAGCAAGATAGCATACTTTCAGCCAGGGTTTTGTCAAATAAGCAGTTTGATATCAGTCCATAAACAATTAATAGCATTAGGTGGAAAAAATCTTACCTATTTTTGAGTTTTTCAACTAAGAATAATATGAAGACATTTTTTGATTTAAGCGCCACCGGCATTGATGGTAAAGAGATTAGCATGGCAACATTTAAGGGAAAGAAAATCCTTGTCGTGAATACCGCCTCCAAATGCGGATTTACCCCGCAATATAAATACCTCGAAAAACTTTATCGGGAATTTGGCCCCGAAAACTTCGTGATTCTGGGATTTCCGGCCAACAATTTTTTGTGGCAGGAACCCAAATCCAACGACGAAATAGCCCGATTTTGTTCCCTCAATTACGAGGTTACCTTTCCGATGTTTGCCAAAATTTCCGTTAAGGGATCAAAACAACACACTGTTTATGAATGGCTTACAAAAAAAGAACTCAATGGAAAAGCCGATGCCAAAGTGAAATGGAATTTTCAGAAATTTATGATCAGTCAAGAAGGCGAATGGATTGACATGGTGCCTCCTGCTGAAAGCCCTTATTGCGAAAAAATACTAAACTGGCTG
>DAONFU010000260.1:0-2350 GCA_035403765.1 Bacteroidales bacterium
TCGTTTATTGAACCGTCACCGCCGACAATAATCACCGCATCGTAATTCATCGAGGCGGCTTCGCTGCTCAATGTTACTGCATGTGCCCGGGCCTCGGTATGGCATATTTCATAATCAAACCTGCTCAGGTTAAGGTGCCTGGATATTAAGCCATCAACTTTCTTTTGTTTGCCAATGCCTGATTTGGGATTTATGATAAACCGTATTTTCTTTTTCTGTTCAGTCATGGGTGTCGGTTAATTGGTTTTTTATCATTCTCGCATGGTAAGTTTGAAGGTATGCTTTCAAAAACTTTTCAAGCAAAAGCTGTTTGTTTTTATTTTTGTAGTATAAATTATTTGTTAACAATCTGTCTTCTATAATGTTATACATGTCCTGGCCTTTTTCCCCATTAAACTGCAATAGAAAACTGTCTTTGATGATGCGGTAAATGTTGTTTGAATAACTCACCGAAAAATGTGCGGATGAACTGTCAAATACGCTGGTGCCGAAATCAGCGTATTCTTCCTGGTAATTTATTAAATCCAGCACCGAGGACATGATATCGGCCTGCTGGCAAATAGTATGGCTTAGTCCTTTCAGGTTACTGTTTGGCATATAAAAAATCAGCGGAATGGCGTAAGAGCCTGCGTTATTCATATAATAAGGAGTTCCTGCAAGCGAAGAATGATCAGCGGTGATAACAAACAGGGTGCTGTCGTACCATTCACTGGTGGAGCAGGCCTTGAAAAACTCTTTTAATGAATAGTCAGTGTACATAATGCTTTCGTGAATTTCCAGGGCTCCTTTTTTGAACTTATTACGGTATTTTGTGGGGATGGAATACGGATGATGTGATGACAAAGTGTAAATGGCTGCGATAAATGGTTTTCGAACAGTATTCAGGGTATTCGCAGAGAATTTTAAAAATTCTTCATCATAAATTCCCCAGTTGCCGTCATAATCCGCGTCGTTATTATATTCATTTTTTCCATAATAAGAATCAAAACCGGCCATTTTGGCATAAGCATCAAGGTTTAAGGTTCCGTTTTTTCCCCCATGAAAGAACATGGAAGTATATCCATATTTCTTTAATAACAAGGGTAAGGAATTTATTTTGTTGCCCGAGAAAGCAGAGGTAAGATAGGCGTCTTCCATCAGCGATGGCAAGCCTGATAAAATGGAAGGTATTGCTTCAATTGACCGTTTGCTGTTTGCAAAACAATTATCAAAGCACAAACTCCCGCTTATCATCGAATCGAGAAAAGGTGTATATCCGGTGTAGTTTTTGTCTTCCATATCCTGGTTCAAGATGCCGATATATTCTTTTGAAAGGCTTTCCACAATGATTATTGCCACGTTTAACCTGCGCATTGGAGCATTCTTTCTGTAGCTGTGTTTTACCGGATTGAATATTTTTTTTGCCTCACTATCCTGAAAGTATTTTTTTTCGGTAAGTGGCTGCTTCTGCACCGTGCAATATATTGAGAAGGGAGTGTTGATAACCAAGGGAACATTATCTGCTGTGGTATATTCGCCGGCAGTTACAAGACTTATAGGTCTTAACTGAAAACCTCCGCGAAAACTGATTACCGACAGCCCCATCACAACCAAAAAAACAATAGTAGCCCACAGGTGCTGCCCAAGGGCTTGGTTATGGATTATCAACACGCGTTTTGTCTTTTTATACAGAAAAACCATCAGCACAACCATCAGCAGCCATATCGCCACTGCGTACCAGTAATCCGTTACATATTCCCAGAAAACCGTACGGAAATCATCACCGATGAAAATCGATTTTATTATGTCGTAATTGGTACGTCGAAACAAATATTTAAAATAAGCAATATCAACACAGTTTAACAAAAGCGCCATAGCGTTGGTAATGTAGAAAAGGATTTCAAGGATTTTCTGGTATGTCCTGTTTGTCCGGAAATTAAACGGGATGGTTTGAAAAAATATATACAAAGAATTTACAAGTATTATGGACGAAAGGTCAAACCTGAAGCCATAGACCAATAAAAAAAATAACTCGCTTGTGCTCACCGAAAAACTCGCGATATTAAAAAGATAAAATACGATACGACAAATCGTAAATAAAACAAGCAACAAGCCAATCCTTATAAACAGCGCAAAGTAAATATTATGTAAACTAAAAAGTTTTTTCATGGATTGCAAAAGTAATCAAAAAGGAATTTTTCAGGGCCTGGTCTCTATGAAAAAGCACAGGCCGGTATCAGAATACCATGACTACTACTTTTCGTTTTACCTCTGTGGCTTTGTTGCCGGCTTCATCAGTTACGTTGTAGGAAACGTAATAAGTGCCTTCTGTATTGGCATCCACAGGGTTTACAATGACTATCTTCGACGT
>DAONFU010000261.1:0-2339 GCA_035403765.1 Bacteroidales bacterium
ATTTTGATGATATCGGCGGCTGAACCTTGTATCGGGGCATTGATAGCATTGCGCTCGGCATAGCCCCGTACCACTCCGTTTCCGGAGTTGATGTCGCGCAGATAGCGCCTGCGGCCAAGTAATGTTTCCACATAACCTTTCGCCCGGGCAGATAAAATGGTGTCTTCCATGTATTTTTTTATCGCGGGGTATTTTATGAAATATTGTTCGATAATGTCAGCAGCCTCTTTACGCTGTATATTCAGCCGTTCAGCTAAGCCGAAAGCCGAAATGCCGTAAATGATGCCAAAATTTACCATCTTGGCATTACGCCGCATTTCTTTGGTAACATCAGCCAGGGTAACATTGTAAACCCTCGAAGCTGTGGCGGCGTGAATGTCGTGCCCCTGCATGAAATCCTCAATCATGTTGGCTTCTTCACTTATGGAAGCGATCACTCTCAATTCGATCTGTGAATAGTCGGCAGAAACCAGCACGTAATCTTCGCTACGCGGTACAAACGATTTGCGGATCTCGCGGCCTCTTTCTGTTCTTACAGGAATATTCTGCAGGTTCGGATTGTTTGAACTTAATCGCCCGGTGGCTGCTACCGCCTGATTATATGAGGTATGGATACGCCCGGTGCGTGGGTTGATAAGCTCCGGAAGGGCATCCACATAAGTGGATTTTAGTTTGGTGAGCGAACGGTAGTCCAGCAATTTCTGAATGATCGGATGTTTGTTCACCAGTTTTACCAGCACATCTTCGGCAGTGGAGAACTGTTTGGTGGCGGTTTTTTTAGGGTTTTCGATGATCTTCATGTGTCCGTAAATCACGTCACCCATTTGTTTTGGCGAAGAAATATTAAATTCCACACCTGCTAACTCATAAATTTCTTTTTCTAATTGTTGCACCTCAGTTAGCAATTGCGCTGAATAATCATTAAGCGCTTTTTTATCAAGTTTGACGCCTTCGGTTTCCATGGAGGCAAGCACGGGGATCAGGGGGATTTCAACATCATTAAATAACGAAGTTACCTTGGCTTCTTTCAGCAAGGCTTCCAGCTTTTCTTTCAACTGAAAAGTAATGTCGGCATCTTCGGCGGCATATTCTTTTATTTCTTCATCAGCAACAATGGCCATCGAGAGCTGATTCTTACCTTTTTTCCCTATGAGTTTCTCGATAGGTACCGGCTCGTAATTCAAATAGCTTTGCGACAGATAATCCATGTTATGCCGCATGTCGGGTTCAAGCAGGTAGTGCGCCAGCATGGTGTCGAAAAGCGGGCCTTTCACCTCCACATCATACCATTTCAGCATTTCCATGTCGAACTTCAGGTTTTGCCCTATCTTCAATGTTTCCGTGTTTTCAAATATGGATTTGAATTCCTGAACGATCTGATAAGCATCGTTGTATTCATTCGGTAGCCTGATAAAATAAGCTTTGCGAGGCTGCATACAAATTGAAAAGCCAACCATTTCCGCGGAATTCGGGTCAATACCCGTTGTCTCCGTATCAAAACAAAACTCCTTGCATTTACTAAGTTCAGCGATCAGCGCATTTCTTTTTTCGGCAGTATCAACTAAAAAGTATTCATGCGGAGTATTGTAAATATTCTTTAGTGAGCCTTCTGCTGGTGGCTCATTTTCTTGTTGAACTTCGCTGAACAGATCCGGTTGACTGGTTTGCTGAGTCTTTGCTGCACCCTGCTTTTGTAAGGAAATGTCGGTGAATACCCGTTTTGCAAAAGTCCGCATTTCCAGTTCTTCAAAGAGTTCTTTTAGTTCGTTCTCGTTGGGCGCTTCCATAATCAATTTGTTCTCTTCAAAGGCAATGGGAACATTCAGTATGATGGTGGCAAGGGCTTTTGACTGAATAGCCAGCTCGCGACCTGCGATAACTTTTTGTTTTATGTTATCGTCTTTAATGGAATCAATATTTGCTAAAATATTTTCGAGTGAACCAAATTCATTAATAAGTTTACGGGCGCCAACCTCACCGATACCGTATATCCCGGGAATATTATCGGAGGCATCGCCCCAGATGCCCAGCATGTCAATTACCTGTAAAGGGTTTTGTATGCCGAATTTTTCACACACTTCTTTCGGGCCCATGATGGACGCCTTATCCCCGAAGCGTGCCGGTTTATAGATCAACACATTTTCGCTGACCAATTGCCCGAAATCCTTGTCGGGAGTAACCATATAAACGGTATAGCCGGCCTGTTCGGCTTCTTTGGCTAGGGTTCCGATCACGTCATCCGCTTCATAACCATCCACATAAAGTGCAGGAATATTAAATCCCTCGATCAGTCTTTTGATATAAGGAATAGAACTGACAAGGTCTTCGGGTGTTTCCTG
>DAONFU010000262.1:0-2336 GCA_035403765.1 Bacteroidales bacterium
TGACAAAGAATGCAATGGTATCTCCAACGGGATTTGCCCATCCGTAAGAATCGCCACCAAAGCCTGCATTTACAAAATTAACAATCGAAGCGGAATCCATACCCGGAAGAACACGTGGTGCATCCCAGGTAGTGCCGCCATCAGTAGATCTTATATATACAAGGGCTAAAGCCAATCCTTCATAGTAATATACAGCAGGTGCGGTAGCCTGGTCGGTGCAGGCAATGATATGGATAGTATTTCCTGAGGTAATCATACGGGGCCATAGCAGGGCTGTTGTGCTGCCAGTGGTGGTTGGTCCAACAAGCACTGACTGTGTCCAGGCACCGGTGCCTTTGGGATCGCGTTTGTTAATCAAGAGCCCTGTACTTCCATTATGAGATACCACTACTTCGCCAGTGGCTCCCAGCGGAGCGTATGAAGGCCAGCCACTTCTATTGGCTTCAAGACGTGCTGAAGGTGCAGAACCCCAGACCGATCCGTCGAAATAATTGTAGCCAGAACCCCTGTCTGCAAAACTTGGTTCTGTAACACCGTAAGTAAAAGTAGCGCCAATAGTTCCGTCAGTATGCAGATAAATTCTGTTAGCAACACTTCCATTGGATTGTAGGTCGTAACGGGTGGTGCCGATCTGAAATTCAGCAACACTTTTTGATGGAGCCGGAGCCACTGATTGGTTAACTTCTGTGCTGAAGTTCATAGTTTCGTGTGTGGCTCTTGCCGGTTTAACGGCTTTTACATTTCTGTAGTCACTGGAAATGTGTGCAGGTTTCATTTGTGCGAAGGTGGAAAAGCCAAACGCCAATGTAACTGCTAAAAATAAAACTTTTTTCATAAATCTGAGTTTTGGTTAATAATTAATTTTTTATTGGTTTTTTTTTGACAAATATATTAAATTTTTTGATTGAAGAAAAAAAACATTTTAATTCTATCTGTTTCACCCCGGAAATGCTATGAAAATTAATTTATGTCAGGCAGAAATGAATAATTTTTGGAGTAGTTCATCATCTGTTTGGTGAAGTCAGTGGGGTATTCCAGTTTGATATCAACTATTTCATTGTTTTTCATCACGGGTACCAGCACGGGGTTGATAAATCCGGCATAAGGCGCCAGGTTGAGTTTGTCGTAGCGTGTTTTCACTTCTTTGTGCAACACCGGGTCAATTTTTATAGCATATTTTTCTACCAGTTCTTTACCGGCGGCAAAGTCGCCTTCGGATTTGATACGTTGAATTTCTTTGAGGAGTTCTCCGAATAGTTCGCGAAGTTTTAAGTAATCGTTGATGACAAAAAAGGTTTTTCCTTCTTTAATCTTTTTTTCTATTACGTTGTCTTTTTTGCCTTTTTCATAAACCCATTTAGCGATGAGTTGGCGGTTGCGCATGTGGGCCTGTTCAATATCTTTGCCCAGTTCAATTCTGACGAGTTGTGTCATAAGTCCGTTGCGTATGTAAGTATCGTATTCTGCTTTGGCAACTTCGAGGTTGGGAACAAGGCCCAGTTCAACCATTTTTTGGTCCATGGTGAAGTATAATGCAATAAGGTCGGCGCGGGCTTCTTCCAAAGCTGAATGATAGTTTTTCAAGGCTTCGGAGCTAACTCCCGGCAGCAGTTGTCCCGAACCGTGCCCGACACATTCGTGCAGGTCGGTGTTCAGGTTGCCGGCCAGGTAGCCGTATTTTTTGGCCCGTTCAATTTCTTCCCCGGAATAGCAAAATTCTTCGAGGGAGCCACTCCCTAAGGATGAGCGGTCGTAGGAGTACATGATATTATCCATGGTTACCGATTTTGACCCGTGCTGTTTGCGTATCCAATTGGCGTTGGGCAGGTTGATGCCGATGGGTGTGCTGGGATGACAATCGCCGCCAAGCTGAACCACCGTGATGACTTTTGCAGAAACGCCTTTCACTTTTTTCTTCTTAAAACGCGGGTCCACGGGCGAATTGTCTTCAAACCATTGTGCGTTTTGGCTTATGATTTCTGCACGTTTTGTTGCTTCCACATCTTTAAAATTGACTACAGATTCCCAGGTCGCTTTCATGCCTAAAGGATCGCCATATACTTCAATAAAGCCATTCACATAATCAATAGAAGAGGCCAGATCGTTTACCCACAAAACATTATAATCATCCCAGGTTTTGAGGTCGCCGGTATTGTAGTATTCAATCAGTTTTTGAAGCCCTGCTTTTTGATTTTCATTTTCGGCCACCGTTTTCGCCTGTTGCAGCCAGTACACTATTTTTTCGATAGCCTGCGAATATAGTCCACCGATTTTATAAGGTTTTTCAATTATTTTTCCGCCTTCCTTTACCAGTTTGGAGTTTAATCCGTACGATA
>DAONFU010000263.1:0-2333 GCA_035403765.1 Bacteroidales bacterium
AAACTTTCACCGTATTTCCAGGGGGATACTCCGAATTTTCTTACGTTTTGTTGTTGACTCATACCTGAAATTTCAGACGTCAAAAATATTAAATTTTTTTGTACCTGAACACCTGTTTTTAAATTACTTTTGCACCTTATTTTTTAAAACTATTCATTAACATGAAATCATCTTTAGCGCTTAGTTCCCGAAACCATCGACAGAATATGCTAAAAAAGCAGTCCTTTGTTTTCATAGCCCTGTTTGCCTTCTTATTGGCAATTTCTGCCGGTTGTGAGAAAGCCAGTATTGATCTGGGTTCAGGCGACATCCCTTATAATCCTGCGGCCCCAATGGATTCCGTACGCTTTTCCACGGATATTATTCCAATTTTCAATGCCAGTTGTGTAAGCTGTCATGCGCCGGGTGCCACATCTCCCGACCTGACACCAGCCAATGCATACAACAATCTGACTGCTTTACCCGGACAGTATATCAACCTTGCAAATCCTGCATCAAGCCTGCTTTATACCTACCTTTCGGAAACTACAAGTTCCCATTATGGGGTTACTACCCAGGCAGAACAGGAAAAAATTCTGACTTGGATTCAACAGGGCGCAAAAAATAATTGATTAATATTTGATTTTTTATGAAAAAAACTTATTTCAACGGATTTGTCGGCCTTGCAATAATGCTCATGGTCTGGTTATTTTCGTCCTCTGTAATGGCACAGAACATCGATAGTATTCCTGAAAACAATGCAGATAATGTGGATACCGTGGCACTGCAAATAGCCGAAGGTAAAAAACCTGTGCGCGATCCCTGGGCTTCTTCGATGCTGGCTGATTTACCCACCGGTTTAATTCCGGCAAAAGGAAGCCTTGAGCTTCATATTCAACACCGTTTTTCAAACCTTGACAATGGCATACATGATCTTTTCGGCATCTATGGCGCTTCCAATATTCGGCTTGCACTCACTTATTCAATTCTGGACAGGCTTATGGTAGGATTTGGTACGGAAAAAGACCATAAATATCAGGAACTTTTTGTTAAGGCCAAGTTGCTGGAACAAAACCGTAGCGGCAAGATCCCCTTGTCCCTTACCTTTTACGGGAATACGACGCTGAGTGCACGTTCTAAACGATATTATGGTGTCGGATATAAATTTATTGATAAACTATCTTACCATGCCCAACTGATTGCTTCCCGTAAGTTCCATGATATTTTTTCTCTCGAAATAGCCGCCAGTTACAGTCATTTCAACAAAGTGGAAAGTGTTAAACTGAGCGATACCATCATTAACGTGTCCGATTCTGCAAATTCCATCATCAGAACATCCTATCCCGGAGTAACACAGAATGATATTCTCGGTATTTCGGCCGGCGCCCGTATAAACTTTTACCGCGGCATGTCGGTAATTATCGAGTATGATCAGGGATTTTTTCTGAAAAAAGCTTCCGCTTATCAGCTAAAACCTAAGCCCAACCTTGTTCTTGGTTTAGAGATAGCTACTTCTACACATGTGTTCCAAGTCTTTGCTTCATCATATCGCGCTTTGAACCCGCAGCATAACTTCAGTTACAACCAGTTTGATTTTACAAAACTCAAGGGATTGATGATCGGATTCAACATCATGGTTCGCATGAATTAATTAAGGAACAGCATTTTGTGAAGGATAAGAGCAAGAAACATAGGACGGGCAACCTTCTAAGCGTCGTTGTTATGGTGATTTTTGCCATTATTATTCTTTGGATCACCTGGAATTACGATGCCATTAAAGCGAGCCATGCCTTGCCCTTAAAGACATACACATCCAAAGCCGATAATGCCCGATGCCTGAAATGCCATGCCGGCGGACGCTATGAAATGCCTGATCCCGAAGACTCCACCAGGAAAATTTCGGGTTTCATGCAAGCCGGAAATATTATTGATACGCTGCGTTATTATCATTCGACGCACTGGGATTTCAAATGTACCGACTGCCATTCCGATGAATATAATGTACAGCCTCACAACCCCGAACTGAAATCCTTACCCATGTCCACCTGCCTTGATTGTCACGGTGGCGATGAAAACTATGCAAAATACCACTTTGAAGATATCGACACGGCTTTTATGGCAGGTGATCATTATAAGGCCATTGGTATGGATTTTAATTGCTGGAGCTGCCACGATGCCCATTACGACATGCAATTTGTGAGGGATTCAACAGCAGATATAAGGCGGATCGTTGAATACGATAATAACATGTGCCTGAAGTGCCATGATAACAGCGGAACGGATACCACAAAAAAAATTTCAGGCAAGGCCATCCCCGATATGACAGTAGCACACCTTTGGCTGCCCGAATCATC
>DAONFU010000264.1:0-2324 GCA_035403765.1 Bacteroidales bacterium
CTGCGGACAGCCTATCCGAAATCAAAGCCGGAAACCAAGATTTCTGTGAACAGCGGCTTGTATCTGAATCCCAAAAATCGAAGCGCGGCATGGTGGTACGAAGAGGATCCTTTGTATTCGCATACGGTGGCCGGCAAAATGGTTAACCCCTTATCTATGTTTGGGGTTAAAAATCCGGGGTTTGGCGGCGTAAACTTCTTTCATTCACGGCAAATAGGCCAATTTGACCTTGTGGTTGGAGGCAATCTATATGAAAACCAGGGTTTCCGTACCGATGAAGGAGAAGCCAGAGCCAGAGCCAATGTCAATTTCAGATACAGGGCAAAAAAAATTGAAGGACTTTCGGTCGGGTTCAATGCAAATTATATGTATCAGGACAAGAAAAATTTCTTTTTATGGAGAGACTCGGATTCCGGCATTTACCGGCAGAATAATCCTGCAGTTCCCATTACCGGATACCGGATTAATGTGGATCCGTATTTTTTGTATTTCAACAAACGCGGCAGCAAATACACTCTTAAAACACGGTATTACCGGCAAACCAATCATAATGCGGCCGACAGTTCCATGAATAATGATGCCGACATAATCTATGCCGATTACCAGTATCAGCATAAATTTAAGGATAAGTATAATCTCACAGCCGGCGCTATGGGAAGCTTCAGCAAATCCACCGCACTATTGTATCAAACCAATCATCATTCCACCAATGTTGCCATATACATTCAGTTTGATGCTAAGGTTTGGAACAGGGTTTCGTTTTCGCTTGGCTTGAGAGGCGAGTATGCCCGCATTGATAAGGATGAGACAGAATCTTCATTTGCAATAAAAACAAAAAAAGACACCTTTAACATTCCCATTGAGCCTGTGCTGCGAGCCGGAATTAACGTGCAGGCAGCAGAATATACCTTTATAAGGGCCTCCTTCGGGCAGGGATACCGCTTCCCATCAATCGCCGAAAAGTTTATCAGGACATCAATCGGGGGACTGAATATTTTTCCCAATCCGGATTTAAATGCCGAGTCGGGGTGGAGCGCCGAAATAGGACTTAAACAGGGTTTCAGGGTTGGCTCCTGGCTGGGATATGTGGATGTGGCCGGTTTCTGGACACAATATAAAAATATGATGGAATTTACTTTTAACGATTACCGCAAAGATGGCCGGACTGATACTACTTATACAGGATATGAAGATTATATTAAGAAATTTCTTGGGTTTAAATCTTTAAATGTTGGCCATGCCAGAATCGCAGGAGTGGATTTCTCGCTGATGGGCAAAGGCCTGCTGTTTGGATTCCCGGCAACCCTCGGCCTTAGCTATATTTACACTGACCCCATCAACCTCGATTATGACGCAACGGATACCAACAGCTTTAAGGTGTTAAAATACAGGAATTATCATACGGTTAAAGGAGATTTTGAAGTGCAGGTGGCTTTTTTTACACTCGGGCTTTCCTATATCTATAAAAGCCATATTATCAATTACGACAAGGCTTTTGAAGACGAACTCATACCCGGTATTTCCAAATCGAACTTGCTCCCGGGCCTTAAACAGTACCGTGCAGAACACAATAAAGGATACCATGTCCTGGACCTTAGAATGCTTTTCGATATTAATAAACAACACAGGATAGGACTATTTGTAAATAACCTTTTCAACTCCGAATACATGACACGGCCCGGATATATCGAAGCCCCTATTAATGTGGCCGTTCAATATATGGTAACTTTCTGATAGATGTTAAGTTTTTGTGCCTGATTTTTTAAAATTCCAGGCAAAACGATTGGTTGATTGGACAATTAAGATTTATTAACAAAATAAAACAGTGTCGGAGAATAATTGCGAATGACTTTGTTTTGTGTGAAGTGCGCTGAAAATCAGTCTTTTAATTGTGCTTCATGAAGCGTTTTTTATAGACAAACATAATATACTGTTGATAATCAGTACATTGAATAAGGTTTGTTTTGTCAATTATTTTGTATTTTTGCGCTCCGAAAATAAGCGAGTCAAAATAAAAGCATACTGATGAAAAAAACACTACTTTTCCATTTTGTCTTTTTATGTTGTACCTTTCTGTCCTTAGCGCAGCAGGCAACAATCAAAGGTACCATTTTTAACGGAAAGTCCAAAGAAACCATTCCTGGTGTTAACATCATTCTGGATGAAAAAACAGGGGTGGCTTCCGACATGGATGGCCGATATTCATTAAAGGTAAATGCAGGTAAAGTTACCATTACCTACAAGTATATTGGCTATACTCCCGTTGTTAGAATCTATGAATTGAAACCGGGCCAGACAAAAATTGAAGATATAGAGTTGTATGA
>DAONFU010000265.1:0-2296 GCA_035403765.1 Bacteroidales bacterium
AAACCGGAAAATAACAATGAGGCTGACCTCTCGCTAAAATTCCAGCATGAAAAATATGGAGCTGCCGAATTTAATGTTTTTTATTCGCTGGTGCAGAATTACATTACCGGCCGGCTGATTCCTCCATCAGTACAAAAGCCGCTGAGTATGAACGTTTTGGGAGTTAAGCAATTTTATAATGCCGGAAGTGCCTCTTTCACAGGATTTGAGTTTGGCTACACCCTCCCCGAAGCTTACAAGCTGGGGGCGCATGTTACGGTTGCTTATACTCATGCCACTATTTATAACGTAAACAAACAAATTCTTGACCCGACCAAGGTTATCAGCCAGCAGGTTGTGGGAGAAGAAGTGCTGAAGAAAGACGCCGTTTCCGAAATACCTCCGCTGGAAGCCAACATTAGCATCAGTTATAAATTTTTTAAGAAAAGACTCATCCCCAGAATAGGTGCCCGTATAGTGCTGGATCAGGGACACGTGTCGGAAGCTTTTTACGAGCCATCCACACCCGGATTCGCACTGTTTAACCTGGGCTTAAGCTATAAATATAATGACCATATCAGTGTCAGCGGAGGGGTAAACAACCTGTTCGACAAAGCATATTACGAACACCTGAACCGCAAGATGTTAGGTATGCCAAGCAAACTGTATGAGCCCGGACGGGTATTTTATATCAATCTGTTTTTCAACATTTAACACCTGTAACCCATGAAAAATATTTTAATTCTCATAAGCCTTGTTTCCCTGATAATTTTTTCGGGTTGTGAAAAGAAAAACGCCCACAAGGTAACCTATTATGTAACCAACTCGCAACAAGGGTTCACCGCTTCCTATCTTGACGAAACAGGAACCCTGCAAACTGAATACATTCCCACTCAGAGTGCCAGCGAAAAGAAAATCATCAAAACATATTGGGCTAATGCCGGTGATATTGTTTATATCTCAATAAAAGATACTGCCACTTATTCATTTGTCAAGGCAACTATTTTTGTTGACGATAAGGTTTACAAGGAAGCCTCCCGCACTGATGACAAAACCAAGCCATTAACAGTTTCGGGAACAATACCTTATTAAAAACACCACACACTAACGCTATGAAAAAATCATCTCTAGCCTATTTTGCCTTTTTGACTTTTTTGATATTGTTTTCATCCTGTAAAAAAGAAAATCCGATAGCTGAAGATAAAAACACAGGGAAAATTGTGTTAAAGTTTTCCCACAAAGTTGATGGACAGGATGTTGAGATGGATACTTTAAAGTACACCAATGCTGCCGGGAATCATTTCATGGTGAATGAAATACAGTATTTTATTTCTGACGTCACCCTGCACAATGCAGATGGAAGCACCTTTTTGATAAAAGCCTGGGACGACATCCATTATGTTGACACCGACCTACCTTCGACCTGCACCTGGAATGTGCTGGATTCGATACCGGAAGGATCTTACAACTCCATTTCTTTTACTTTTGGCATTTCGCAAGCAAAGAATCAGTCTTTTATGTTTGTAAACCCACCGGAAAATAATATGTTCTGGCCCGAATTTCTGGGTGGCGGCTATCATTATCTAAAACTCAACGGCAAGTGGAGCGACGGCGTATCGCAGGCTATGCCCTACGAGTTTCACCTTGGCATAGGGCAGATTTACTCAGGAACAGGCACCAGCATTGATTCGATAATTGGTTTTGTACAAAACTATTTTACCATTGATTTGCCCAACTCATCCTTCAGCCTTGGCAAAAACGAAACCCGCACCATCGAACTGGTGATGAACGTAGAAAGCTGGTTCGAAACTCCCCATGTATGGGATTTTAACGTACAAGGCACATACATCATGCAAAACCAGGCAGCTATGCAGTTAGCCAAAGAAAATGGTTTTGATGTGTTCAGTATCAGCTCGATACAGTAAAACAGATTAGTTACAATATTTTTTAAGGCTCTGCCAGGGGCCGCCGTTATAAACTTCGTAACCCTTGCCTTTCATAATATTTTTCGCCATTCCACTGCGTGAACCAGAAGCACAACAGGTAATTACAGGCTTGTCTTTTTTAATTTTTGCCAGGTTATCAGAAAGATTATTCAAAGGTATGTTTATGGAGCCTTTTAGATGTCCGCCTTGATACTCTCCTTTAGTTCTGACGTCAATAATGGTTGCTCCTTGTTTTATAAGTGCGCCGAAATCGGCTTTGGGTTTCGGGGAAAAGAGGTTTTTTAGGAATGTTAGCATGTTGGGGGTTAGGGGTTAGGGGTTTAGACTGTTAGACTGTCCCGATAGCTATCGGGAGACTGTTAGACTGTTAG
>DAONFU010000266.1:0-2245 GCA_035403765.1 Bacteroidales bacterium
CGGTGTCCCAATCCTGCATTTTCTTCAAAAAAATAACCGGAAGCGTCGGGCCCTCGGTGTGCCAGGGCGTCTGTCATGGCCGTCAGATGGTCGTATGAAAAAATGTTATCCACCGAATAAAAACCTGCAATGCCGCACATAGTCTGAACTTTCTCTGGATAATACTAGTTTTTATTTAGAATAATTTATTGATCACGATACCCAATTGGGCACTTATTTTCGCCATAATTTGTTGTTTCTTGCTGAATTTTGCCAGCAGCAGCATAATTTCTTCGCTGTTGGGGTCTTCCCGTTGCAGCACTTTGATTTGTTCGTGTATCTCCATCATTTCCCGGCCGATGATCTTCAGATTGATAGTGTTTATGGTGTTCGAAATGTCGTTGATGAGGATAGCCCGGTCGTTATCTTCATGCCTGGGGGTGTAGATTTTATATTTCTCGTGCCAGTACTTGCTTAGCTCATACTTTTGGCTCAATATCTCAATAAGCGTTTTTGAAATATTTTCTGAAGCGTGCTGTATAAAAAAATGTATGCTGGCATCTTCCGGCGATTTGGCAAGGTACTCCTGGTATTCGTCATAAATCTGCTGGTGAAGGGCCGTGCTGAATTTAAAATCATCCACCGAAAGTATGTCGGCAATGTACGAGGCGGCGCTCAGGGGCACCGTTTCCTTGTGCTCCGGGCTTTCGGGTATTTCTTTTTCTATCAGCAGTTCTATGGTGCCAAAGTTTAATAATATCCACAGCAGGTATTTTTCAAACGACTTTAAATCAAAAGGCTCTTCGATAATTTGTTTTTCGGCCTCATAATTTATAGGTTCGGGAAATGCGTTGTCATCTTCAGTAATTTGCCCTGTCTGCGAAACATCTTTCTTGATCTTACGCCTGAGCAGTTTGTTAAGCTCGTTGATGAGCGCCTGCTCCTGGATTTTCATCACTTCGCCGCATTCCCTGATAAAAACATTGCGGTGGATGGGCTCCGGAATCAGCGAGATGGTTCTTACGATTTCTTTGATAAGTTCTGCTTTTTTGATAGGGTCGTTCTTCGTTTCGGCAAGCAGTAGTTTGGTTTTAAAAATTATGAAATCGGTGGCCTTATCCTGAATAAATCTTTTTATTTCTATGGCGTCGTGTTTGCGTGCGTACGAATCCGGATCTTCGTTTTCGGGAAAGATTACTACTTTAACGTTCAGGCCTTCTTCCAAAATCATGTCCACACCGCGCAGCGAAGCTTTCAGGCCGGCAGCATCGCCATCGTATAAAATGGTGATGTTGTTGGAAAATTTCCGTATCATCCTGATCTGCTCGGTGGTCAGCGCCGTTCCCGACGAAGCTACCACATTTTCGATGCCCGCCTGGTATAGGGATATCACATCGGTGTTGCCCTCCACCAGGTAGCAGTTTTCATTGGCAATAATGGCTGCCTTGGCCAGAAAAATGCCATAGAGGCTTTTGCTCTTGTTGTAAATTTCCGATTCCGGCGAATTTACATACTTGGGTTTGTTTTTGTCCGAAGTGAGTATCCTGCTGGTAAATCCTATCACCCTCCCGCTCAGGTTGTGAAAAGGAAAAATAACGCGGTCGCGGAAACGGTCGTACAGGCTGCCGTCTTCCCTTTGTATCGAGAGGCCTGTTTTCAGCAGGTATTCTTTTTTATAGCCGTTTTCCAACGCGGTTTTGGTAAAATGGTCCCAGGCTGCCGGCGAATAGCCAAGCTGGAATTTTTTTATTACCGTAGGCCCGAACCCCCTTTCGTTAAAATAGGTAAGCCCGATAGCACGTCCTTCTTCGTTTTCGTGAAGATTGTCCGTAAAATGTTTCTGGGCAAAAGACAAGAGGTTGTATAAGGCCTCCAGCTCCGATTGCATGGCCTTTTCTTCCTCGGTCTGCGCTTCTTCGGCAATCTCAATATTATATTTGCCGGCCAGATACCTCAGGGCATCGGGATAACTCATGTGCTCGTGCTCCATGATAAAATCTACCGGCCCGCCTCCCTTGCCGCAGCCAAAACAATGAAAAAAACCTTTGGCCGGCGAAACGGTGAACGACGGTGTTTTTTCATTATGAAAAGGACACAGGCCAATCAGGTTTACCCCTCGTTTTTTCAGCGATACAAATTCACCCACCACCTCGTCAATTCTGGCGGCGTCAAGAATATTCTGTATCGTTTCTTTACGTATCATGCTTGGTTGAAAACAAGACGGCTAATTTACACAAAAAACTCTTGCTGCCGGGCAAAAAACTGT
>DAONFU010000267.1:0-2226 GCA_035403765.1 Bacteroidales bacterium
TTGCCAGGCGAGAATCCCGCCGAAGTGCTGCTGAAAAAAGTCATCTTCAACAAGCCTGTCAACAACCGAGAATTTTTTGATTATTTCCAGTATAAGGCCTACACCAAAGTGCAAATCGACGCCAACAATTATTCCGAAAACCTTCAAAACAACATCCTGCTGCGTCCGTTCAAATTTGTTTTTGAAAATTCAGACACCTCCACCGTGAGCGGAAAAGTGTACCTCCCGGTGTTTTTCTCCGAATCCATGTCGGACATTTATTATAGAAAAGAACCCAAAAAATACCGCGAGATCATCGGCGCAAGCAAAGTATCGGGCATGGAAAACAAAACCATTTCGCAGTTCCTGGGCGACACCTACCAAAAGATTAATATTTACGACAACTACAACGACCTGTTTGAAAAAAATTTCGTCAGCCCGATAGCTAATTTTGGGTTATCATACTATAAATACTATTTGGTTGACAGCGGGTTTATCGGCAACCGCTGGTGCTATCATATCATGTTCAAGCCGCGCCGTTCGCAGGAACTCACTTACACCGGCAACCTGTGGGTGCACGACAGCACTTACGGCATTGTGAAGATTAATATGCGCGTTGTCAAAGATGCCAACATCAATATTATTAACGAAATATTGTTCGATCAGGAATTCACACTGGTGGACAACACCTACTGGATGCCCGTGAAAGACAATATGGTGGCGGATCTCAACATCACCGAGAACACCAGCAAAATAATCGGGATATACCTTCACAAGACAACCGCTTACCACGACTTTATCATCAACCAGCCCAGAGAAAACAAATTCTACAATATTCCGGAGGCCATATTTATTGCCGACAGCGCTGTGGCAAAAAAAGATGAAGACTGGGAAAAAATAAGGCCGGAAGAACTTAGCCAAGAAGAACAGCAGGTGTATAAACTCATCGATACGGTGCAGACGCTACCGGCCTACCAACTCTACAAAGGTATCGGGGAAGCCGTCCTGGGTAATTACATCCGCATGGGCTACATTGATGTTGGGCCATTATTGCAGATGGTCAGCATCAACCCCATTGAAGGCCAGCGGTTCAGACTGGGATTTCGCACCAGCAGCAAACTGAGCAAAAAATTTCAGTTGCTGATGCATGGCGCCTATGGCACTTACGACGACGCGTTCAAATATGGTGTCAGCGCTTTTTATATGTTTTCGAAAAATCCTCACACCATTGTTGGTCTCCGGTACAAGTACGACATTGAACAGCTCGGGCAAAGCACCAATGCTTTCAGCGAAGATTACTTTCTGAGAGGTATCCTTTCGCGCAACAAATCCGACAAACTTACCATGGCGAAAGACCTGCTGATCTTTGCCGAGAAAGACTGGTTTATGGGATTTTATAACGACCTGTTTTTAAAATACCGTGTGCTTTATCCCCTGCCCGGAGAAGAAGCTTTTAAATTTAAAGACGCCAATGGCACCACTACCAAAGACGTGATTACTATTGCCGAAATCCAACTACTGACACACTTTGCCTATAATGAAAAATTTGTTTCCGGTGCCTTTCGCCGAAGAAGCATAGGGACAAAATATCCAATTTTGGATGTTACCTATTCTTATGGGATAAAAAATTGTTTTCGCAGCGACTATGAATATCACAAATTAGACCTCCGCATCCGGCAGTGGTTCAATGTGGGCACGGCCGGCTGGTCGCGTTATATGATAGGCGCCGGCAAGGTATGGGGCACACTGCCTTTTCAACTACTTAAAATCCATGAAGGAAACGAATCATACTTGTGGGATGAATATGCTTTTAACACTATGAACTATTATGAATTTGTCAGTGATGCTTATTTCAGTTGGTATTACACTCACCACTTCGACGGTTTTTTTCTGAACCGCATCCCCCTGATAAAAAAATTACGATGGCGTGAAGTAGTGCATTTCAGGGGACTGGTTGGAAGCATCACCAGCAAAAACAAAGATTATAATTTTTTTCCAGAAAGCACTTATTTTTTAAACAAAGGGCCTTATTGTGAGGCCGGCGTAGGTATCGAAAACATTTTTAAATTTTTGCGTATCGACGGTATCTGGCGATTAAACTACCTGGACCACCCCCATACCAATAAATTTATAGTGATGGCCTCGCTGCGGTTTAATTTTTAATGTAATTTTGCAACAATTCTGATATTAACACATGATCCTACGCACGGATAATCTCATAAAAAAATACCGTTCACGTACTGTGGT
>DAONFU010000268.1:0-2224 GCA_035403765.1 Bacteroidales bacterium
GAGATGTATTGCGAGAGGCCGCTTTTTTTCAGGATGTGAATGATTTCCTGCCGGTTTTCTTTCAGATACCAGAAAAACAGCATCTTTTGTTCGCGTTTTTCGTTTATTTTTTTTGCAATAGAAAGTTTTTTGCCGGAATAGGGATCTGTCTCTGTGTAATACATAACCGACGCGAGGGTCATGGGCGTAGGCGTAAGGTCCTGCACCTGTTCGAGCTGCAAGCCGGCGTTTTTTGTTTCCAGGGCACATTCGGCCATATCGGCCAGAGTGCAGCCCGGATGACTGGAGATAAAATATGGTATAAGCTGTTGTCGCAGGCCTGCTTTCTGCGATATTTTATAAAACTGCTCCTGCAGCTGTTTGTATAGAGCGTAAGAAGGTTTTCTCATGATGGCCAGCACCTTGCCAACAGTATGCTCAGGGGCTACTTTCAGCCTTCCCGATACGTGTTTTTCAACCAACAGGGTGAAATATTCAGTGAGGTGTTTCTCTTTATCTTCCACAGGCGTTCGGCCAATAAACAAATCGTAGCGCAGGCCGCTGCCGATAAATAGTTTTTTTATTCCTTTTACGGCGCTTACTTTTTTATAAATATCTATTATTGGGCCATGGTTATCATTCAGGTTGGGGCATATCTTAGGATGAATGCATGAGTACCGTGCACATTTTTCGCACATTTCGAGGTTGGTGCCCTGCATTTGATACATATTGGCCGAAGGCCCGCCCAGGTCGCTAAGGTTTCCCTTGAAATCCGGCATAGCGTTCATCTTACCGGCTTCAAGCAGTATGGATTTTTCGGAACGGCTGGCCACAAATTTTCCCTGGTGCATGGAGATGGAACAAAAGCTGCAACCGCCGAAACATCCCGTGTGTGTGTTGATAGAATGGCGAATCATCTCATAAGCAGGGATGCTGCCTCTTTTCATATAGCGGGGATGTGGCATACGCGTGTAGGGCAGATCGTAGGCGCTGTCGAGTTCGGCTGTGGACATGGGCAAGTATTGGGGATTTACCACAACATATCTGTCGCCGCAAAGCTGTAACAGCCTTTTGGCGTGCATTTTGTTCGATTCGGTTTCGATGGTGCAATAGCTTTCTGCAAACTTACTGTTGTCTTTTAAACAATCCTCATGGGATGGGAGCAAGATAGAATTTTTATCGTCAGCCAGTTTATCAGGTTTTACAACATAAGCTATCTGCCTTATCTCGTGAGCAGTGTCGATGGAACCACCGTTCTGTAGGTGTTTTATCAGTTCTTTCAGGGGGCTTATCCCCTGGCCGTAAACAAGCAGGTCGGCACCGGAGTCAATCAGTATGGAGGGCTTCAAGGTGTCCGACCAATAGTCGTAATGAGTGAGGCGGCGCAGCGAGGCCTCCACGCCTCCCAGCACCACGGGAACATCAGGGTGCAATCTTTTGAGGATGTTACTGTAAACGACCGAAGCATAGTCGGGTCTGAATCCTGCTTTGTCTCCCGGCGTATAAGCATCGTTGCTGCGTAATCGTTTAAAAGCGGTGTAGTGGTTTACCATGGAGTCCATGCAGCCTGCCGTAACGCCGAAAAACAAGCGTGGTTTGCCCAGCTTTTTAAAATCCCTGAGGTCGTCGCGCCAGTTGGGTTGGGGGAGGATTGCTACGCGCAGCCCTTCTTTCTCCAGAAGCCGCGCAATCATGGCATGGCCGAAAGATGGATGATCCACGTAAGCGTCGCCGCTGACAATAATCACATCCACATAATCCCAACCGCGTTTGTCGAGTTCTTCTTTGCTGACGGGGAGCCAGTCCGAAAGTTTATATTGAGTGGCTTTTTGCATAAAACAAAGGTAAAATAAATTCAGAAGTCAGAATTATGAATTCAGAATTGAATGTTAAAACATATTTTTTAAAATATCTATTTGAAAATGGGACAATTAATCAATATGAAAATTATTCAATTTGAAAATGTTTTGTTTTGGCTGAAACTTCAATTCTCTTATTCTTAATTTCACTAAATTTGCGGTAAAGAATTGATTTGAATGAAAATCCTTATTGTTTCGAAAATACATGAATATTTTATTGAGAAAATTCAGCAGGCCGGGCATACGTGTGTGGTAAAAATATTGAAAGATTCTTCGGAACTGGAACCGATGATCAATGAATATGATGGTGTTGTTGTGAACAGCCGTTTTATTATCGGAAAAGAACTTATTGACAAGGGGCATCAACTGAAGTTTCTTGCCCGCAT
>DAONFU010000269.1:0-2214 GCA_035403765.1 Bacteroidales bacterium
GACACACTCAGCACCCTGTCAAAACGGGTATCCCCCGATACCGAAGCATTGGTTATCCCAACATGATATAAAAGGTTTTTTGAACTTTCATCCTGAACAAATATCCAGTTTATCTTTTTTAGCATCGTGCGAAACCAGCCTCCATACCACTTAAAAAAATGTTGCCCGGGACGAAATTTCACTGAAAAGAAATACAGCGGAATATTTTTTTTGTTTATCTGCTGAATGTAATTAAACCAAAACTCATATTTAATAAAAAAAACCATCGCCGGCTCCACGGTTTCAATGAATTTACGGGCATTTCCCGGGGTATCGGCAGGCAAATAACACACAAGGTCAGCCCCATTATAGTTTTTGCGGATTTCGTAGCCCGAGGGCGAAAAAAAAGTAAGTAATATTTTATACTGCGGATATTTTTGCCTGAAAGCCTCCATCACCGGTCGCCCCTGCTCAAACTCGCCAAGCGAGGAAGCATGAACCCATACCCAGCGATAATCTTTTGTCACCGCCTGTTTTAGGCTGTCGTGCCAGTGTTTCCGACCTTGCGACCACTGGCGGGCTTTAAGATTAAACAGGGATGCAATTTTTATAAATGCGGTATAAACAGATACTGATACGGTGTATAAAAAAAACATCAGCAGATTTTTTAGAAATAATAACCCTTGGGAGCCCTTTTATACAGCGGAATCAACCATCCGACACGAAGGCCATAGAAAAAATCAAATTTCTGTTCCGTATCGCGTATTCTGGTGTTAAAATTATAGAGCCTGCGGCATTTGGTAAATGCCTGGGTAAATTCAAACCCGGCATAGAATGATACCAGCCGCTTATTTCCCATATGCATATACCCCACAAATTCGGTAATCGAAAATCCGTTGGCCAATTCATCGTAGCCTTTTTTATAATCGCCCCGGAGCGGAGGAACGGTATTGTTGGGGTTGACTATTTTTATTTTGTGCTGCACAAAACCTGGCTGTAACTTTATCAGGATGCCGCTGTTGGGATTGGATTTAAACACCGGAATGACCTTGCCGGTACTGAGGCTGACGGCAAAACCCTGTTCGCTGAAAAACACATCGGCATATTGTCCGTCGGCAGTGATCAGGAAACTATCTGAAGTGGCAATATTATCCAAAATGCCAAACTGATTTTTTACTACATTACCAAAAAGGTAATTACCCTCCGCCCCGAACAGCCAGTTTTTTTTTGTTTTTATCTGAAAACCTCCGCCCACCGCAGAGTTGCCGCCAAACCTTTTGGCCAGGTCGCCACCCGGGAGCTGATAAGAAAAAGTGGCATAAAGCATAGTGGAAAATATGCAGGAATCCTTAACACTAACCTGAGGGCGCGCCTGTATGCACAAAAAAAGAACAACCAAAAAAATTAATAATTTCTTCATCTTCATTTCTGAGGGCAAAATTAACCAAAAAACAGTCCGTATTGTTTAACCGTTCATAAATAATATTATTGCCCTGTAACAATTTTTTTTCGGTAACCGCAAACAATATCATTTTGACTACGTGCGTATTCTAAAAAAACATATCTTTGCAACTTAAAAAAAAATTAACATCATATAAACAATTCAACATATGCGAAAAATCGCCATGGTTGACCTAAAAAGTCAATACGAGGATATTAAACCCGAAATAGATGCAGCCATTCATGAAGTACTTGATTCCACAGCTTTTATCAACGGACCTGCAGTAACCCGTTTTCAAAAAAACCTTGAATCCTATCTTGGCGTAAACCATGTAATCCCCTGTGCCAACGGGACCGATGCCTTACAGGTTTCGATGATGGCGTTGGGATTAAAACCGGGCGACGAAGTTATCACCACCTCTTTTACCTTCATAGCCACTGCTGAAGTAATTGCCCTGCTGGGGCTGACTCCCGTCCTGGTAGATGTATGCCCCGACACATTCAATATCGACCCCGAGGCCATCGAACGCGCCATCACTCCCAGAACCAAAGCCATCGTGCCTGTACATCTTTTTGGGCAGTCGGCCGACATGGAAGCCATCACCGCTATTGCAGAAAAATATCATCTTCATGTTATTGAAGACAACTGCCAGGCCATAGGAGCTGAATATATTTTTAACGATGGGTCCAGAAAAAAAACAGGCTCTATCAGCATCGTAGGCTGCACTTCATTTTTCCCCTCCAAAAATCTGGGATGTTACGGTGATGGCGGAGCTGTATTCACCAATAACGACG
>DAONFU010000270.1:0-2207 GCA_035403765.1 Bacteroidales bacterium
GTTGTCCCGTCAGGGGTCGAACCTGAACTCTTCTGATTCAGAGTCAGACGTGTTGCCAGTTACACCACGGGACAATGAGGGTGCAAAATTATGAAAGTTTTATGAAAAAAAAACTTTTTTTGCAAAATACTTTGTTTCGCACGCCAGGCAAGGGAAAAACCTCACCCTGGACATCGCTTTTTTGCAGCTTAACATGTCCGGTGTTTGACATAATTACATAACAAAAACTATAAAAAAACCTCTGGGTAGAGAATTGTTTTTTTTATTATCAATACCCTAAAATTCATAATTTTGAACAAATTTTAAGCAAGCATTCACAAAAAATCAACCCATGAAAAAAAAATACTTTTTTATCATAACTCTTTTATGCCTGTTTGCCGGCCCAATACTTTCTGCGCAGGAGCCCCCAATGGCAGATAAACAAACCCTGGTGGACCAATTCTATAAAAAAATGTCGTTTGCCGATTTCCCCGAAATTCTGAAACAATTCAAAGACGTGTCGCTGCCTGTTACCTCAAGAACAGAACAACTTAATAAATCATCTGACGTGCTGAAAGGAAAATTCAGTATCGACAAAAACTATTTTGGTTTATTTGTGGGAAACGATATCACTACCAAATTGTTTATTTACGATACCAAGGGCTATTTTTCGGACCAGATGCTGGTTTATGATTATTGGGATGATTATTACTTCGATTATTATTCGGTTATTGATTTTGCGTTAACCAAAGACCTGATTCTGGATATCTCCTGTGAGGGTGATGACTGCGAAGATTATCCCTTGAAATATAAAATTATCAGCGGAAAATTTGTCAGGCAATAATTATGACAAGGCCTGAAAATAAACAGGCATAAAGACTACATTATACGCGTTTTTTTCCTAAAGCAAGCCCCTGCTCAGAAAAAATTTCTGTTATCGCTAATCAGATTCAGGTCTTTGAATTTTCCTTCGGAAAAAAGCAATCTGCTGGCTTTCACAGCTACCGGAAATGTGGTGTTGCCCGGCGACTCCATTTTCAGCACGTGCGTGTTGTCTGTTGAAAAATTGAGTTTGCCATCTGCCAGTTTATTAATTTTTGCTAAAAAATCAACATCCAGCTCAAATTTGGTTTCTATTTCTACCGAAAGTTTTTTTGCGTAAATAATTCCGGTAATAATAATCACCTGATCGCGAAACAGGTTGTTTAACAAGGCGGGATTGGTGCCAACCAGCTTAGCTCTATATAAATAGTTCCTGACCTCGTTCATATCGCAGGTACTTGTAGTGGAATTATCGTAGGCAATGCTTAATGTTTTCCCTTTTTGGATGTTGGCCGAAATGTCGAAATTGCCCAATCCCAGCGATTGCAAAATATCTTCCAAAACGGAAACACCCACATAAAAGCCATAATCGTCCTTGTCGGCGCTGCTAACACTCAAGGCCGCATCCTTATGCTCTATCAGTTTCACGTTGCTGTTAAACACCTGCGAAACGTTATCGCATAACAATTCAATACTGTCGGCAGGTTTTTTTAACCATAGCTGTAAATTTTTATGGTTTCTGACGGGGCTGTCAATAAGGTCGTAGCCAGCCTTTTTTAATTTTTTGGTTAGGTTCATTTTTTTGATTTTAATTGTTATTTTACCAGATGTTCGCAAGGAATAGAAACGCAAATTTAATAAACATAGTTTGGGAAAACAAATACAGTTATACGCATAGGCGGTTAAAAAACAAATGGTGTGATTGGCGGCAGGATTGAATTCCCCTTTCCCATGTTCAAAATCGCGCTGCCAGTAAATGCCCGGTACGCGCGCCTTCGCAACGCGTGCAATAAAAACAAACACACTTTGTTAATGCTAAATAACCTTAGCTTTGCTCTGCAGTGGCTATGCGATTGTTTGCGGTATGACTAAAAACCGGCGTTGGCTGAGTATAAGCCCTACGAGGTAAAGATTTAAAACCAGGTAAGTTTTTTACAATACTTTTCGGTTGCCCTCTGCAAGTGACAGGATAAGGCGCGCCGGCAGCCTCGTGGCTGTTGGGTTGGCGCAAAGAATATCATCAATAGCCCGTAGGGCTTTCATATCAATAGAATAATATACCCTAGGATAAAGGCTTGCCCGTAGGGCATTAACATTTTTTGAGAATATTGTTTAAATCTTTGCGGCTTTTGCTGTTGTTTGTTTTTTTCCCAATAAGCGCGCATTCGCAACGCGTGCAATAAATA
>DAONFU010000271.1:0-2198 GCA_035403765.1 Bacteroidales bacterium
TATCCTACAAAATGTTCAATAAGGAATGCAAGTAATGGCAAGTGTGAAAAAAACAAAGAGCAGATTAAAAAACTGCTCGACAAATATTCCGAAACCGAACTAAAAACGATAATTGAAAACTACATCAAAAATTGTACAGCCACAAAAACGTATATGAAAAACTTTACTACGTTTTTAAATAACCTTCCTGTTGATTTATTAAACAGCATACCTGTAATTAAAACACCTGAACAGAAAAAAGAGGAATACAACGAGTGGCTCAGGTTGCAGGGCAAAGGCGTTACATACTTAGATATGGAAAGGAAGCCACAATGATAATCACTGTTTACAGAGATGTGTACGACAAAGAAAGCCAGAACTACATAAAGGCGCAAAGGGTATTGCATTTTATCAAAACAGGCAGATGGGCGGAAAAAATACACCGGCTGCGACAAGCGACAGAGAAAGCCGACAGGTCGAAAATAAAATACTTCCTGCCTTCGATATGCTTTAGCGGAAAATTCGAGAGCCGTTACGACGATAAAATTATAGAACATTCTGGCCTGGTGATTTTGGATTTTGACCACGTTGAAAACCTGCCGGAGTTTAAAGCGGAAATTTGCAAAGATGAATATACCTTTGCGGCATTTATTTCGCCTTCCGGGGATGGGTTAAAAGTTTTGGTTAAGATACCGCCTGAAATTGAAAATCATGAAAAATACTATTACGGTTTAATAAAAAAATATCCGACACTTGACACCACTTCTAAAAATATAAGCCGTGTTTGTTTTGCAAGTTATGATCCCGAATTATACCTGAACGAAAATTCAAAGGTATTCACCGACAAAGGTAAGATTGTTGAAACAAAGGAACTCAAGCCAATAATTGAAGCGAAAAAAACCGATTATAAAAAACTTGATTTGGCAGTTGAGATAATCCGGAGTGCCGCTGATGGTGAAAAACATAAAAAACTTGTTAAGGCTGCATACCTGGCCGGTGGGTTTATTGGTGGCGGATTAGTAGAGGAGCACGTGGCCGTGCAAATTTTGGAGTACGAGATCAACAAGAAAAACCCTGATGACTTTAAAATGGCCTGTGTTGCCATACAAAAGTCAATAGATAGCGGAAAGCAATTTCCAATATACGAAGATACATTTAAGGTCAGGTACGAGGAAATAATCAATCAGGATATTATCATTGAAGACGAGCCTGCCAAAGATGTTATTTATCTTGACAATATAAGAGAAAAGATAATTTATACCTTTGAAAACGGCACAAGTCAGGGTGAAACGACACACTATCCCGAGATTGATAAACACTTCCGGTGGAAACGTGGCGAGATAACGCTGATGGCGGGAATAGGAAATCACGGCAAAAGTGCTATGATGTATCAGTTGGCACTTGCGAAAACTGTAAAAGATGGTTATAGATGGGGAGTTTTCAGTCCAGAAAATATGCCGGAGGAGGAGTTTTACAAAGATTTAATACATAGCTACGTCGGAAAAAGTACCGAACGACATCACCATAACCAGATGAGTAAACAGGAGCTTGTAGATGCGATGGATTTCATACGTGAATACTTTTACCTGATATACCCGAAAAACGACAGTCCAACGCCAGAATATATGCACAACCGTTACCGTGAATTGATAATAAAACACAATATTGATGGCTGCATAACCGACCCATACAACCAGTTAGAAAATGATTTATCGAAAGCCGGTGGCCGGGAGGATTTATATTTATCTAAGTATCTTACAACGGCTAAAAGATTTGCGGTTGAGCAAAATGTATTCTATGTGATTATAGCGCACCCGAAAGGAGGCCTAACGAAAACCAAGCAGGATTATGATTGTCCTGATGTGTTCGATTTGTCAGGGGGCGCAATGTGGAATAACAAGGCTGATAATATTTTATTCACTCACAGGCCATTTTATACTTCCGACAGCGAAAACACGATGGTAAAATTCATAAGCCGGAAAATCAAAAAGCAAAAGTTAAACGGCATACCAGGCGAGGTTGACTTGAAATTCGATAGGTTGAAAAACAGATTTATTCAGGTTGATGATTGGAACCCGCTTAATAAGTTCGGCTATCCCGAATACGTAGAACAACAACAAATAACGCCATATACTAATTTTTACGAACCCGAAAACTCCGAAATACCATTTTAACATTTTTTAACTTTGAAAATCAAAATAAAGAGTATAAATTTGCAG
>DAONFU010000272.1:0-2172 GCA_035403765.1 Bacteroidales bacterium
TACGAATACCTTCAACAGGCAAAAAAAACAGCGTGGTACGACAACACACTATTTATCATCACCGCCGACCATGCCCATAAACACCCCCTGGAAAGAGCCTATAATACACCTGAACGGCATCATATCCCGCTATTGCTGTATGGCAACGCACTCAAGCCTGAATACAGGGGAAAAACATCCTCAAAAATCATTTCGCATGTAGATATTGCTCCCACATTATTAGCACAACTGAAGATTGAAAACACGGGATTCGCCTGGGGAAAAAATATCATGAACAAGTATTGCCACGGGTTTGCATTTTATTCCTTTGATGATGGTTTTGGCTTTATTACCGACAGCACGGACATCATCTATGACCATAACCTCAAAGCCTTTTCTGATATCAGGATAAAAATAAAAGGCTGCAAGCCACAAAAAACACAACAGCAAGGCAAGGCCTATTTACAGCTTTTATTTCAGAAATATATCGAATTATAATGAATGCTGCACCAAGTTAGAAACTATGCCATATCCCTGATAATATTGCTGTTGGCCAATTACATTTCTCTTATTTAGAAAATTTCATTATCTTTACAAATTATTTATCCATAAATACATCTATTTAAAAAAATATTGCTATTCTTCCTTACTTACTAGCCATAAATTTCATTAACCAACACAACATCAATTATGAATCAGAAATTCTTTAGCGTGATAACAGGCACAGGAAGCTATGTTCCACCAAAGAAAGTCAGCAATGAGGACTTTATTCATCACGAATTTTTTGATTCTGATGGTTTAAAACTCAAAAATCCCAACAGGGATATTATTGATAAATTTCAGGAAATTACCACGATTGCTGAAAGACGTTACCTTTCGGACGACCTTGTTACTTCCGACATAGCCTTTTATGCTGCCGCTGAAGCCATCATGACAGCGAACATCGACAAAGAAAGCCTGGATTACATTATTGTTGCCCATAATTTTGGTGACATAAAAGCCAACACCAACAGAACCGACATTGTCCCCTGCCTGGCTGCACGAGTGAAACATAAGCTGGCAATAAAAAATCCCAAAACCGTGGCTTACGACCTTCCTTTTGGTTGTCCGGGCTGGCTTCAGGCCATAATACAAGCCGATTATTACCTTCGTTCAGGAGATGCAAAAAAAATCCTTGTTATCGGTGCCGAGGTATTGTCGAGGGTTTCCGATCCTCACGACAGAGACAGCCTGCTATATGCCGACGGCGCAGGCGCTGCCGTGCTCGAAGCCAGGGAAAGTGCCACCCCTATAGGAATACTGGCCCACAATACGAGATCAGACACCTTGTTATACGCCAATATGCTGTTTATGGGAAAATCCAACAATCCTTCCTACATCCCAAAAGACAATTTGTTTCTCAAGATGAATGGCCGGAAGCTCTATCAGTATGCGCTTGAAACAGTACCGTTGGCCATTAAAGAATGTCTTGAAAAATCCGGCACCGCGCTACCCTCAATAAAAAAAATCCTGATACATCAGGCCAACGGTAAAATGGATGACGCCATAATCAAAAGACTGTTCGGACTGTTTGGGCTGAAAGAAGTTCCCGAAAACTTTATGCCGATGTCCATCGCATGGCTCGGCAATTCTTCAGTGGCCACGCTGCCTACCCTGCTCGACCTCATCCTGAAAAAATTGCTGCCACCCCACCAGATTGACAGCGGCGATCTATTGCTGTTTGCCTCCGTAGGCGCCGGAATGAATATCAATGCCATGGTATATAAAATGGCCTGAAAACGCGTAATACAATTTTCTGTTATTTAGTAAATCAAACAGGCTTTACTTCTTATTTTTCATCACGATAGCCTCTAACTTCATAAAATATGGCTTGTCGAGCGGGTAACGCATACGGCCGGCAGTATTGATGTCTTCCCAGGCCTGTGTGTAATTACCTTTGTCAAAATATGCCACCGACCTGTTCACATAAGCCGCAGCATCGTTAGAATTTATCTGTATTGCCATCGAATAATCTTCAATAGCGCCATCAAGCTGTTTAAGCTTATAACGCGCCAGTCCCCGCCACGAATAGATATCTGATTTTTTTTGATTCAGACTAATCGATTTATCAAGGTTTTCAAGCGCGACGGCATACTGTTCGTTTTTGTAATAATACAATCCCAGCCAGTAATACACTTCGTAATTGTCGGGTTT
>DAONFU010000273.1:0-2155 GCA_035403765.1 Bacteroidales bacterium
TAATGTTCTGGCGCAGCCTGTCCTGGACCATCATCTTCGGATTAAGTTTTGCCACAATACTGACATTGGTGGTGGTTCCTGCCATGTACCTCATTCTGGCCGAATGGTGGACAAGAAGATTGAGAGTACTATCCAACAAAAACTACCATCGCGTTCAAAAAAACAGGGCGTAAGGTTTGTATAAGTCGGCTGCCGAAAGGTATCGGACCACTTTATTCGTCGCGGTACAGTAACAGTATGGCCGAATTGGGAACCAGATAAAATTTTTCTTTGTCGAATTCTATCTCGTAGGCCTGGTTTTGCAGATAAATAGCCATGTCGCCCTCTTTGGCCTGCAGCGGAAGGTATTTTACTTTTTTGTCGGATTCTTTCCAATGTTCCTCGTCTTCCTGAGGAAACGGAATGGGGTAGCCCGGGCCGGTTTTTATTACATAGCCAGTTTGTATATCTTCTTTTTCGCTTACCCCGGGAGGCAATAACAATCCTGTTTTGGTTCTGTCGCTGGATTTAGTTTTCTTTATCAGCACCCTGTCGCCGACAACTATCAGTTTTTTTATGTTACCCAGTTTGATATTCATCACAGTGTTTTTTACAAAATTATGAAACTATTTAAATGCCTGTTCAATAATTGAATTTATCTTTGTTGAAAATAAAAACCCGCTTTTATGAAAAAAGCAATCGTATTTTTCTTTTGTGTTTTGAACGGGATAATGAGCCTGTGGGCCCAGGATTCGCTGATAATGAATAGCGGCAAACACTTCAAAGGAAAAGTGGTGGCCTTCAACAAGGCCGAAACCGTGTTGAGGTTTGAAGTGCAGAAAAAGAAAAAATTCAAAACCAAAGATTTTCAGCGCGACGATATTTTTGCCATTTATTATAAGGACAGTGTCAGCAGGATTTTGTACACCCCGCTGGCCACCGATGAAGAAACAATGACTCTGGAGGAAATGAGCAGTTTTGTGGCTGGCGAAAACCTCGCGCAGTACCGTTATCATGCGCCCTGGGCTTCGGCCATTGGCGCCGTCACCGGTGCAGGAATGTTTTATTTAGGTATGTGGGGTGTGGCGGTGCCTGCCGTATATGTGGGCCTTGTGTCGGCCATGCCGACATTGCCTAAGGCCAAGAAATATTTCCCTCCCGAAAAACTTAACGATGAGTATTATGTGGACGGTTTTAAACAGGTAGCAAGGCGCAAAAAACTTATCAATGCTGCCATCGGCAGTGCCGCCAGCCTGCTGATATGCGGTACAATCACTGCTGTGCTGACTTTTAAAAATTATAACGACTGAACTATCGTTTAGGTTTTTCGTTTTTTGTTAGCACCATTTTGCTACCAATAATTTTATGAGCATCTCTTATACCTTGACAGTACGTCTTTAAAGCAAGAAAATCGAGGCAATAGAAGTTCTGATAACTCAAATCTGTCAAGATACCCAAGGTTGTATGGTGCACTGCTTCCACTCAAACCCGGCCTCTCCAGCTAAAGCGAAGAGGTGCTTCGTTCGCCTGGAATAAGCAGTCAAAACATCTGTTCCGGGGCTCCATAAAAATTGCAAAACACTAATTTTTATCATAGAATCAAAGAAAAATGCGAGTGATTGCTTTTATGCCAGTAAAAACAAAAAGGCTGTTCCAACCTTCGTCAGAACAGCCTTTTTCAATAAAAAGAAAAATTATTTTTGCTTTTCAAAAGTATATTTATAACTCCACACATCGGTGTCGCCATTGTCATTAGAATTGCCTTCATCAATTATGACAAGTTCTTTGGTGGCAAGCCTGTCGATGCGGCATAAACCGCCCCCAAACAAATGATCGCCTCCATCAAGCATTACATAACTTTTGTTTTTATCAGAATCAGCCCATTCCCAATATCCTGTACCTGATTGAACATCGGTATTTCCACCAACAGTGTATGTTTCGGCCCATGACATTTTTCCCCATTTTTCGATAGTCATGGTATAGGTTCCTGTTGCGGTTACGCTATTACCGCCCTGTGTAAATGTAAGAATTGATCCGTCATATTTGACAGTGGTTACCACTGTATTGCCTCCGGTAACCTGGGTTCTTGTTCCTTCAATGGCCGTCAATTTCCATTCGGCGGTGATTCTGGCATTTCTTGATGCCAAAGACAGGGCGGGATCATTTTCTCCTTTTT
>DAONFU010000274.1:0-2148 GCA_035403765.1 Bacteroidales bacterium
CTGGCTTCGCTGGGAAAATAATCATGGCTGTATCGGCAGTGCTTATGACGGTGGCTGAGCCTCCCAACCGTGGCTGAGGCTCTCGTCGGTGAGCGGAGTCGAAGCCACCGGTTCCCTGCTGCCTTCGAGTACCTCAGGCAGCGGCTATGATTATTCTTTAACGGTGGCTGAGGCTCTCGAAGCCACCGGAACCCTTGTACGCGCACGTTTGTAACGCGTGCATTTTTGCAAAATTCAAAAAAAACAACTATTCTTGCCTGCAGCAAGCAGGGAACAAGGAACGATGAGAAGTCAGATTTCAGAAGTATGATGTCAGATTTTTCCAGAATTTTTTGTCAGGAGGCCGATGTTCTTAAATCAAACTTCGTTAATCATTATTCTTAAATCAAAAGCAAGAAAATACCTAACAAAGAATGGTGATTCCTCCGCAGCAAAGGATTTATTATGTTTTTTTGTATCATTAACATTAATTTTGAAAGTATTTTAACCGGCCATTCGGTTTGAAAAAAAATGTATTTTTGTGTTTCTCAAAAATCTCATGGAAAAAGATCTTGAAAACTGGACAGAAGTAATTAGGCCGAGAACCAATTGGTTTAATTTTCACTTAAGGGATGTATGGAGATACAGAGACCTGCTCTTATTATTTGTTCGAAGAGATTTTGTATCCATTTATAAACAAACTATTCTCGGCCCGCTGTGGTACCTTTTACAGGCCTTGTTTACGACGATAACCTATACTATAATTTTCGGCCGGGTTGCAAAGCTTCCCACTGATGGCGTGCCTCAGTCTCTTTTTTATATGGCCGGTGTTGTTTGTTGGAGTTATTTTTCATTATGTCTGACCAAAACATCCAATACTTTTATAAGCAATGCGGGAATTTTTGGCAAAGTATATTTTCCAAGGTTAACAGTTCCCATTTCAATAGTTATTTCAAATCTTGTTAGTTTCGGAATACAACTGCTCATGTTCCTTGGATTTCTTATTTATTTTTATTTTCAAGGGATGCCTGTTAATGTGAATACGGCTTTATTGCTTTTCCCGATACTGATAATTATAATGGCTTGTCTGGGCCTTGGAATTGGTATCATTATTTCGTCCCTGACAACCAAATACCGCGATCTTCAGCATTTGGTTACTTTTGGCGTACAACTGTTAATGTATGCCACCCCGGTTATCTTTCCCTTATCATTTTTTTCCGGAAAACTTAGAACGCTGGTATTAATTAATCCAATGACCTCAATTGTCGAAACCTTTAAATATGCTTTTTTAGGATCGGGAACCTTTAACTGGTTTTACCTGGGTTATAGCGCTGCATTTGCCATTGTTGTACTTCTGCTTGGCATTGTTTTATTCAATAGAATTGAACGGAGTTTTATGGATACCGTTTAAGCAATCTTTTCAATTTTGAATGCTTATCCAGGATACAAAAAATTTGTATTGTACAAGTTATTACGTTTTTTACCTTATAATATTGATAATACCTGTTTTCGATTGCAGGTTGGTAATCATTTTTGCATAATAGGATTCGTATTCTAAATAATAGGTATATACTCCCTGCATTGCCGGGGCGCCATTGTAGCGGCCATCCCAGGCAAAGTGGACATCGTCAGAATAATAAACCACCTGTCCCCACCTGTTGTATATCCATATCTCCAGCGCCTCAATGTTTTCGCCAATAACGCTGAAAACGTCGTTCATGCCGTCGCCATTAGGCGTGAAGGTGTTAGGAATGAAAATCGTGGTTTGACATTCTTCTTCAATAAATATGCTGTCATAGGAGGTACAGTTCAGTGAATCCCAAATCTGTACAAAAAACAACCCGCCGTGGTCAACAGAAGTATAATCATTATCTCCGCCCTCGGTCCAATAGTATGAATTAAATCCTGGAGTGGCGTAAAGATTTATGAAGTTGCCCGGACAAACCGATGGATTTTCGGTGGTGATATCTACAACGGGAATGGGCGCCACATAAACCTGCAGGGTAGCCGTGGATGCACAACTGTTTCCATCTGTCCCAACCACGGTATATACGGTGGTGGCCGAAGGATTGGCTATAACATAATTACCCGACGTGGTGTTGAGGCCTTCATCCGGCGACCAGGTATAGGAAAGAGCTCCGGTGGCCACAATGGAGAGGGAATCCCCCA
>DAONFU010000275.1:0-2142 GCA_035403765.1 Bacteroidales bacterium
ACAAGAGATATTCACTCTTTTCTTACCTTCTTCAATATTTTCAAAGAACTTGTTTTTCAATTTTCCATTTTCATCAAATGGGGTTGCAAAATTACTCACTTTTTCTTTATCTCCAAATTTTTTTTCACTTTTTTTTAAAATATTTTTTAAAACATTCTAAACCAATGTGATAAAACCGAAAATATTTTTAAAGAACGTCTTTTTTCAACCCTTATTATCAAATGGGAGTGCAAAGGTAAACCTTTTTTTTATTCTCCAAGCTTTTTTTTACTTTTTTTTTATTTTTTTTGAATTTTCCCTAGCTATCACCCTTTTTATACAATATTTATATTATAAGGACACCTGATACTGACTTTTTTGTACTTTTACTTTCATTAATCTGCATGTCTATAACAAAAAGCTGATGAAAAAATACTCATTAATATACTTTTTCCTGCTGACGGCCATGATGTGTGGGGCCTTTCAAGGGCTCAACGCACAGGAGGAAACCGGCCTGACAAACAGCCGCAGTTTTCAGGAGCCTTTTAAAAAAACTTTCTTTACGGGGGGAAACCTGGGCTTGCAGTTTGGTACGGTTACGATGATAGATGTTTCGCCCCAGTTCGGATACTATATCCTTGAAAATATCTCTGCAGGCGTTGGCCTAACCTATCAGTATATTGCCGACCACCGCTACACACCAAAAGCTAGTATGCACGTGCTGGGAGGCAGGGTGTTTACCAATCTGCATTTCCCGTTTTTTAATGCCATTTATGCTCATGGCGAATATGAGTTTATGGCTTACAAAACCAATGTTTTCAGCTCTACGAACCTGCCCGAGTGGATTACTCTGTCGAATGTGCTGGCGGGCATTGGTTACCGGCAGCGGGTTTTCGGGAGGTCGTGCATTACCTTAATGGTTTTATGGAATTTCAATGAATCACCCTATGTTTTATACAATAACCCTGTGATACGGGCTGGCTTTGATATAGGATTGTAAAATCAGAAGTCTTACTATTATATTACACCTTCATTTTATTATATGGAACACAATACCAGCCAGGACAAGGTCGAAAAGATTGTGATATTCTGGTTTCGCAGAGACCTCCGGATAGATGATAACGCTGGTTTTTATCAAGCCTTATCATCAGGATATCCTGTAATGCCCGTATTCATTGTTGATACCAATATACTGGAACAGGTTGATACCAGCGGGGATGCAAGGGTACTTTTTATACGCAGCGCATTATCGGCCTTAAACCAGAAAATGATCACGGCTGGGTCGTGCTTGCAGGTTTTTAGAGGAAACCCTGTAAAGGTCTTTGCCATGCTTTCGGAAAAGCTGAACATTCACGCTGTTTATACCAATACCGATTATGAACCATATTCCATGCAAAGAGACTCTGAAGTGGCAGCAGTGTTGAAATCTAAAGGCACGGCTTTTAAGACATTTAAAGACCAGGTGTTATATGACACCACCGAAATAGTAAAATCCGACAATACCCCTTATACTGTTTTCACGCCTTATTCCAGAGTTTGGAAGAAAAGACTTCTTCAGGAGGGCATCCCCAGTTATAAGTCGGAAAAACTATTAGGACATTTGTTAAAACATCAGCCGGCTGGTTTTCCTGTTGATACAATATATGACATAAACGGGACCATCCCCTTGCCAAAAGTTGTAATACCTACAGCAATCATCCGTGATTATCACACCACCCGCGATTATCCAGCTTTGGCAGGAACCACCAGGCTTGGGCATCACTTGCGTTTCGGAACGGTAAGCCTCAGAAAACTGGCTGCTGCCGCCGCTATTAATGAGACCTGGCTCAATGAGCTGATATGGCGTGAGTTTTTTATGATGATATTATGGCATTTTCCGAAAGTGCTTACCGAAAGTTTCAAAAAAAAATACGACGGCATTACCTGGCGTAACAACGAGCAGGAGTTTGAACGGTGGTGCCGCGGCGAGACAGGTTTTCCCATTGTGGATGCCGGTATGCGCGAACTCAATGCCACCGGCTGGATGCACAACAGGGTGCGTATGATCACTGCCGGATTTCTGGTGAAGCACCTTTTGATTGACTGGCGGTGGGGAGAAACATATTTTGCACAAAAACTAATTGATTATGAACTGGCCGCCAACAACGGCAACTGGCAGTGGGC
>DAONFU010000276.1:0-2120 GCA_035403765.1 Bacteroidales bacterium
TGCTGGCAGAGCGGCACTGATTGCTGATGAACAGCCGCACAGTTACCCTATTTGTAATCCAAACTTCGTGCGTGAGTTTCTCTGCGCTTGGGCTCCCAAAAAAATTCTTATCTTTGCTGAAAAATACACTCAATTTAAAATTAACCTCACAGAATGGAAATGGAATATAATACCGGCAGACCCTTGCTGAATATCACAGAATATGGCAGAAATATCCACAAAATGATTGAACACACCCTGTCTATTGAAGACCGGGAACAACGCAACAAGGCAGCACGCACCATTGTGGCCATCATGGCTACACTCTGTGGCAGTCAGAAACAAGACACTGCCGAATTCAAACAAAAAATGTGGGATCATCTATTTATGATGTCAGATTACAAACTGGATGTTGACGCGCCTTTTCCAAAACCAGACCCTGAAATAAAAGAAAATGAACTGTTTAAGTGTTCTTACCCGAACAAATTCATTAAATACCGCCAGTACGGGAAAAACATCGAAAACATGATTAGCCGGGCTATCGAGCTGGAAGAAAGCGATGAAAAAAATCATCTGGTACTTTATATTGCCAATCACCTGAAAAAACTATACATCAGTTGGAACCGCGACTCTGTTTCCGATGAGGTTATCCTGGAACACCTTGCCATTCTATCTGAGGGTAAACTGAAACTGAATGAGAACTTCAAACTGGAAAATACCCGCGACCTTCTTGCTGTGAACACCCGCAAAAAAATCTCCGGCAGCCCGTCAGACAACAAGAACAACAAATACCGCGACAAAAACTGGAAAAAGAAAAAACAACAGCAACAACAGCCACAACAACCGCAATAAACATTAGCCGTCGATAACATACTTTTTGTATCCATGCTACTAATGGTTTTATTGAAAAAATAAAATTATATGAATACATTTGAGGTTATAGGAGGAAAATCCCTAAAAGGCGAAATTGTCCCTCAGGGTGCAAAAAATGAAGCATTACAGGTTATCAGCGCCGTGCTGCTGACGCCTGAAAAGGTAACGATTAGTAACATACCCGATATTGTGGATGTCAACAGACTTATCGGCCTGCTGGCAGATCTGGGTGTGGAAGTAGAAAAAATCGCACCGGATACCTATACGTTCAAAGCCGACAACATAGACCTTGATTATATTTCTTCCGAAAAATTCATCCAACAATCATCCAGCCTTCGTGGGTCGGTGATGCTCATCGGACCGCTGCTGACACGTTTCGGCAATGCTTATCTGCCCAAACCCGGCGGCGACAAGATCGGCAGGCGTAGGGTGGACACACATATCCTGGGATTTCAAAAACTGGGCGCACAATTTCAATACAATTACGGCAATAACATTTTTAAGATTTATGCCGACCGGCTCAAGGGCAGCTATATGCTGCTTGACGAAGCCTCAGTTACCGGTACGGCCAACATAATAATGGCCGCTGTTCTGGCCGAAGGAAAAACCACCATTTTCAACGCGGCCTGTGAACCTTACATCGTTCAATTGTGCAATATGCTCAACAATATGGGTGCCTGCATCAGCGGCGTAAGGTCCAATTACCTCACCATTGAAGGCGTCGCTGAACTGCGCGGATGTGAACACCGCTTGTTGCCCGATATGATTGAAATAGGCAGCTTTATTGGCCTGGCCGCCATGACAAAATCAGAAATTACCATCAAAAATGCCGGCTACGACCATCTGGGCATGATACCTGACGTATTCAAGAGGTTGGGAATAAAACTCGAACGCCGAAACGATGATATTTATATCCCTGCCCAGGAAACCTATGAAATAGAAAACTATCTTGACGGCTCCATACTTACCATTGCCGATGCCACCTGGCCGGGGTTCACGCCCGACCTTATCAGTGTTGCGCTGGTTGTTGCTACACAGGCCAAGGGCAGCGTACTCATTCACCAGAAAATGTTTGAAAGCCGCCTGTTCTTTGTAGATAAACTTATTGATATGGGCGCCAAGATTATCCTTTGCGACCCGCACAGGGCCACGGTAATCGGACTGAACCGCGAACATCCGCTTCGTGGCATATCCATGTCATCGCCGGATATACGTGCCGGAGTGGCCCTGCTTATTGCAGCACTCTCCGCGCAGGGAAAAAGCACTAT
>DAONFU010000277.1:0-2081 GCA_035403765.1 Bacteroidales bacterium
TCGTAAACGCCAGTTGTATTTCCGATAATCATTATTTCATCGCCAACAGACAAGGGGCGGGTTTCCACCTTAATGTCGGCCACCTTTATTTTCGAATAATAATTTGTAATCATCCCTATATACACTTTTTCCTTCACGGCCTGCGATCCATAAGCATTGTTCCATTCACCCAACGTCTGACCTAAGTAATAACCATCCCAGAAACCACGGTTGTAAACGGTTTTCAGCCTGTCGGTCCAGGCTTGAATTTTTGTTTCACTAAAACTGCCGTCAACAATACTGTTTATAGCTTCTTTATAACAGGCCGTAACCGTTTTTACATAATCGGCGGAACGGCCACGGCCTTCAATTTTTAAGGTGGTGGCGCCGGATTTAAGTACTTTATCCAAAAAACCTATGGTGCACAGGTCTTTGGGCGACATGATATATTCGTTATCAATCTCCAGCTCAGTACCACTTTCCTTGTCGGTAACAATATACGCTCTGCGGCATAGTTGATAACAGGCGCCACGGTTGGCTGAATGATTATTGTCGTGCAGACTCAGGTAACACTTGCCCGAAACCGCCATACACAAAGCTCCGTGCGCGAAGACCTCGATCCTGACCAATTCACCGGAAGGGCCTTTGATTTGCTCTTGTTCTATCTGCCTGACAATGGCTGCCACCTGGTCGAGATGCAGTTCGCGGGCAGTAACCACCACGTCGGCAAATTTCGCGTAAAACCGCAGCGCATCAATATTGGTTATATTGCATTGGGTAGAAATATGCACCGGAATACCGGCTTGGTGAGCCCGATCAATCACACAAAAATCAGAAGCAATCACGGCGTCAATACGGCTTTCCTTTACAGCATCCAGTATTGTTTTTATCTGTTGAATTTCGTTATCATAAATAATTGTATTCAGTGTCAGATAAGATTTGATATTGTTTTTGCGGCAAACAGCTGCAATTTCATTAAGATCATTTATGGTGAAATTAACCGAAGAGCGGGAACGCATATTCAGGTTGCCCACCCCAAAATACACGGCATCGGCACCGCCTTGTATCGCCGCAGTAAGGGATTCAAAAGACCCAACGGGAGCGAGAAGCTCGACTTTAGTCATTGTTTTTTCTGCAAAGTTACTAAGATCTGGTCAAATTGGCCGCTTGTCCGATTATTGTCGTAATGAAATAAAACTTTTTATAATTTTACCGTAAACTTTTTATGATGAAATATGCAGGTGTATTTTCCTCGCTGGCAATAGTGCTGGTAATGGTTTCGTGCAAGCCGTCGCCCCAAAAAGCCGAACAATATTACGATGCCGTTGTTTCCCCCCTGGAAGATGTTTTTGATAAAGAAGAAGCGCTCATAGGGTTGATAAATAACGAAACAGAAAAACTTGCCGCCAGTCCGTTTACCTTTCAGTCGGATAGCATACAAAAACCCATTGTTGCCGATACCGGCAAAAAACAAATCGAACAGGCATATAAGGACCTGGTGTCGCAAATAGCCCTTTCAAGAAACAGGCTTACATCGCTGAAAGATTTTGATAAAAACAGCCAACTGAAAGATGCTGCTTTAGCTTTGCTTACCGAATATGATATATTATGCAAAAATGAATACCGCGAACTACTGCAGATAGTGCAAATCCCCCCTGCCGATTATTCCTCCGAAGACGAAGATAAGTTTATGCGGCTTTCCGACACCATAGATTTTAGGATAAAAGAAAAAATCACTATGCTGACTGACGAACTGAAACTTTTTTCAAAGAAATACAATTTCAGGATTCAGGAAGACAGTCTTGCCAAGGCCCTTGTTCCCTGACACGCATTGATAAAACCTTTTCGCACTCACCTTGCTGTTATCACGCTACTATAGCTGTCTGCCTGCGGTCCGTCAAAAGAAAAAGCCACCAGCTATAACGACCGTGTCATCAATGACCAGGCCTTCATTGCAAAAAAAACAAACGCCCTGAATAATTCCCTTTCGGCAGAGCACTATAGGCAGATGGACGGAGCCTGCCAACAGGCACTCCGAAAGCCTGATTTGTGCATAGTGGTTGTTTCAAAAATTGACAGCTTCGATGGAACCGGCGATTTAC
>DAONFU010000278.1:0-2063 GCA_035403765.1 Bacteroidales bacterium
GCAATATTGAAGGGGACACCGAGAAAGATATCTGCGCTACGCTGGTACAACTGACAGGATAGTTTTCCTTCGGCAACATAAAATTGAAACAATACATGGCAGGGCGGCAGCGCCATCTTTTCTATTTCGCCGATATTCCATGCGCTGACGATAAGCCTGCGTGAATCGGGATTGGTTTTGATGGCCTGTATCAATTGTGTAATCTGGTCGATGGCCTTGCCATCGGCTGTTTGCCATGAGCGCCATTGTTTTCCGTACACAGGCCCCAGGTTGCCGTTTTCGTCGGCCCATTCGTCCCAGATGGAAACGTTGTTGTCTTTCAGGTATTTAATATTGGTGTTGCCTTGAAGAAACCAGAGTAATTCATGTATTATTGAACGCAGATGCAGCTTTTTGGTAGTTAATAATGGGAAACCCTCATCCAGGTCGAAACGCATCTGATAACCAAACACGCTGATGGTGCCTGTGCCGGTCCGGTCGGCTTTGGCGGTTCCCTTTTGCAGCACATGGTCGAGCAGTCCTAAGTATTGTTTCATTGAAAATTATTTGGTATAAAAAAACAAAGTTATTTTTTTTAATGAAATAGTGTTCAAAATGTGGATAAAAAAAACCGGAGGTTTTCACCGCCGGTTTTTACTAGCAAGGAACAAAACACCACTATGGCAATGAATTCAGGTATTGTATCTGCGCGGCGGTTAGCGTTAGTCCATTGTCGGTAACATCCCAAACAATCTGCTGGATACTGGATTCTTCGCCAAAAGGATATTGTTTGGGCGCCATGATGCTGGTAATTTGATTAAGCTGCGGGTTGTTAGTGATGGGTCCGATATAATACACCGCATTGTAATTACTTGGCGCCAGGGTGGCGTTCAGGCAGTAGGCTCTGAGATGTGCAAACGCCGTATCCAGGGCAGGAATGGGGATGGTGACGGATTGCATGATATAACCTTTCTGATAATAACCGATATGTTCATGCAGGTCGGCCGAATCCACAAAAATCAGTCCTCCCGGTATGGTAACAGAAGAAGGTGTGGGCAAGGAATTAAAAAACTTAATATATAAATTCACAAAGGTGCCGGTTCCGTAATCAACCCATGCTTTGTCTTCTGCCACTACAGGGAAAGGCCCATTGTATTTTTGCTTATCTACCTGATAGCTTTTACCATCGATGCCTCCCCTGATTTTGCCTATAATGAAAATATTTGCAGGCAGCGTAAATTCGGTGCCGGTGGGATAACCCGGCGTTGTGCCCAGTCCTGCCATAGATTCTTCGGTGGTCGGGCTGTAAGGGCCGTCGCCGGTGGGAATGATATCTAACTCATGGTTGTTTTTTTTGCAGGCGCTGAACATCATTAACGATGCTGCCAGGGCAATAAACAAAAGTTTGGTGTTTGTTTTCATGGGATGTATTTTTTTAGTGATTACATGTTTAAAATAAAATATTGTAAAATGCGCTGAACCTCGTTGCTGATATTGTGCTGGATCTCGTTGTGGAAAGTGGTGTAATAAATTACGCCGCCGTAGCCCAGGCTTTCGCACGAACCGACAAAGTCGCCGTGGGCAAGATGTGCGGGCAGCGCATTAATCGAAATGGTTATTGTTTGGGGATTGGAAGGGTTGCCCGGAGGCAGGTGGCAAATAGTAACCCATCCCTGGTCGAGCATCCGCTGTATGGACTTGTTGGGTGACGGGGTGGGGTAGATGCGGGCGGCTAAAGGTCCGTAAGTAGTATTGTCCTGTATCAGAATTTCCCAGGGCAGGTCAATAAGTCCAATAACTTCCCAGGCTCCCAGGTCGTATTCAATATCTATGGTGCTGATTCCAAGGTAATCGACAAGGTCCTGCGCTACAATTTGTGCATCGTTTACCATAGTGGCAGGTCCTGATTTAGTTGTGCATAAGGTGCTGTCTTCGATAAAACCGCCCGGAAGCCCGTTAGGGCAGGTAGCTTTTATTCCGTAGGCTTCGTGGGCATGGCCGTTACTCTTAAAATTCCCATCGCCGGTAAGGTATTCCACAGCCCAGTCGGAGGCATACAGGCTGCCGCCGTTTTGTACATAGGT
>DAONFU010000279.1:0-2042 GCA_035403765.1 Bacteroidales bacterium
AGGTATATCTGAACCTTATTGAATGGGGGCCGGGTGTTTATGGCATTTCCGAAGCCTCGGACTATTATTTTCAAAAGAAGCCTTCGCAGCTCAGCATGGCAGAAAGCATTTACCTGGCAAGTATCATCCCCAAGCCGCGATGGTTCAAATCTTCCTTCGATGAAAACGGAAAACTTTCACTACGAAACCAAGGATATTTCAGCCTGATAGCAGGAAAAATGATTGACAAAGGAACCGCCACTCCGCAAGATACGATTGATATGATAAAAAAGGTGGAAATAAAAGGGCAATCTAAGATCTTTATGGCGAAAGATACAACGCATTTTAAGATTGATTCAAGTCAGGTGGGAGTGGATTTTTAAAAAAATCAAAGGCAATGTGAGCCAAACATGAATTTTGAAAGTTGCTTTTACATGGAAACGGTTTATAAGCATATCCCTACTCGTCAAGGATGTCGCCATGCTGGTAATTGTGCCAGGCCTTGTTGTTAGGCGCCATTCTTATTTCTATTTTCTGTTTCAAATAGTTCCCAAATCAATTCGGCCAAAGTTGTCACATCACTTTCTATAGTGCCTTTCATATATCGTTCATAAACAGTTTTGTTGTCAGGTGGGTTCAGGTTTAATTGTAAACCTTTTTCCAGTGCCAACAATCTTATAAATTCTCTTTGTGCTCGTCCGTTACCTTCTCTAAATGGATGCAGGTAATTAAGATTATCTAAAATTTCAGCCAATTTTTCGGCTAATAGTAGTTTGTTTTTCTTTGGAATTTTCTTGTACTCTGATATTAGTGTATCAATGAATCGGTAGGCATTCTCAAAATGTGTTGTTGGGAAAAATTGCTTACCATCTTTACTAATTTCAACATTCCGTTTTTTACCTGCCCAGGGATAAATGTCCTGAAATAAATGTCTATGAATGGCAAAAAGACTTTCTATTCCTTTTATTTTGATAGGATTTTCAAATAATTCCTGTAGTCGTTTTGTAACAACTCCACTTTCGACAAACAGTAAAACATCCTGGTCTGTTATATCCGCTAGATTTCTGAGTATTCCTGTTTTCGGGTCGGTATAAGTATAGTCGGGATCAAGGTATTTGTACGAATCAGACATATGCCTTTTCCTTTGCCAATCTAACTACTTCAATCAAAGTAATTTTACCAATCACATAATCTCTGATAATTTCAATGCCTTTAGGGGTTGGTATAAAACCTTCAAACATATTGCTTCCTATTGCATTTGCTGTGCTTTCCAGGATTTTCAAATCAGAGAATTTAACTCCCATAATAGTAAGTTCTTTTCGGTCAATGTCTATTGGGGTAAACATGTTTTATCAGATTAAATAAGGCCTTACAAATATAATCATTTTTCATGAGTTCTGTTTGTCTCCTGAAATGTTTTTTCGAATGGGACATAACACCTTAATTGTTTCAGAAAAATCAAAAACAATCATTTTGCTTAGTATTAGCATGACCGCCCCGCAAGCCACACACGTACCAGTCATACCATCACCGGCATATTTGAAAGTGTCGGTGGTTTCGTCTTCAATTCAACAGGAGCATTGTAGGCCCCAAACGCAATCTGCAAAAAAATCAAAACGCTGCTTTTCCCTTATAGTTTTGTTATATTTGTCGTTTGTTAATTATGCTTGTAAAATATACCCGCAACATACTAATTTTTTTGTGGCTGGGGCTGTGCCACCTGATTGTTTACGGGCAGTCGCAAACAACAAAAATCATGGGCACGGTGATAGACGCCGCCACCAAAGACCCCATGCCTTTTGTGAATGTGTATTTTGCAGGTAGCGGAGTGCAAACCACTACCGATTTTGATGGCAAATTTTCTATCGAAACCAAGTTAGCCAAAGACTCGCTCGCCGCACAATACATGGGGTATAATACCGCAAAAAAAGCCGTGGTGAAAAACAAATTTCAATACATCGATTTTGAGCTCACCGCAAAATCCTTTGAGTTGACCGAAGCTGTTATCTTGCCAGGCGAGAATCCCGCCGAAGTGCTGCTGAAAAAAGTCATCTTCAACAAGC
>DAONFU010000280.1:0-2031 GCA_035403765.1 Bacteroidales bacterium
CCGATGGCAAAGAGTTTTGACAGGTAAAAATTCATTTTAAATTTGCTTACCAGCAGCCAAAGTATCAGGGTGTTGATGCCCAAGCCAACCAGGGAAACACCGAAAAACCGGAAAAATTCCCATGCTATTTCGGGGTTTTTGCTTTCAAAGGTCCATATCCTGTTAAAGACATAATTCCAGGAAGCTGCCACTGTAAAACCGATGGCGTTGGAGATATATTTCGGTATTTTCAACCATTCTTTGCATACATACGTAGTGCCGAAATCTACCAAGACCCCGGAGCCGCCCACCACGCCGAATTTGATGAATTTTAGGAGAAAAACTTTATCGAAAAAATTAAACATCACATGAAAGTCTTCGTCTGCAAAAATAAGTTGTTTTTACGGTTTGTGAAATAAATACTTTTTCTGGGCCTGCACCCAACAGAAATTTTTATTTGAGCACTTCCAGAGCTTTTTTAAAGGTAATGTCGTCTTGTAAATATACCGGATAAAACGCCGGATCATCAAAAATATTACGGCCTATATTTGCTTTCAGCAAGACTTTCAGTCGTGGTGCAGCAGCCTTTATTCCCTCGTCGTCACGGGCAACACCTTTTGATGCTGCATACGCGATAAAGTTATTAAAAAGATCGTCAGATATCTGGAAGAGGGCAACAAAGTTTTGTGCATTTTGATATTGTTTCAGTTTTTTGCGGTTTTGGTCGGCATAGTCGAATGCAAAATCGCTGAGCAGGCTGCCCTTATTGAGTATTTTACGGTAATATGCTGAAACAAATTCGGATTTGTTGGGGATATAAATGTCGGGCATGATGCCGCCGCCGCCATACACTATTTTCCCTTTTGGGGTTTTATACCTCACGGTATCATTAAAGTTAAGGCTGTCGCTTGCCCCGGAGTCTTCATCGAGCAGGCTTTTATAAAAATCCATATAATACTCGTAAACATCGGAAGAATAAGGTTTTTGAATGCAGCGACCGGTAGGGGTATAATAGCGTGCCACAGTCAGGCGTATGGCCGATCCGTCGCGCAGTTTAATTTGTTCCTGAACCAGTCCTTTGCCAAAAGACCGTCTTCCGATGATGGTTCCTCTGTCGTTGTCCTGCACGGCGCCGGCCAATATTTCGCTGGCCGAGGCCGAAAATTCGTTGATAAGTATCACCAGACCCCCGTTTTCGAAGAGGCCGCCGTTTTTCGAGTAATTATTTTTGCGTGCCCGGTGCGATCCTTCGGTATAGACTATCATATTCTTGTCGGGCAAAAACTGATCGGCGATGCTGATGGCTGCATCGAGGTAGCCTCCGCCGTTGTCGCGAACATCAAAAATCAACTGTTTCATTCCCTGGGAAAGCAGGGCGGAGATGGCATCGTAAACTTCGTCGGATGTGGTAGCCGAAAATGTATTCAATTTTATATAGCCGACTTTTTCATTCACCATATAGGCCACATCAACGGAATAGGTGGGAATGATATTCCGGGTAATGAAAAAATCCATCATTTTGTGTTCCTCTCTGCGGAAGATGCCCACCTTGACTTTGGTGCCACGCGGGCCTTTTAATTTTTTCATTACCTCTTCGTTGGTAATTTTTTTCCCGGCTACATTTTTCCCGTCAATTTTAACGATGCGGTCGCCGGCGTGGATTCCTTCTTTTTCTGAAGGGCCGCCCGCCACGGTGTTTATCACCACGATCGTGTCGCGGATCAGGCGAAACTGCACGCCTATGCCGTCGAAATTACCTGCCAGCGGAGCGTTGGCCTCGTTAAATTCTTCGGCAGGGATATATACCGAATGCGGATCCAGGGTTTCGAGCAAGCCGGTGATGGCCTTTTCGTGTAGTATTTTTTTATTAATGGTATCCACATAATCGCTTTCGATATAATTCATCACATCGTTAAACTTGTCATAATGGCTGCCGCCGAACAGCGATGAAGTGTTGCCGGCGCCACGGAGCAGGTATTTTCCGGCAAGGATACCCGCGATGAGTGTGAGTGCAAAGAATAAAGGAAGGATTATTGCAAAACGTTTATTCAT
>DAONFU010000281.1:0-2025 GCA_035403765.1 Bacteroidales bacterium
TGTAGTTAACGCTTCTGCCACCGCCTTCTTCCTGTTGCAAAATTCCTTTTTTAATCAAATCTTTTATATCTCTCAATGCTGTGTCAGTTGAAGTTTTTGTGATTTTTGCCCACTTAGAGGAAGTGAGTTTTCCAAAGAAATCGTCAAACAACTTGTTTATCATCGTTCGTTGTCGCTCGTTGATGGGTGTTTCCTTGTGTTTTTCCCAAAATTCCGCTTTACGCAAGATAGTTTGCATGCTTTCTTCGGTCTCAAGCAATGCGTGTTTAAGGCAATTCAAAAACCAAATTAGCCATTTTGTAATGTTGCCATCACTATGTTGAACAGTTTTTAGCGTTTCGTAATAGGCATTTTTTTCTTTTTGAATTTGGTTTGACAAACTGTAAAAACGTTCCGGACTATTCTCACTTCGAGCCAAGAGCATATCAGAAATTGCTCTTGCAATTCGTCCGTTTCCGTCGTCAAAAGGGTGAATAATAATAAACCAAAAATGTGCAAGAGCCGATTTCAAAACTTCATCTATCACAACATGTTCATCGTTAAACCACGATAGAAATTTGTCCATTTCTGCATTAACATCTTTGGCAGGGACTGCTTCGTAATGAACACGTACTTTCCCCATTGCACCTGACACAACCTGCATTTCTTCTATCCGGTATTTTGCAACATCAATTTTATGCATTCCGCTGTATCCTGTCGGAAAAAGTGCAGCTTGCCAGGCAAACAAACGTTCTTCTGTTAATGGATTTTTGTAGTTTTGGGTAGCGTCAAGCATCATTTCCACAACTCCATCTACATTACGGGGCGAAGGGGTAAGTCCTGCCGTATTTATTCCAAGCCGGCGGGCAATAGAAGAGCGAACCTGTTCGTAATTCAATTTTTCGCCCTCAATTTCTGACGATTTTATTACATCAAGCGTCAGCATTTCGAGTTTTTTCTCTTCTTTTGACGAAAACCCAAGCGAATGGATTTGTCCTAAAATCTTTCCTTGCAGAAGGCGGACTTCACCCAAAGCTTTACTTACAGAGGTATTTTCCCAGGTAAAATCAGTCCAGTTTTTGTTTTGATAAATATATTTTGCCATACAAAATCATTTATGCGGCAAATATACAAAATATTCACCGCATATTTGCGGTAAATAATAAATATTTTCACCGCAGCTTGCAAGTTTTTTTAGCGAGTGCGGAATTGTTTTCCTTGTCCAACGAAGATTCAATGACGTTTCTTACCTGCAGATAATAACTTTCTTTTGGTAAGTGGTGTTATCTGTATTCACAACAACAAAATAAACTCCGTTTTCCTGCATGGCAATATTCATCTGTGATTGAAAATTGCTTTCTGTTTTTTGTACCAACAGCCCGGTAGCGTTGAAGATCGTTACACATCTTGTGTTTTGCGGTAGTAATACGGTGAAATTTCCGTTGCTGGGGTTAGGATATATTTCGAAAGTATTGTTTGTTTCATTGTCAGCAATACCTACCGGAGTCACAGCAAACTGAAGCGTATCAGACCAGTCGCTCCAGCGCAAATTTTTATCGCGGTAACGCATGCGCCACATATACGACTGCCCAACTGCAAGTATTCCGGGTTGAAGGGTATAGGTTCCCAGATCCAGGCCGGCATTGAGATTAATTGGATTATAAAAAGGCGAACCGGAATCTCCGTAAAAATTGTCAATATCGGCAACCACATCAATTAACGGGCTGCTGAAACTTCCTGATGATAAAACCAGTTGAAATTCTGAAGTCATTAGTGTGTCAAGGCCTGAGAACGCAGATGCCGTTAGCGTGGGCTGAGGGGAAGCGTATAATTCAGGAGAAATTGCATCCGGTTTATCGGGTGCCGGCTGGTTCAAAATACGGTGCCATTTGTCCATTTTTTCCAGATTACGCGGTTTGTCGGTATTTCCTATACTGTACATGCTTGCGAACATGGTTTTTGCTGTCATATTAATATCCACCAGAATAAAGTTATAATGATCGAGGGATTTCTGTATTTGCGGGTAGTCAGTCTGGTTTGTGTACA
>DAONFU010000282.1:0-2010 GCA_035403765.1 Bacteroidales bacterium
CCATGAAAGCATAGGTTTCGGGTTGTATAGGATAATTAAAAAAATCACCGCTATTATTGGGATTCCCAATAATAGGATCAAAATAGTTTCTGTTCAGGTCTTTAAAATTTTTATTATACCGAATGGAGTTGGCCAGGGTACTTCCCTGTGGGTTCGACATATAATACGTCCCGTCTGGGTTGGCCAGCGGGCAAATCCAAAGTTCTACATTGTTAACAAGATTAGTTACCTGGGCATCGGAACCATAATTTGACAATAAGTAATTTATTAGCCTGAGCATGAGATAATAACCGGTGGTTTCGTCGCCATGCATGGAGGATGTGTATAAAAACTGCGGCTCGTCTTCGGCGCTATTTATGTTATCAGATATTTTGGCTACCAGTATTTTATAATTTCCTGAAGGGGTGGGCGACAAGATGGTGTCTATGTCGCACAGGCCGGGATATGAAGTGGCAAAATTTGCCATCATTTGTTCGTACACACTATACGTTGGGTATTTGTCCCAGGTGGCCATCTCGGCAAGGGTGTTTGCCATGGTCAATGCCTTGGTTGTCAATTTAGGAATGATTTCATAAGGAATATTTCTGGTCAGAAATTCTTCATATTCTTCCTGATTAGCATAGGCCCGCACCTGATATCCTTGTCCGCCGGGAAGCTGTTTCACATGGTCAATAGACAATATGTTGGTGAGGTCGTTATTGATTTGCGATTTTTCGCTTACAACAAATCTTACCACTATTTCGCCGCGTGTATTTAGAATTTGTGCAGCTTCAGGGGTCTGCCCTGAGTAATATTTTTGAGCAATAATATTTCCCGAAAGCATTACTGTGACTATAAATGTAAGGTACTTCTTCATTGGTTCTGAATATTGGATTGAGTGAAAATCGTCAAATGAACGGCTGGCCGGATAACAAAGTTACACGTTTTTAAACAGAGTCAGAGAATGACCTTGAAAATAAAATATTACGGTGAGCAATATTTGAATTGTTTCAAAACATTATCAACAGGAAATTTTTGCTTATTACCGGTGCTGCACAATCATCTTTAAAACGTAACAACCTGATTTTTCCGAACCCGCAAATTCAAGTTTCAGGGTGTAAAAGCCATCAGGAAGATTTTTGGCGGAGAACACTGATTGGTGTTTGCCACGTTGGCAGGTTTCATTCATCAGTTCGGCTACCTGTTCGCCGATTGCGTTATATACTTTTAGCATAACGGTGCCATTTTCCGGAAGGTTAAACAGCATGTTGGCATCGTCGTTCACCGGATTGGGATGCATCGAAAAGAAAACATCCTCCTGCACGGCGGCATCATTTTGCAAAAATATTTTTGGTATTATCAGGTAAGTATCATTTACTTCATTGCCATATTGGTCGCCAATAATACCTGTGCCCGATGTAATAATATCCACCATGCCCTGATGATTTGTATTTCGTGCAATAAATCCCAAGGTGATCACCGTATCATGAGCCTTAATATCAAAAAAATCTGTGGTGGCAAACACTACCCTGATAAGGCCATTATCGTCGGTAACCAGTAAGTCATGGTTTTCTGCTATTATCTCTTCGAGCGATGGGTTGATTTTTGCAGGGGTTTCTTTTGTTGTTCTGTTAGGAATAAGCGCAGAAACCAGCTTATAATCATCTGCTGAATAATTTAGTTCCAGTCCTAAAGCAGCGAAATCGCGTATCAGGTTGCTGCTGGTTATTGGTATTTCCACATATGAGGGCTTGTTGATTACGAAGGTTTCTTCGGATGAAATCAGTATCGAATTCTTTTCCTGATTTTTGGCTGTGCTCCACGAACTGGCCGAATCTTTGTAACTGCTGCTGGAAGCGTTGTAATCGCCATAACCGATGGTTTTCAGGGTAAGGTTCAGGTTGGCGCCGGAAACAGTAAGGGCAGTATCCAGAGCTACCCAGTTTCCTTTCGGGAAATTGGCTGCAGTGGTGTACGGTTGTCCGATTTTTGCCGACATTCTGGCAATATCAATAGAATTTATGGCGGCAT
>DAONFU010000283.1:0-1993 GCA_035403765.1 Bacteroidales bacterium
GAATCTTGCGGCTCATGTGTTACTTGCCGTTCTTTCAATATGATTCTGAAAAAATCTATTGAAAAAGTGGTCGAAGGTCATGCCATAAAAAAAGATATTGACGATATGCTTGCCTGGAGCGAGATACTTCGTAAAACCACCCGTTGCGGCCTTGGGCAGACATCATCCAATCCTATAGCTACTACTATTCGCAATTTCAGGGAATTGTACGATGCACGCGTACACGACCTGGATTTTCGTAGTAGTTTCGATATGCACAAAGCCGTACTCGAATCATGCGAAGTGGTTGGCCGCGAACCCAAAGTTCATGAATAATTCAAAAATCAAATATTAACAATTATAAAGACTAATAAATATGAGTGAAACTGTAAAATTCACAATCGACGGCAAAGAATGCACGGGAACAAAAGGTCAGTATATCGTTGATGCTGCCGCAGATAATGGCATCTATATCCCCGTACTTTGTCATATGAGAGATGTTGTTCCGGCCGGTTCATGCAGAATTTGTACCGTGAATGTTAACGGCAGGAAAATGGCTGCCTGCACTACTCCTGTGGATGATGGCCTGGTAGTGGAAAATATCACGCCCGAACTTAACGATATCCGTAAAGCTATCGTCGAAATGCTTTTTGTGGAAGGCAACCATTTCTGCCCCGCCTGTGAAAAAAGCGGAAGCTGCGATCTTCAGGGCTTAGGATATAAATACCAGATGATGGTGCCCCGTTTTCCTTATGCTTTTGAACGGAGGGAAATCGATGCCACCACGCCGAAAATTTACCTTGAACGCAACCGTTGCATTTTCTGCAAACGTTGCGTGCGTATGATTAAAGACAGCGAAGGCCGCAGCATTTTTGCCTTTAAAGGCAGAGGAAAAACCTTGCAAATCAATATTGACAGAAAACTTGCTGCAACCATGTCTGACGAACTGGCACAAAAAGCTATGGATATATGCCCCGTCGGCTGTATCCTGAAAAAAGAAGTCGGCTTTAAAGATCCTATTGGAAGCCGCAAATACGACAAAAAACCCATAGGATCCGATATTGAAAACATTCATCAATAAAACAGGAGGAAAAAAAATGAGTAAACCTATTATTGCAACTGCATCATTAGCTGGCTGTTTTGGCTGCCATATGTCATTACTTGATATTGATGACCGTATTTTACAATTAATTGAACTGGTAGAGTTTAACAAATCTCCTATCGATGATATAAAAACATTTACCAAACAGTGTGATGTCGGTATTATTGAAGGCGGATGCTGCAACAGCGAAAATGTGGAAGTGCTGAAAGAATTCCGCAAACATTGCAAAATTCTCATCTCTTTGGGCGAGTGTGCCATCATGGGTGGATTGCCAGCCATGCGAAACGGCATCCCCGTGAAAGAATGCCTCGATGAAGCTTATCTGGGCGGACCAACAGTTGGAGAAAATAAGGAAAAAATAATGCCTAACGATGATGAATTGCCTATGATATTAGACAAGGTGTATCCCTTACACGAAATAGTAAAAATTGATTACTACCTCCCCGGATGTGCCCCACGCGCCGACCTGATATGGGCTGCCGTAGTAGCATTGGTTACCGGCGATACGCTGAATATACCTTATGAATTAATAAAATTTGATTAGTATTTTAAGTCATTCGTAGTCATTAAAAGTCATTCATAGTCATTAAAAGTCATTTGTAGTCATTTGTAGTCATTAGGAAAAAGTACTTTTTGAAAATTGAAAAAAATGAAATTAGAGGAATTGCAAGTTTATCAACTATCAATGGAAATGGGCGAAAGGGTTTGGGAAATAGTTATTAAATGGGACTTTTTCTCTAAAGATACAGTTGGTAAACAATTGGTCAGATCGGTGGATTCGGTAGCTGCTAATTTAAGTGAAGGATTTGGAAGGTATCATTATAATGAATCAAAACATTTTTATTATTATTCAAGGGGTTCATTATACGAAACAAAAACTTGGCTTACTAAAGCAAATAATCGTAAGTTGAT
>DAONFU010000284.1:0-1987 GCA_035403765.1 Bacteroidales bacterium
CAGTTGTGCGAAGTTTCCGAACTTCGCACTCTTTTCTACCTATGCTGTGTCTGATTCAAATTTAATTTGAAAACCCCGCCGGCGCGGAATTCCATACCATGTTATGCTATCCTAAAAAACAAAAAGACCAACCTCGAATACCCCTATTCCCAGAGAACCTAACAATTAATTCGCACTAACGGGTGTGATCCTCTTTGACGTTTGCATTCCTTTTTATTTTCTGTTGCAAATGTTTTATTTATTTAACCATAAAGCCTTTTCAGGGTAGTTAGTTCTTTTTTATTTTTATCATTATTAAAATTAATAGTTTTGTAATTCAATTTGCTATTCAATGCCTGAGAATCAAAACATAGAATACAAATCATCCTGGCACGATGAATACCTAAAGTGGATTTGTGGGTTCGCAAACGCACAGGGCGGTACTATATTTATTGGCAAAGATGATAATGGGAATGTTATAGGCGTGTCTATTGCAAAAAAATTGTTGGAAGATTTGCCAAATAAAATAAAAGATGTCTTGGGTATTGTCCCTGATGTCAATCTTCGCAAAGAAAAAAATAAAGAATATATTGAGATCATTGTTGAACCATATCCATCACCAATTTCATACAAAGGTCAGTATCACTACCGTTCCGGCAGCACCAAACAGGAATTAAAAGGTCCTGCTCTGGAAAAATTTCTTTTGGGTAAAATCGGCAGAAAATGGGATGGAGTCATTTCAGATTTTACTTTAAAAGCCCTTGATCCTTCAGCATTTGAAATATTCAGAAAAGAAGCTGCAAAAGGCGACCGCATCCCCAAAAGTGAGCTGAAAGAATCGGACAGCTTCTTATTGGAATGTCTTCATCTATCAGAAAAACAAAAGTTAAAAAGAGCGGCTGTCCTTTTATTTTGTAAAGACCCGGAAAAGTTGGTTACAGGTGCTTATGTGAAAATTGGATTTTTTAAAACAGATGATGATCTTCTCTTTCACAACGAAGTTCACGGTAATCTTTTTCATCAGGTAGAATCAGCCTTGGATTTGTTATACACAAAATACTTTAAAGAAAGTATAGATTACACACGTTCCACACGTACCGAAACATATATCTACCCGGAGAAAGCAATCAGGGAAGCATTATTAAATGCCTTAACCCATAAAGATTATACATCTGGTATTCCTGTTCAGATAAGTGTTTATGATGATAAAATTGTTTTCTGGAACCCGGGTGCCTTACCTGAACACTGGACTGTTGATAATCTGAAACAAAAACACCCTTCAATTGCATCAAATCCTGATATAGCGAATGCATTTTTTCGTGCCGGTTACATTGATACCTGGGGCAGAGGTACGCTGAAACTCATTAACGCCTGTCTTGAACATGACCTTCCCGAACCCCTATTTAATTTTGATGGTGCTGGCTTATCAGTTATTATTAGAAGAGATATTTTCAATTTGGAATTTTTATCCAAAACTAATTTAAACAAACGTCAGATAGATGCCTTGTTATATGTAAAAAAGCATGGCTCTATAACAAATATTGAGTATGTTACGATGTTTAAATTATCCGATAGAACTGCTTTACGAGATTTAACAGCACTTGTGAACAAAGGATATCTTACAACTAAAGGCACAACCAAAGACCGCAAATATCTTTTTAAATAATTTGTTGTCGGGATTTTGTCGGGATTATTAATAAATTGTCGGGATTTTGTCGGGATTTAAAAGTACTCTCCCGTTGTGCGAAGTGTGCATCTTCAACCTCATTGCTAAAATAAAGTATTAATTCCCCCAGACATCCGGGATAAAATGCTCTTTGCACCCACGTATTCTGCCCGTCTGCCTTTCGTAATACCAATGTGAATTATTAAAAATGCTTTTGGCATTCTTAATAATTCTACAGTGGTTTACACCGATGATGAAACAAATAGAGAAAACGAGAGTAGCGAAGTTTACTCTATATTGTTTTTTCAGTTAGTGCTATTTTGGCAAGTTGTGTGTGAATTT
>DAONFU010000285.1:0-1982 GCA_035403765.1 Bacteroidales bacterium
CTGCCAAAGTAAGCATAAAGTTCCTCGCCAAAAGTTCCCGCACGCAAATCCAGGTCATAATTGCCGGGTTCGGGCTCTGACAGGCCACCGGAGTGTATAGCCAGGGCCACTACCCTGCTGCCGTATGTCTGTTGCTTAATCTGATGAATATAATGCGCCCCTGTCGGACAATACACACATTTATGACCTGTAAACTCTTCTATCAGCAAGGTTTTCTCAGGTGAAGTAATATCGGGAAATACGGGCACAGGGCAATCGGAAACGTCGCTTACTATCATATAGGGCGCTTCCACTTTATCACACGAAAAGAATATTGCTACGGAAGAAAGCATTAGCGTGCTTACAATAAATAGTTTTGTTTTCATTTTTTTCATTTTTAAAAACTTGAAGAGATTGACAACATTAATCCATTAGCGGCCGGCACATACCTGCAAACCCCTCCCACACACAAAATACCTGCCCGCTGACGTCCATAACTAAGGGCGATACGTGTGGAACCCACCGCAAAAGCTGTAGCCACATTATAATAATGAAGCCGTTTTTGGGCAATGCTGTTACCGTAATTATACATATCAGAAACTGAGAAAAACCATTTGGGGGCTATGGTATATTCCACCATCCCGAAAGCCCATGAGCCATCACCCTGTTTGGTGTACATGTGCTGAAGTTCAGAACGGATAGAATGTTTATCATTGATGTTAAAGGTCATGTCAACAACCACGGTATGCGAATGAATATTCGGCATAGCGTGGCCCTCAATGACCGTAGCGTTATATTGTATGTAAAAATAATCTACTATGAGTTTGAATGTTTTGGAAAACTTTTTTGAAAATTCGAAATTGAAATTTTCATAGTAGGCGTTTTTACCGATTTTGAAGAAATCAGATTTGTAGCCCAGGGTTCCGGTAGAATCTATGGGCGTATTTTCGTCAATTTGTTTTTTGTCAATGGCATTATACCGCGAATAGGTCAGCGACAGGTTGGTGCCATACTTGCCGCCCATTTTTGTTTTCTTTTTGAAGGTATAAATACCTTGTGCCTGCATCCCGAATTCTCCATTGGGTTGAGTGCCATAAGTGTAAATAGCAGGAAGGCTATAGGTGGTTTGTTTGGCCAACGAAGGAATATAATTAATGTTCAGGTCAATACCTTCGGCATTTCGGTCTGATTTATAACTCATATTATCCGTGCGTATAGCAGCCAGGTAAAAACCCATACCTTTTTTTGCATAGGTCATCTGGAGTAAGGAGGCATTGCCGGGCTTGTAAATGCGATTGTTTATGGTGGAGGGGTCGTTTATTTTATGCGCATATTCGCCATTAAACAAAAAATTCTTATAGCTTACTGAAGCTCTGCCGCCGTATGCCGCCACATTTTTCGGCAGTTTATACACGGGGTCGTCGGCTTCCTGATATTTACTCACAAAACTGCCTCCAATACTTACCCTGAGCGCTTTATCATTAAGTTTTGTAAAAATATCATTGATGCTGAATTCGGCATCGGCACCTCTCACCACGCCAGGCCCCCAGTCAAAATAATAGCGCTGTTTGCCCCAAATACCTTTTAAGGTGATGCCTTTCCAGGGATTCACTTTTACATTAATGCCGTCCAGCGAATTGTCAAAACCAAGGCTCGGGTCCTGCCAGGTACGGAAAACCAGGCCGGAGCCAAACTGATCGTAAGAATTGCCTACGGTAATGGTAAATTTATCTTTTTCGAACGAAACAAAACGATACGGGATGCCAATGCCTTTATAACGGGCATCGTAGCCCTGAAGGGCATACAAATAATTTTCGAAACGGAAGCCGGCCGAAAACGGGCCGTTGGTGTAATTGATATTTGCGAACGCATTCATCAGCACTTTTTGAGGCACATCGGGGGCGCCAATCATAGAATCTTTGTTATAGTACATCCCATCGAACTGGAAATTTCCGCTGATCTGGCTGTTTCTCAAAAATTTTTCAAAACCCTGCGAGCGGGCC
>DAONFU010000286.1:0-1970 GCA_035403765.1 Bacteroidales bacterium
GCTTCCGTAGATACGATATAGTTTGCCCCGCTGTCGATGGCATTTTGTACCTTTTGTTGGGCCATAGCAGTTGAAATAGGCTCAAATTTTACAGAGAAAGTACCTCCAAAACCGCAACAAACCTCGCTATCTTTCATCTCATTTATCTGCAGGCCTTTCACGTGGCGCAACAACTTTCGGGGCTGTTCCTTGATGCCGTATTCGCGCAGGGCGGCACAGGCATCGTGATAGGTAATCACATTGTTAAATTCGGCACCCAAATCTTCCACATGAAGCACGTTGACCAGAAAATCAGTAACTTCAAATATATTGTTTTGAATCTGTTTGCATTGATTATGCAGAGAAGAATTATTAAACAATTCGGAATAGTAGTTTCGCACCATACTCACACACGAGGCCGATGGCGCCACTATTTTACGGTTGTTGGAAAAATCATGGATAAACTTCTCTCCCATGCGGCGTGCATCATCCCAAAAGCCGCTGTTGAAAGCCATCTGGCCACAACAGGTTTGTTCGGGATTATAATCAACACCTACGCCAAGTTTTTCAAATATTTTTACCATATTGGCACCCACCTGCGGATAAACCTGGTCGATGAAACATGGAATAAACAAGTCAATAATCATGTAATTATCTCTTTAATGAAAGCAAATGTAAAAATAAATTTTGTTTTTTAGTACTTTTGGATAATTAAACATATTTTGATTTTTTTCAATCACATGACGTACTATAAACTTTTTCAGTGGATTAATGAAGTCAGCCAATCACTACAAGGGATTTTTTCTTTGATTTCGGGGTATTGCCATTTTCCATCATTTAATACTTTTTCTTATATCAGATAATATGCCGCAGCGCTATTTCATCCAACTTGCTTATGACGGAAGCAGCTACCATGGCTGGCAGCAGCAGCAAAATGCCCTAAGTATCGAGCACCTGATCAATGAAGCATTGAGCACTGTGCTGCGGCAGGCCGTAAAAGTTACCGGTTGTGGACGTACCGATGCAGGTGTGCATGCCGAAGAATTTTACGCTCATTTTGAATGCGACAGCTCTATAGAAAACAAGGAAACAACGGCCTATAACCTGAACAGCCTCTTGCCCGATGACATTGTAATTTATCAAATCATTAAAGTGAAAGAAGATGCCCATGCGCGTTTTTCGGCGGTGCAAAGAACATATAAATACTATATCAACACCCGCCATACACCTTTTGGCAAAGAATATGAATATTTTATGCACCTTAAGCCCGATATAGCTGTGATGAATCAGGCATGTAAGATTTTAATGGAATATCAGGATTTCTCGTGTTTTTCCAAGTCGCACACACAGGTAAATAATTTCATTTGCACGATATTCGGAGCGGGGTGGCAAGAATCGGGCGGCAGGATTGATTTTACGATAACGGCTAACCGTTTTTTGCGGAATATGGTCAGAGCCATCGTCGGGACCATGCTCGATGCAGGCCTCCACAAAATTACTCTTGACGAATTCAGGCAGGTAATTGAAAACGGCAACCGGTCTGCTGCGGGGATGTCGGTGCCGGCAAAGGGTTTGTTTCTCACAAAAGTAGAATACCCTGCTGATATATTTTACGATAAAAAATAATCAGAAATCGTTTTGATTTTTCTTTTATTACCGAAAAAAATTGATTTTATTTCTTATTCGCAGTCCCCGTTAATACTCATCACATAATTGTTCATCACTTCCAGTTCTTTAGCCGTTTGGCTGCCGGCGAAGCCTGTTATATTTTCGTAAGTAACTTTTTCCTGATATTGCTTTAAAAATATCTTTGCCAGCGGCATATACGACCAGTGCCATTTTTCTTCCTGATAGCCGTTTTTACGTTTTTCGCCCAGAGCGATGAAGGGCTGGCAGAACCCGAATTTATGGGCATTTTGGCAGAGCCATTCGTAAGTTTTTTTTCCAGCGGCAGTTTCAAAATACCTGTTTTCCACACTGTTGATGTCCAC
>DAONFU010000287.1:0-1942 GCA_035403765.1 Bacteroidales bacterium
ACAACCACTGTTGATCCCAAAGCCAAATCACTGAAAGTTATTATGAGGCGCAAAAACATTGAGTTGAGCGAGGTGGTGATTTTTCCGGGCGAAAATCCCGCACACGCCATCATTCGCAAGGTTCAGGAAAACAGAAAGCTTAACAATCCGGAAAACATACCATCGTTCACTTACAAATGTTACAACAAGGTGGTGGCCGATTGGTATCTCGACAAAACCAAATATTCTATCAGTGATAATACGGGGCTTACACTTAAAGACGACAGCACCTTCCTGCGCCTGAGCAAACTTGCCGAAGAGCAATATATTCTGATGATGGAGTCGTATTCGGAACGTATTTATGCAGCTGGTAAAAGTAGGGAAAATGTGCTGGGAACAAGGGTCTCGGGCTTTTCTGACCCCAGGTTTACGTCGCTGGCCACTGATATACAGCCATTTTCTTTTTACACCGATTTTATTTCTTTGTCGCTTACTGATGTAAAAGATTACCTCAATCCTATTGCCAACGGAAGTATAGGCCGTTATAGTTTTTTGCTTGAAGACACATTGTATAATGGCGCCGACAGCATCTTTGTGATTTCGTTCGGACCGGTGAAAGGGAAAAATTTCAATGCATTGAAAGGTGTTTTGTACATAAATTCCAACCGGTATGCCATCCAAAATGTTATAGCTCAGCCTGCCGAAGAGGGTTTGTGGTCGATAAAGATTCAGCAGATGTACACATTTGTTGACAACAAGTATTGGTTTCCGCAGCAGTTGAATTACGACTGGTTGTTGCCGAATTATCCTTCAGAGAAGGTGGGGGTGGTGATGCGCGGAAGAAGCTATATCTCGGAAGTTACCTTTGACACAATACTTAAAAACCGGGATTTTGGCCCGGGCAACATCGTGTTTGATGAAGAGGCGGGAAAAAAAGAGGAAGCTTACTGGCAGGCACGCAGGCAGGATACGCTCACTCAAAAGGAACTGAAGACCTATCAGAAAATTGATTCGCTAGGCAAAAAAAAGAACTTCGATTATTATTCGTTTGCTATTGATAAGATTCTTGAAGGTTATGTGCCTGTTAGTTTTTTGGATTTTTCGTTGTCGCATCTTATCAATTATAATAGCATGGAGGGAATACGGGTGGGCATAGGTTTGCGCACCAACGAAAAAATGTGCCGGTGGTTAAGCATTAGCGCTTTTGGCGCTTATGGCTTTTGGGATAAACGGTTTAAGTACGGCGGCGGTCTGGAGTTTACATTATCAAAGAAACACGAGATTGTTCTCGGGGCTGCTTACAAAAAAGATTTGGAAATGCCCGGAATGACCGATTTCCATGGGTACAATAATTTTTCTTATTGGAATGAGTATCTGGTGAACAGGATGGATTATACGGAACAAATAAAGGCTTATTTTAATTTCAGGTTTTTGCGTTATGCACAAGCAGGGATAACCTTGCTGCGCGAAAACCGTCAACCGGTCTATCCTTATTTGTACACGCCTTCCGCAGCCGACACCTTTGCCGGAAATACCTATAAGTTTTCAGAGCTGAAAATAGGTTTTCGTTATGCTTACGACGAAAAACTTATCGATGCTTTTAATAAAAGATATACCTTGGGTACAAAATATCCGGTGTTGTACGTCAGTTATATTCATGGCTTCAGGGGTTTGCTGGGCGGGCAGTTTGCCTACGACAAGCTGGAAATTGCTGTAGAAAAAGAGTTTATGATCAAGCACCTGGGAAAAACCACTATTATGGCCGAAGGCGGCTATATCTGGGGAAAAGCGCCTTACATGAAACTGTTCAAAGGCAGGGGGTCCTATAGTTCCAGTTTTGTCTTTTATTTAAGAAACTCATTTCAGGCGATGCGTGTTGATGAGTTTACGTATGATAAATATGCAGCTTTTCATTTCAGGCATTCGTTCGGAAGTTATTTGTTCAGCATAAAAAAATTCAGGC
>DAONFU010000288.1:0-1934 GCA_035403765.1 Bacteroidales bacterium
CCATCCCCGCCATGGCAATGAAAACAATCGGCTCCTTCTTCGGTAACAAACAGTACAAAGCCATTAAGTTCCGATGGTGTCAGCGAACCCTCGCCCCTGAGCCACTTGTCGCATTTTGAATTATATGAAACTATGCTGCGGATAAACTGCGATACTGCTTTTGCCATACGTTCAAAAGTAATTTCTTCGGTGCCAAAGGCTTTTTTAAACAGCGGTTTATATCCCGGGATGCTGCCAATCAGGGCTTTGGATCTATTGGTGTCGCTAAACATTTCGTGAGCGGCATGCACTCCCATCCAGCAAAGGTCTTCGAGGCGCCTTCTTGAAGTATTCGGGTTGCTCGGATGTATGATACCATTCCATAAATACCCGTTGGAATTAAAGACAAGATTGAAAAGTGGTAACATAACATGCGGAGTGGAAACCCCTGTTATTCCATGGGTGAACCCTCCCTGATATTCTGGATGATTTATTCCGCATTCAAAAGCATTTTCCTGTAAATGACATGTAGCACAACTCATCAGGGAGTCGGGATGCGAGCGTCCTCCAAAACGGCCGTCATAAAAAAGGTAGCGGCCAAGTTCAACCCCTTCAACTGTCATGGGATTGTTGGAGGGAATATTCATTGTGGAGGGAAAGTACCATGGCCTTGGAATGCTGTATGGCGTAGGGTTATATGCTTCATTAACAGGTTCGGGGAGAGGGGCGTTTTTTTTACAGGAAAACATTAAAAAATAAACCGACAACAAAAAAAGTGCAGTGATGGGTATCAAGAGTTTATTTTTTGATGTTGTTCTCATTTTTTTTAATTAGGAATTTCTCACTCTTTTTTCCTGAATACAAAGATAAATAATTTCGCTTATTAAACAAAACGTGCTAAAATAACGCGTTTATTATAGGTACCGCACTCTATTAACGGATTGTTTTATTTGATGGAGTAGTGATAGTTCATTATAAAGTGTTCCTTGATATGAATAAAAAAACAGGTCTTCAGATGAATTCCGAATGACCTGTATTTTAGCCACCTTTCACTGCTGTTTAAGACGGCAGGAGGTTATTTTTTAAGTATTGCTTTTTCAACCTCTTCCTTGCCGAGTTTTTTTGTACAGAAAAACCAGTCATAACAGGTCATTTCTTCTTTGTTTTCCATACGTTCTTTGGCTACTCCGCACGATCCGGCAGTGGGCACAATCACATCGTCGCCAGGCATCCAGTCAGCCGGTGTGGCAATTGAAAAGGCATCCGCTGTCTGCATGGCTATCAGGGCGCGGTATAATTCGTCAAAGTTACGGCCTAAACTCAACGGATAGTAAATGATGGCGCGGATGATTCCTTTGGGGTCAATAAAGAATACTGCCCTTACAGCTTTGGTACTGCTTTCGCCCGGCATCATCATGCCGTATTTGGTGGCAACTTGCATGGTTATGTCTTCTATGAGCGGAAATTTTACTTCTACGTCTTTCATGCCTTTGTAAGCTATTTTTTCTTTGATGGTACGCAGCCAGGCTATGTGGCTGTAGAGTCCGTCAACTGATAACCCTACGAGTTTGCAATTGGCTTTTGCAAATTTTTCTTCCAGAGAGGCAAAAGTCATAAACTCTGATGTGCACACTGGGGTGAAATCAGCCGGGTGGCTGAATAATATTACCCAACTGCCACTGTAATCCGAAGGGAAGTTAATGTTGCCCTGAGTGGTTACTGCCTTGAATTCAGGTGCTTTTTCGCCAATGCGTGGCATGCCAATGTTTTGATTTTCCATAGTTTTTATTTTTTAAGTTAATTAATGATTTTGTTAAGTTAGATATTAGATTTTTTTTATAAAAATTCAGTACAAAGATAAAAATATTTTTTGAATTATGAACTTATGTTCAAAAAAAAATTAATTTTGTATTGATTATGTCACGTCCAATAACAAAACGTAAAATGTTGGCGCC
>DAONFU010000289.1:0-1922 GCA_035403765.1 Bacteroidales bacterium
GAACAGGCCTTCGAACATCTTTTTTTCAAAACTTTTGGCTCCGGCGGGCAGGTCGTGCAAGCGCGTAAGCTCGTAATCGAGGCTTTTTCCGGGAGCTTTTATTTCTTTGATAGACACCAGTCCGTGCCCTGCCCAGTAATAGATCAACGATACCAGATCGCGCTTGTGCAATTTGTTGTCCCATAGATAACCGGCTTCGGCGGGTGTAATGTCCTGAGGCGGTTTGTACTGAACAACGATGGCGTCTTTTTTATCCCTTCCGAACACATACCATAACAAGAGCAGTATAAGAAAAATGAAAAAAGGCAGTATCAACAGCTTGTTATTTTTCCAGATAATCTTACATGTGAGCCATCCCGAAACTGACAACTGGTCGTTCGGTATATAGGTGCTGATGACAGGTGTTTCGTAGCTATACAGGGGCTTGTTTAGTTTACAGATAATCGTGTTCTTTTCAGTTGTAAATTTTAATTGTTGTGATGAGTCATTATTTATAAGAAAAGATGTTACCATGTCTTGAGGGTTTACTCCTTCCGGAAGCAAAATCTTAATTGTGCCTGCTTTAATGGGTTCTGCAAAGATGTTGGTCAGCGCCTTGTTCAGGTGATACTTGCCGTCTTTTTTTGTCAGCAGCCCGAAAATATCGTATTCGTAGCTGTAAACGGTGTCCTGTGCTGTTCCTCCGGTGTTTCCCCAGTATATTGAATTGAAATAAGTGTTTCTGCGCGAATATTCGTCGTTCTGACCGCTTACTTTCAGGTTGTTCATCAGGAGCTTAGTGTATCCGCACAAAAATGACCAGTCGCGTAGTTTTATTCCCGGAAATTCATTGTCTGGGCTGCTTTCGTAATAGGAGAAGTTTTCTCTGACGGAAAAACTGTTTTCGGTATTGTACGGATTTTTAAATTGTACATTATAAAAATGTTTGAAGTGCAGGCTGCCATTTTTGTTGACTGTAACTTCTGTGAGAAAATCCTTGATGTAATATTTTTTGGCAAAGATTTCGAATGGCAGCAAATTTTTGTTAAAATTCTCGTCGCTAATTATCTGTGTGAGAAAAATGGGGTCGGTGGCAAAAACATTGGAATATTTGACAACATAGGTTTTTTTGTTTTTGTCAAAGGTAATTGCGGGACTAATGGGATGGACTTTGTTAAGTTTGTAAAACCTGAAAATAGTTTTTTCAATATTAATTTCGGGATCAGCAGAAATTTCAGCGGTAAATCCTTTGAACGGTTCACCGGCCATTTCGCCGTTGAGAGGCCAATTGATGTCGGCTATGCCATTTTTGAAAGTAACAGCTCCCCAAACTTTATACCGGTAAGTTACCTCCAGTTTATCCGAGAATTTTTCTGTTTCAGAATACAGGCTGATGTATTTGTTCTCGCCTTCGTTTTGCGATACAAATTTGGCATTGCTCACACCCCGCGACACATAATTTACTTTTATTTCTTTCAGCACCTGGTCTTTTATGGTGGAGGAATCGTTTGCACGGAGGGTATAAAAATCTCTGATAAACGAGGTTTGCGGCGACATCAGCACCACCGAAAGATTTTCTTCTACGGTAAGGGAACCGTCGTAGTTAATGTTGATTTTTGTCAGCAGGTTATCTATATAAAAATTTTTTGCCAGATCCTCAATGGGGATGTTGGTGCCGGTGAAGGCGGAGTTGGGGAATTTTACTGCCAGGGTCATGCCTTCATTGGCTTTCAGCGGGCTGGTCAGGGCTCCTTTTATTTCGTTAGGAGACACCATGTAAGAGGCTGCGGTGTTTTTTGCGCCTTCAGCCCCGGTAAACAGCAAAACGTCTTTGCTTGTCAGGTTTAGCGTTTGGGGCAAAATAATCCTGAATCCTGCCGCTGCAATGTCGCAATCCCATTGATGCCCGATGAGGTTCCAGTAAAATTCGGTGCGGTCGCTGA
>DAONFU010000290.1:0-1894 GCA_035403765.1 Bacteroidales bacterium
CCAACCGCGAACCCGACAACAAAAATTACCGGTATATTCGTATGGACAAAGACCTTAACATCACCGAAGATATTCCCGTGAAATCAAAAGCAAGTTATTGGAGCATTGATTATGTGCTTGCCACAGAAGATGCGGTATATGTTTTTGGTCCGCTGGCCGCCGGAAAAGACGATTTCTACAACCAGCTTGCCGGAAACGTCAGCAAATACAAATCGGTCCAGCTGATGAAGGTAGCCAACAAAAAAATCGAATACCTAACCGAAACCAATCTGGAAGAATTTGCAGCCAAACTAAAAACACCACCATCGCAAAAAAGCTCCCCTGAATACAAAGGAAAGAAGTTTGATATCATCAATTATAAAGTATTCCCCAATGGCGACTTTATGGTGGTTGGCCAAAACTACAAACTGAATACTGATAATGAAAAACAATTTGCCGACATTATAGCCTTTCATTTCGACAGGACTGGTGTTTTGAAAGCACAATACGGCCTTGACACCAAGGAAAGCAACGAATACTCCAAAAAATTCGGCACACCTCAGTCGATGCTTCTTGGAAAAAACACCAACAATATGTACTGGGTGGTTCAGGAAATTCGTGGCTATTCCGACTGGTACAAAAAAATACTCACCTATCCGCGTGTCGGAAAAGTTGATATGACAACGGCTACATTAAGCGACTTTGCTCCTCTGGGTGATAAAGAATTTTTTCTTGACCCCAAATTCCCTTATCTGGAGTCGGAACCTGGCAAACTCGTATTCTTTGGCGCTAACAAATCCGGCAAAACCATCTGGTTTGCCAAGATAGATATGGAATAGTGTTAGTTTTGAATACTGAAAAAAAGGGAGGCCTACACAAGTCTCCCTTTTTTTATAGTTCCAGCAAATCTTCATTCAGCAAATCACTGGCTATATCGAGCATTCCGGCGAAAACCATGCCGAGGCTGCCCTTACTTCGTTCGTATAATTGATGTGAAAATGGCAACAGTCCTGAGGTAGCGGACAAACGTAAAAACCTTGGGTTTAGATTATCATTACCCAATCGCACGCGGTCGAGCGCATCGGCATCTTTGAGCAGAGCCGCAACCAAATAATGAGGGTGTTTTTTCGAGATTTCAACAAATTGGGAATGGTTTGACACAGCCGTGCTGATGGCACCAATATCATCCCTCGAAAGGCCGTATTTTTCGAACAAAGATGAAAATTCAGGAACCTTAATACGGGCAGCGCGTGGGCCGTGCATAAGGCAGAAACCATCATGCTTGCGGGCCATATCGTGGACAAAAGCCGCACAAAAAGCAAGCGTAGTCTGAGGGTACAGATTCATTCTTTTTCCCAAAACAAGTACATGACACATCACACGGTAAGTGTGCAACCTGCCATGCAGCGTACTTTCATGGATAAAATATCCAGGTTTGATGTCGAAATCGGCAGGTGTTAATAACATATCTGGCAAAATTACAACAAAACAAACCAGCCTTGGTAAAAACGGGTCATAAAAGCAGATTTTCTGCCAAAAATTCATTAATTTTTATTACTTTTGATGCCCTTATAAAAAATATTTAATTCATTCAACAAACTAATAAACACACCATGAAAAGAGTAATTTTAGTGCTTTGTATTTTCGCTTTTTACTTCTCTGCCACAGCGCAAACCTCCAAGATTAAAATCAAAACGCATGAGGATTCAATAGCTTATACGCTGGGATGCAATATAGGGGCAAACCTTAAAAAAAACCTCGAATCAGATTCGTTGAACCTCAGCAGGGAAATCATTGCGCAAGGAGTGAGGGATGCGCTCAACGGTCCTGAAAAAATGTTATTTTCTGAAGAAACCAACCAAAAAGTTATGATGCGGTTCCGCTCCGAAATGGAAGCCAAAATGGCTGCAAAAAG
>DAONFU010000291.1:0-1877 GCA_035403765.1 Bacteroidales bacterium
GGAGAAAAGAATACCGTCTTTATTTTTCAATGGCTTAAAATCTATATTTTTGCATAGAAGATTTTATAAGCAAATCAATTTATTTGAATGAAAGACGAAATAATCATATATCAGGCAGACGAAGCATCAACACGACTCGAAGTACGAATTGGTGAAGAAACTGTTTGGTTAAATCGACAGCAAATTTCGACATTGTTTGATAGAGATGTTAAAACTATTGGTAAGCATATTAACAATGTTTTTGATGAGGGAGAACTAGAAAAAAGTTCAACTGTCGCAAATTTTGCGACAGTTCAAAATGAAGGAGGCAGAGAAGTTGAAAGAATAATTGAATACTACAATCTAGATGTTATTATTTCAGTTGGGTACAGGGTAAAATCGAAAAGAGGGACACAGTTTAGAATATGGGCAAACAAAGTATTGAAAGATTATCTTTTAAAAGGTTATGTTGTAAATCAGCGATTTGAACGCATCGAACATGACGTACACAATATCAAGCATAAACTCGTAGAAATTGACCTCCAAATAAAAACCAGTTTGCCTAAGAAAGAAGGAATATACTTCGACGGACAGATGTTTGACGCCTATGTGTTTGCAACAAACTTAATCAAAAGGGCTAATTATTCCATCATTCTTATCGACAACTATATTGATGAAAGTGTGCTTCTCATGCTATCGAAGCGACAAAAGGGTGTGAAAGTGACTATTTACACTTCAGCCCTGACAAAGGAGGCAAAACTTGATTTGAATAAGTACAACTCGCAATATCCTGACATTGAAATAAAACAGTTCGCAAAGTCTCATGACCGCTTTCTAATCATTGACGACAAAACTATTTATCATATTGGTGCTTCACTTAAGGACTTGGGTAAAAAGTGGTTTTCTTTTTCTATCATAAATATTGAAGTAGAATACATACTTAAAAGGCTAATTGCTCAATAAGAAAAGACGGCATAACAATGACAATAGGGTTTTGGTGGACTGGAATAACGTTTGGTTACTCTGGTTTGGCTTCAGGCGGGCAGGAAGTGAATATTGAAATATTTGTCATATTTGCAATCGGCGGTGGTTTCCAGACAGCAAAGGTCCTATTAAGGCCCGCCCGAAAGCCAAGACTTCTCCGTTATGTACAGATATTTTCAGGGAACATTTTTTTGATATCTTGTCCATACAATTCTCCGTTGCGGGGAGTTTTGTGGCCTATGATATTAATTCCGTCGGTATTTCTTTCTTTTTCGAGCACCAAAGGTACCGACCATCCGCTACCCAACATGGTTTTTCCGTCTTTTTCATAATATTCCTGCAAAAAAAGCTCATAGGAATACGTTATCCTCTTCCTCCGAAAAAATTTTGAAGGCACTGAAAATTCTGCCGCCAAAGCAGGGCTGCATCACCTGCGTGTCGAGGTATTTTTCAATATTGCAGTCCAGGGTTGCCATTTTCGGAACTGTTTTATCATAATCGGCAGCTGGCTGTGTACAGCAATTAAACAAAATTATGATGCCGGACACCACAAACATTATATTAAAAGTGCTCCGCCAGCTTCGCAAAATTTAGTTTTTGATAACCTTAAAAGTAAGATTATAATTCTTGCCAGTATTGAAAAAATAAATGCCGCCGGCAAGTTGGTTGATTTCAATAACGGTTATTTCCTCTTTGATAATGCCGCTGTCCACCACATGTCCGGCATAATCACTGATAGTGTATGGATATCCGGTAAGTTTTGCATCGGCTTTTACTATTATCCGGCTTTCGGCAGGGTTGGGGAATATTTGCAGGCCGGGTGCGTAATCCAACTTTTCTGTCCCGGCAGTGCTGCTGGTGTAATAGGTGTAGGAGGCTGTTTCGCCTTCATGCAAAGAGGAATCCACATTGCA
>DAONFU010000292.1:0-1874 GCA_035403765.1 Bacteroidales bacterium
GGCTATAAAAATAGCAGTAAATAGAATAACATTCAAACAGGGCAATATTTTTTTTCAGGAAAACAACCAATGCGGCTGCTAATTGCCGGTTTTTACCAGCTCCACACGTTTTTCTCCGCGATAATCCGGAATTTTTTTCAAATTTTTCAAATAATCAATTATGCCTTCGGCGGTAGTTCTGAATAATCCCTGTCCGATATCTTTGTGATCGTACTTATAAACCGACGCCATGTAATTATTCATGACCACCGTATAGGTTTTATCCATATCAAGGGGTTTGCCATCGTTAGTAAAAAACTGAACATCGTTGAGGGCTCCTTTTTCGGAAAGCAGGTATTTGGATTTTATGCCCGAAGGGTAGATTGCGCTGCTATCGTCGATGGTAAATGCGGCCAGATGCAAGGCCTTTATTTCGTGGCCGGTAAGGTTAAACAATACCATTTCGTTGCCAAAAGGATCCATGGTATAGATGTCCATCACGCTTACGTTGCCTTTGTTCAGATGGTCGATGCGTACGCCTCCGGGGTTGGCCAGGGCAATGTCGGCTCTGGCTGCCGCACGTATGCCGTCCACCATCAGGTAGCCGACTTCTTCGTATGTAGTAAAATCGGCTGTAGCTTCGGCAATAGTTTCTTTTAGTTGCGGGTTGTTGCCAAATTGGTTAACCATGGCGCGGACGTCCACCCTTTCTTTGCCGGTTTTTCCAACTGTCAGCAACTGCATAGTTTTGGTCTCCACCTGATTATCTTTCAACGTAAGTTTAATCAGCGTGGCATATTTTAGCTTGCGTTCTGCTTGAGTGATGAGTATGCCGTTATGTACCTGTTCTTTATCCACGCGGGTATGCGAATGGCCACCGATGATGAGGTCGGCCTTGCCCGCCGGAAGCTGGCCCGCCAGGGCCACATCTTCTTCAAAGCCCATGTGGTTAAGGAAAACAAAAACTTGACAGCTGTCGGCCAGGGAGAGAACCTCTTTGGCTGTTGAATACGGATCTTTAAAAACAAAGCCTTTGACATTATCGGGATGGCTGTCGGGGATGCCGCCTTCGTTGATGTTTAGGAGCGATACAAAAGCTACGCGGACGCCATTTTTTGTTGTAAGGATTTTATAAGGTTTGATGCGGAAGGTGCTTCCTTCGGGCGGCACTGTGTTGGAGCCGACAAAATGAAAAGTGGCCTGTTGTGTGTTTTTAGCGAAGCCCTCAGGTTTGGAATCAAATTCGTGGTTACCCACCGCTGAGATGTCAAATTTTACGGCATTCATCAGCGTGATCATCGGCAGACCTTTATCGCGATACTGGTCGTTTACAGGGTTTCCTGTCTGGTTGTCGCCGGCCGAAACAAGTAACATGTTGGGATAGAGGGTTCTGAGGCTGTCCACCATAAAAGCAAAACGGGGGAAGTTGTCCATGGCGGCATGCATATCGTTAACGGCGAGTATTTCCAGTGTTTTGGTTTCGGGCATTGGCTGTGAAGCCTGACGTACAGGCTGACAGGCTACAACCATGGCGAAGAGCACGGCCGGGGCCAGATGCATCATTCTTTTATAAAAGTCAAGGTGTTTCATAGTATTATTTTATGGTTTTTATAAACAATTGATTGCCATTGGAGAGCCGGCCGTCGGGCGCTACATAATTTCCGTAGCGATCGCTTACCGCCGGAAAAATTTCCGGAAATTTCTTTTTGTGCCTTGCATAATAACAACGCAGGGCGTCGGCAACCGTGGCGCCGGCAAACAGCTCGAGTTCGGTTCTGTTGATGCGAATTTTCATCATCATCAATTTGGATGCAAGATACTGATTTTACAAGTATTGGGTATTAATAGTTTCAAATTTTTGGTATCGGCCGCCAGTGTCTATCTTTCCGGGGTCA
>DAONFU010000293.1:0-1870 GCA_035403765.1 Bacteroidales bacterium
TCATTGGCGTCCCCGTTAAAAATTTGCTTTTACCCCCATTTCGCTGCTAAAAGAATTCCGGATTACTCCCTCCGGGGGAAAAGCATCGTACAGGTAACGTATGCCCACCACAAAAGCAATATGTTTTCCCAACCCAAAACTCAGCGCTGTCTGGTTGGTTATTCTAAAATCGTTAAAATAATCTATCCGTGGCTGATAATAGGTTATCGTACTAAATTCTCCAATTTTTTTTGGCAACGACCAGGTAAAGGTAAAATAGGCCGAAATCCTTTGATGGTTGTGTGTTTCAGGAACCGTTTCCTGAGTTTTTTCGTGCTCAAACATATAAAGCGTGCCTAAACTCGATTTCAGCCCCGGATTGTTTAAAATTTTGAAACGTGGACCGGTGCCGGCAAGCAGCCTCATTTTTAGCAACAACACAGGATTGCTCTGGTATTGCATAAAAACTTCCCACCGGAAATAGCTGTTAAACTTCCGGGTGTACCTCAGGTGAGCAAAGCCCGCATTCGTGAGGGTGTTGCTGTTTGATTTTGAAATTTCATAACTGCCCAACATTAAAAACACATCCTTCAGGCTTTTCGACCTTAGCTGCAACGCCGCCGAGGTGCTCAACTGCATCAGTACCTTTTCGTTGTTTTGCTGATACGAAAACGAAGCGCCGGCATGGCCTGCCAGTTTTATGCTGTCGTTTTGCATGCGTTGCGATTCCACGTTGACGATCTGGGCATTTGCCACCCCAATAAAAAGCCAAAGTGCCAACAATCCGGTACCGCTGATTTTTTTAAGTGTCTTCACGCTGAATATGCCGCTACAGGCGACAAAAGTAGACTTTTTTACCGATAATGCTTTGTGGAAAATTAGTTTAAGGTTAATAAAATTTTGTGTTATATAATATTTTGTACAAAAATTTTTTTAGCTTTATCAAAAAAACCGCAATGAAAAAAATACATAAATTATGTGTTGTTTGTTTAACATTAAAAATTATGCTTATGTTTAGTTCCTGTTCAACAATTCCCGATGGCGCAGTTGCCGTTAAGCCTTTTGACGTGAATAAATATCTTGGAAAGTGGTATGAAATTGCCCGGCTGGATTTTAAATATGAGCGTAACTTAAACAATACGACTGCTGAGTATTCATTAAGAGATGACGGCAAGATCAAGGTGGATAACAAAGGTTTTAATACAAAGACAAACGCATGGAAACAGGCCATAGGCAAGGCAAAATTTGCCGGCGATAAAGATGTGGCCATGCTGAAAGTTTCTTTCTTCGGCCCTTTCTACTCTGGCTATAATGTGATAGGATTAGATCCGGATTACAAGTATGCCCTCATTGCCGGTAAAAATTTAAAATACCTTTGGATACTCTCGCGCGAAACCACCATCCCCGACGACATCAAACAAAACTACCTGAAAACCGCGGAAGGCCTGGGTTACAAAACTGCCGACCTGGTATGGGTGGAACATGATAAAAAATAAAATACTAGGGGCCACAGTTTCTGCAGCCCAAAATTAATGGCGTGTGAAATGATTATTCGAAAATCAATTTCCTGAGACCGAAGAAAATACTTTGCAGGTATTTATTTGTTTCCCATCATCCCCAGGATACTTACCAGCGAATTAGTAACCGATGAGGTGGTTGAAGGGGTTATTGTGTTGTTGTTTAAAGCATTCACAACCGACGACAAATTCAAATTGTTTACCGAAGAGATGACATTGTTTACGGTATTGTTGTTAATCAGGTTGGTTGATCCGGCAATTACACCCGTGGCGAAATTTTTATAGTTGGAGGTGTTAGTCCCCAGCCCTTTAATGGCGGCACCGCTGGTGGCCAAGGTGGCGAGATTCAGGATGGTTGCCTGATTGTTGAGGAC
>DAONFU010000294.1:0-1856 GCA_035403765.1 Bacteroidales bacterium
CCAGCCATTCCACAAATTTTTTTTCACGCGCCAGGCTGCTGTGGTAATCGGGAATCCCAAAATGGCAGTCCGACACAAAATATATTTTACTTGCTGTACCTGTCAAAACTTATAGATTTTATACAACCATGCAGGCAATTCTTCTTGGGTGATGCCTCTTTTCAAAATACGTCCGTCGGCATCAACAAGGACGGCCAGGGGGATGTTGTCGATGCAATAGGTTTTTACCACAGGCGAATCCCATCCCAGCAGGTCGCTGGCATTTATCCAACTGAGACGGTGCTCATTAACAGCGAATTCCCAGTCGCGGCGGTTTTTATCCAGCGATACGGCATACACCTGAAATCCCTTGTCGCGGTATTCTTTGTGTATCCACTTATACTGTTTGAGAGCGGCTATGCTTGGCTCGCTCGTTGCCGCCCAGAAAAGCACCAGGGTAACACGTCCCTTGAGCGATGAGAGGGGCTGTGGATAACCGCCGATGTTTTTCATTTTTATTTCGGGGGCTGCCATGGCGGAATCGAGTTTCGCCAGATTTTTGAGTTTATCGGCCTGCGCCTTTTCCACATCTTTTACCCGTTTATGCAATTCGAGCACATAGTCGTTGTTTGGATACAAAAGAAACAGGGTGCTGTCGAGCATTTTAAAGGTGCCAAAATGATCGCGTTCGTTGAGCACCTTTTGGCGGCCAAAAACCTGATAAATGGCGACGATGGACGCCAGCGAAGTCCTGTTTTTTGCAATAAAACCCCGCACATAGCGGCGCTGGTCTTCAAAAATGGCCTTATATACCGAATCCAGACCTTGTTTTACCTGAGGAAAGTTGGCGCTATCCTGATGCAGTAGCTGAATTTTATACAAAGAATCGGTTTTATTGATATTTTTCCGGGTATAGCTGTTCAGCTCACAGAGCAGCGCAGAGCCGGCCGAGCCGGAAACGGCGTATTCGTTGGCCAGTTGCCTGATGTTTCCGGTAATTTCTATCGTCTCGCCTTTGCCGGCCAACAGCATAACAAAGTTTTCTGCAGAAACTTTCAGCAGATAAAAACTGATGTCCTGCGGCTTATAGGTAAAGGTAAACTCGCCATTTTCGTCCACTTGAATGGAGTCAACAGATTTGATGCTGTCGCGGCTGAGTTGTTGCAGGATAATCTTTTCGCCAAGAGTATTCTTAAGTTTTCCATGAATGACACACTCATCCACAGGCTTATTGTGGTTGCCGCAACCGCAGAAAAAAATCAGGAAAAAGGCAAGCCACAAAAAAACGGAAAACTTTCTGAAAGGCATCGTTGTATTTATTTCTTTTCTTCCGACACGGCTTCTTTAGGGACAAATACATTGGCTTTGGGCTGATAAGTAATGATCAGAGTTCCCATTCTGTTGTCGAGGCCCATCACAGGGCAGATGGAAACCATATCGCCGTTTTCGTCCGATTTGGTAATGGCTTCGGTGATACCCGACAGTTCTTTGGCCACAGGGCCGGGATAGACCACGCCCTCATATTTTTTGTTGGTTGAGCTGACCACGATTCCGTCGGCATTAATAACGGAGATATGGTGCATACCTTCCATTTTCACCAGGTCGGCCATATAGGTATTGATTTGCTCGAGGTTTTGCCTCAACATTTCGGAACGCACCGCCCAGGTAAACACACGGGTTACGGTTTCGATGTTTTTGCGGTTGTTTTCCATGATAGTGTTATTGGCCTGCGTGGTGATTTCGCTGATACGTGCCTGTTGGCTTTGTTTCAGGCTTTTAATCTCGGCTTGCTTCCACAGGAATATCACCAGCGGGATGATAATCATCAGGGCAAGGATAATGATAATTACGATGGTTTGGGCGCTCATACCCTTTTT
>DAONFU010000295.1:0-1841 GCA_035403765.1 Bacteroidales bacterium
ACTAAACGGAAAAGCTCCTGAAAAATCAGGGGCTTTTTTTATCTTTGTTTTTTTTATGAAGCCTATGATTTCAAAAAAGCAACGTTACGAATATTTTATTGAGTATTTTTCACAACATCAGCCTGAAGCCGATACAGAACTGGTTTACAGTGACCCCTATCAACTACTTGTTGCTGTTATCCTGTCAGCTCAGTGCACCGACAAGCGTGTGAACATGATAACACCGGCGTTTTTTAATAAATTTCCCGATGCTGCCAGCCTTTCAAAAGCTGCTGAAGACGAGGTTTTTACCCTGATAAAAAGTTGCTCCTATCCCAACAATAAGGCGAAAAACCTGTTGGGAATGGCCAAAACCCTGATTGGAGAATTTGGCGGTGTGGTGCCTGAAGATATTGACAACCTGCAGAAATTGCCGGGTGTGGGCCGCAAAACAGCCAATGTGATTGCTTCAGTGGTATATAAAAAACCAGCTATGGCTGTGGATACGCATGTTTTCAGGGTGGCCGCCCGTATAGGACTTACAACCAACAGTAAAACCCCCTTGGAAACTGAAAGGCAACTGGTGGGAAACATTCCGGAAAAACACATCGCTATTGCGCACCATTGGCTGATATTGCATGGCCGGTATGTATGCCAGGCCAGGAAGCCCCTCTGCGAAAAATGCGGAATAAGCTGCATTTGCAAGTATCATAGTGCAGAGAAAAGTGATAAGAAAGTTTCAACTAATAAAAGAGAGAAATAATATGATTGCCGACTATTTTAAAGGTATCAATGTTGCCGTAACCGTGTGCAACGAAGACGGAATTATTTTGTATATGAACGACAAGGCTGCTATTACTTTTCAAAAATACGGCGGCAAGGCTCTCATAGGAAAAAGTTTACTCGACTGTCATCCGGAGCCGGCCAGGAGCAAGCTTAGTAAAATGCTGATTACTCACGAATCAAACAGTTATACCATCGAAAAAAATGGAATTAAAAAGATGATTTATCAGGTGCCGAGGTTTGACGATAAAATTTTTAAGGGATACATAGAATTTTCAATGGAAATTCCTTTCGAAATGCCTCATTTTATAAGAAAGTAGGTCAATGTACAATCATTATTTTTTTTGTTGAACTAATGTTGTTTTCACTAACTTTCAGAAAGTAGGCTCCCGGCGCCAGGTTTGAAATATCAATACTAAGCTGTTGCCTGCCACTGAATATTTCGGCTTTTCTGGTCAACGTTCCAACCACATTGAAGAGCATTATTTCTGTATGGTTTTTTGTAGTTGTGTTCAACTGAATATGCAATAAATCATTGGCAGGATTAGGAAATACGCTGAAGTTTATTGTCTTTTGATTCTCCCTGATACCGGCATAGTTGTGCAAAGGCCCTTCCCAGATGCCTCTGCCGTAGGTGGCTGCGCGAATCAGCCCGGTTGTGTAGTTAAGTTCAAGTTCCGAGATTTTTACGTTGGGCAGGTCGTAATTGTATGGTATCCATCCCGTCAGCGTGGAATCGGTGTAAAAAACACCTATTTCAGTGCCTAAATACAAGGCATTGTTGGCGTTTTTCTGGTAAGCAATACAGTTAAACCCCATTTGGGTAAGGTTTCCTGTAATGTTGGTAAAAGAATTTCCGGCATCGGCAGAATATAATACTCTGTCTTCGTAGTAGGAAGTTAGCGACAGCCATATTCTTTGTGGGTTTTCCGGATCAACCGTTATTCCGGAGATGTAGAGGTTAGGGGCCGGTGTTGTAGTGTTCCAGTGGGCGCCGCCATCGGTGGTAACAAAAAGAAATTCACTTTCGGAGGCATAGATATAATTGCTGTTTGAAGCGGCTACGGCCAGTTTGTCGA
>DAONFU010000296.1:0-1826 GCA_035403765.1 Bacteroidales bacterium
ACCATATCATACGAAGCATCGGGTAGCGGGATATCAGCGGAAGACGCCTGCAATTTTTCGGTTTTCACATGCGTAAGCGCATTGGCGCTGCGGTCGACGCCCAAAACAGTGAATTTCTTGCCGAGCTCATTGGTGATGATGCCATTGCCGCAGCCAATATCAATGATGGAGACCACGTCCTGCGGTATGGTTTCCAGGATTTTTTGTATTTTTCCCGAAAGCCCGGATTCATCAATCACATCCCACTGATATTGCTCGTAATATTTTTTATTGTCGATCATCCGAAAACTTTTTTCATGGCATTTTTAAACACGAGCTTATTGATAAAACGGGCTTCTTCCTTAGTCACCACCGGTTTTTCCTTTCCAAAAAACATCAGGATATACGTGCCGATGGCTACAAAAGGCCCGATGATTACAGGTTTATACATAATTCGTTTGGAACAGGAAATACAGGCAACCCAGAAGTTAAAGCCCTCATAATAGCAACCGCGGCCGGTCATTTTGTGTGCTTTCAGATGGCCGGTCTTGTTGTCGGTAGGCCGGTGATGCAGCACTTTCAGATTGAGGTCGGCAAGTATGGTATAGTTGTGAAATTTTGCCAGCATTTCATCCACGGCATCCCAGCCGTCAATCTCTTTCAGTCCGCCGATCAGGTCAAGAAACTCTTTCCGGTATGCCTTTATAGCACCGCGGACATGATCTTTGTTGGTAATCTTTTCGAGTGTCCATTCGCCGTTCTTTTCAACCAGGCAAACACCTCCGCAGACGGCCAGCTTTTTGTTTTCGCTGAAATGCCGCGCAATGGATTCAAAATAATCCGGCTCAAAAGTAAGATCGGCATCAAGTTTTACAATAAAATCAATATCGGAATCCACATGATTTCGGTAACAATTATTAAAAATCCGCGCGATATTTGAGCCGGCCATGTGTTTCTTTTTTGCCGTATTCTGTATAAGTTTTATCCAAGGATATTTACTCACATACTCATTGATTATTGCAGCCGTATTATCTTTAGAACCATCATCATAAATCACCCATTGCATGGGCTTGTGTATCTGATTGACCACCGATTCCAGCAAGTTTTTCACACTTTTCTCTTCATTGAAAACAGGAGTGATAATGGCGTATCTCATTTCATTATTTTTTACAAAAGTATGGATAAATTTTTATCTGTTACGGAATCGGGGCTTATATTCATTTTTTAAATGCAAGCACGGCAACTCAGCAACTTCACTATCTTTATGAAAAAAAACAAAATAATACCAGTGAAAATCCGTTGAGAAAATATTCGTCTTTTAATGCATTTTTTGATGGAGTGTAAAACTTTACTTTAAATTTGCGCAAAAACCGGCATCAAAGTGGGCATAATAAAAAGGCAAAGCATAAAAAGCACTATCGTGATTTACTGTGGTATGATGCTGGGATATGTAAACCTTTTGCTTCTTTCGCCCCTTATTTTATCACCCGAACAGATAGGCCTGACACGTGTTTTGTACGACGGAAGTTATATGTTCGCCATGTTGGCCCAGTTGGGAATCTGGAGTGTAGCCACCAAGTTTTACAGTTATTTCAGGGATAAAAACAAAAAAGACAACGGTTTTCTTTTTTATATGGTTTCCATACCTGCACTGGGTTTTGTGGTGCTAGGGTCGTTGTTGCTGATTTTCCACGAGCAGTTTGCAGGGCTTTTTATACAAAAATCACCTCTCATTGTTGACTATTATTACTATTTTATCCCGCTGATTTTTATCGTGATGTATTACCAGGTTTTTGAAACATACAGCAGCCTGCAATACAGGATAGTTGTCCCCAACCTGTTAAGGG
>DAONFU010000297.1:0-1789 GCA_035403765.1 Bacteroidales bacterium
ACTACCTGCAGCTGATGTCGGGCACTGCCGAAACCAAAGGCATGAGGGAACAGGAAATCAGCGGGATTTCCAGGGCACTCAAAGGGCTGGCCAAAGAGCTTAGCATACCGGTTATTGCCCTCTCGCAGCTCAGCCGTGAGGTGGAAAAACGTCCGGGCTCCAAAAAGCCTATTCTCTCCGACCTGCGCGAGTCGGGCGCCATAGAGCAGGATGCCGACCTGGTGCTGTTTATCTACCGTCCCGAATACTACAAAATTGACGAGTTTGAAGATGGCACACCGACCTCCGGGCTGGCCGAGATTATTATTGCCAAACACCGCAATGGCCAGGTGGGCGAGGTAAAGCTGAGGTTTCAGAAAAATATCGGACGCTTTACTGATTTTGAAGATTTTAAAAGCCTGGAAGGTCCGTCGATGCAGCCCAACGAAGCCTTTTACGAACCGACGACAAAAATTGTACAATCAAAAATCAATAAAAAATCTGCCAAAAAAACTGATGAGCCACCGGCGAATGCACCTTTTTAATCCCGGGATACAAACGCAGGATGGGCGGTGGCTGTGCTGGCATAATAAGCATCAATTTTTTCCGTTATAAATTATTGCTATCTTAAAATATTCATGAAAAAAATTTTTCTGATACTTTGTTGTGTGTTGTTGGTGAAGCCAGTGAGCAGCGCTTATTTGCTCATTCCCATGGATAATGCCCAGCAAAACCATCTGAAGGCCTACGGGGTAACCTATTGGATTTTGCAGCGCGAAGTGGAGGTGAGCTGGCTGCTTAATTACAGGGGCGGGAGTTTTATGTGTAAATACCTGGATATCTTTAAGAACGAATGCAATATCCGCGGGGTTTCCAGCGAAGTGATTTCGGACGCTCAGGCGGCCCTGATGTTGTCAGAAATTGCCGACCCTGAGATAAATATGGATGATGTGAAGCTGGTTAAAGTACCCAAAATTGCCGTTTATTCTCCCAAAAATAAGCTTCCCTGGGACGATGCCGTTACCCTGGTGCTTACCTATGCCGAAATACCTTACGACATAGTTTATGATGAGGAAGTGTTGCAGGGACTTTTGCCCACCTACGACTGGCTGCACATGCACCACGAAGATTTTACAGGGCAATATGGCAAGTTTTGGGCAAACTATAAAGATGCTTCATGGTACAAAGAGGATAAGAGGTTGTCGGAAGAAACGGCAAAAAAGCTCGGTTACGACAAGGTATCGCAACTTAAGCTGGCTGTGGCCAAAAAAATCCGTGACTTTGTGGCGGGAGGAGGATATCTCTTTTCCATGTGTTCGGCGCCCGACAGTTATGATATCGCCTTAGCCGCCGAGGGTACCGATATCTGCGATGTGATGTTCGACGGTGATCCCCGCGATCCGCAGGCCCAGCAGAAACTCGATTATTCCAAATGTTTTGCTTTTACAGGTTTTACTCTTGTTACCAACCCCTACGAATACGAAATCTCTGATATCGATGTTTCCTATACCCGCAGGGTGCTTCCCCAGAATGACTTTTTTACCCTGTTCGACTATTCGGCCAAGTGGGATCCCGTGCCTACCATGCTTTGCCAGGACCATGAAAAAATCATTAAGGCCTTCATGGGACAAAGTACCGCTTTTAATAAGAAATTTTTAAAATCAGGGGTGCTGGTGATGGGCGAAAACAAGTCTGTTGACGAGGCGCGCTACATTCATGGCGAGTACGGCAAAGGTATGTGGACTTTTTTGGGTGGCCACGATCCCGAAGATTACCAGCATTTTGTTTACGATCCGCCTACCAAGCTGGA
>DAONFU010000298.1:0-1741 GCA_035403765.1 Bacteroidales bacterium
TTCGATCCGCAGCGGCGGAGAAGTCACCGAAGAAGATGGCGCACTTTTGGGCCCCGACGTTTTTTTGGACAACAGTGATTTGCAATAAACAAAATAAATTGATGTGATATTTTTTATCTTTGGAAAATGAATCGGATCAGCAAAAAAAACAGATATTATTGGCTGGTACTGCTGTTGTTTTTATTTTTATTACGGCTGGGTTACGGCTTGTGTTCCGAATTTTGGTTCCCTGACGAACTTCAGGTGTATCTGATTGGTCTTAAGTTTTATGCTTCTGGTAATATTCCGTATTTCGGGGCCGATGTGGTATATACCGAAACACAGATTCCCGGTGCCTTGCAGGGTTTGCTGGTGGGCTTACCTTTTTATGTGTTAAAAATTCCTGAGGCTCCTTTTATTCTCTTAAATATTTTATCTTTTGCCGTGCTTTGCCTTTTTGCACTCTATCTACAGAAGAAATTCCCTGAGATACCTGAATGGTTTACCTGGATATGGTTGATGACCTGCCCCTGGACAATGAATTTTTCCACTCATGTGCTTAATCCTTCCTATGTGCTTTTAGGTTCGGTATTATTTTTTGTCGCTTTTTTTGAAGCAATACCTCGTATATCCATTGGATTTATCAAGCGGCGGCTTGCATTTTTTATGATGGGCTTTGCCTTGTTTTGGGTTTTGCAGTTACACATGTCGTGGGTGCTGCTTATCCCTTTTCTTTGCTATGCCTTTTTGGTTTCATTCAAGGTTGATAAAACTGTGATTATCATTTTTTTTGCCGGTTGCCTGACTGCTGCCATAACGCTAATCCCTACCTTGTTGGCCTGGGGTCTTTCTGCTTTTAGTGCCGGCGCCGACAACACGGTGTTTAACACTTCCAATATTAAAGAAATCGGGACGGTGTTGCTCCGTTATGTTTCTTTTGCAACTTTTGAGATTCCGCGGTTTATAGATGCTGATGGCGGTTCCAAATGGCAGTTTTTTAAAGAGTACTGGCTGGCGGCTCCTTTCATCTTATTGGTAATATTGGCGGGTTTTCTGCAGGTGGCTTACCTGATAGTGGCTTTTTTTCGTAAGAATCCGCAAGCGGATTTTGCCTTTGTAAAATGGATAACACTGGCAGCTATGCTCATCACTTGGCTTAGTTTTTTCTTCAGCGTGAAAGGACCTTCTTCACATACTTTTTATGTGATGTTTCCCCTGGTGATGATCTATTCCTTTTACTGCTGGCAGCCTTTGTTTCGTCGTCGGTGGTTTGCCGTTATCATGGTGGTATTGTTGGGTTCCGGAGTGATTACTCATGCAACGCTGGCCTATCACAATTATTCTCTGAAATCGATGTATCTTAACAGGGATTTGCCTTTGAAAGCCATACAGGAAAAAGACTACCATATTCTGGGAGAACGCCGTGCCTTTGATAAAAATCCTTAACGGGTCCGCGAATTATTGATGAGCTCCCATGGGTTGCTGTATCTGGTGTCGCTGACAACCTGGTAGCCTTTATCCCGGAAGGCAGGATGTTTTTTGCTTAAGGCTGTCACCACGGCACTGTCGAACCGGTGGTATTTTTGTGATTTGTCGTAAAATACCAGAAAATTTTCAATAATGCAAAACCTTCCGCCTCCGGCACATACGGTATCAATACCTTTTTCGGCCCAGTGTTTCTGTGCCACGGCAAAAATTTCGGAATGGAGATCGGGCAGGCTATCATCAAAGAATATCTCAAGGGGCTCATGTGTGTGTGAAT
>DAONFU010000299.1:0-1712 GCA_035403765.1 Bacteroidales bacterium
ACGCTTTCGTCGAACCAGACGTCCCTTTCGCTCAGGGTAGAGATGCCGGAATCTTTGAGGGTGATTTTTTTTACCGGGTTTTTTGACAGTATGTTGCCAATAGAGTTTCGGCCTTTGATGGCAAGGGTACTGAAATCAAAGTCAAAGGATAGAATTTTCAGTCGCGGTTTTGGCCGTAGGCTCACATTGATAATTTCGGCCTCTCCATTGGGATTGGCTGTAAAATACAACACTTTGGAGTCGGCAGTTCCTTTGGTAAGCACATATTCCTTATCGCGGTTGATACCAGTTACCGCAAAGCGTTTCACCATGGCGTTGCCATTTTTGCCATCGCGGTACACCATATTATATATAGAACGTTCATCAAAACGCTTATAAACAGCTACATGAATAATGTTCTTCCCCACGAAGACCTTATCAGCCACCTTGGTAAGCATAAATGTTCCGTCCTCCCTGAAAGTGAGGATATCATCGATATCGGAACAATCGCAGACATATTCGTCTTTCTTGATGCCAGTACCAATGAATCCTTCCTCCCTATTGACATACAATTTCTGATTGGCAATGGCAACCATTGTTGCCTGAATAACATCAAAGTTCTTTATTTCGGTTTTGCGCTCCTGGCCTTTGCTGTATTTCATCTTCAGGCGTTCATAGTAGGTGATAGCGTAATCAACCAGATGGTCGAGGTCGTAATCAACCTGTTCTATATCGTCTTTTAACGAGTTGATGATATCTTCGGCTTTATCAGCATTGTATTTGGAAATTCTTTCGATAGGAATTTTGCGCAAGCGATGTATGTCTTCGTTGGTAATTTTTCGGATAAAGAGTTTGGTGAAAGGTTTCAGGCCTTTATCAATGGTATCATCAATTTCTTTGTCGGTTTTTGATTTTCGTATCAGTTGATATACTTCATTTTCGATGAAAATGCGTTCGAGAGTGGAAAAATGCAATTGCTCCAGACATTCAGCCTTTTCTATCTCGAGTTCGTTTTGCAGCAGGTCGAGAGTATGTTGAACGGAATCTTCCAGTATTTCGTGAACCGTGATAAAACGGGGTTTCTGATCATCAATAATGCAACAGATGGGCGAGATGCTGGTTTCGCAAGCTGTAAAGGCATACAAAGCGTCGATAGTGGTATCGGGTGATACACCGGGTGCCAGATGAATCACAATCTCCACCTTTGCAGCGGTATTATCTTCAATTTTTTTGATTTTAATCTTGCCTTTGTCGTTGGCGACCACAATACTATCAATAAGCGACACGGTGGTGGTGCCAAAAGGTATTTCGGTAATAACCAGGGTTTTTTTGTCTTCCTGGCTAATTCGGGCTCTGATTCTCACCTTCCCGCCCCTGGCTCCATCATTATATTTGGAAACATCTATCATGCCTCCGGTAGGAAAATCGGGGAGGATTTCAAATTCTTCGTTTCGAAGGTGTTTGATGCAGGCATCGATGATTTCGATGAAATTATGTGGTAAAATTTTTGATGACAGGCCCACGCCTATGCCATCAACGCCCTGGGCAAGGAGCAACGGAAACTTAACCGGCAGGGTAACGGGTTCGCGGTTTCGTCCGTCGTAAGATGACTGCCAGACGGTGGTTTTGGGATTAAAAGCGACTTCGAGGGCGAATTTTGAGAGGCGTGCTTCGATATAACGCGGGGCTGCGGCGCGGTCACCGGTGAGGATATTTCCCCAGTTTCCCTGAGT
>DAONFU010000300.1:0-1690 GCA_035403765.1 Bacteroidales bacterium
TGCATCACCTGCTGATCATTAATGCACTCGATGGCAAAAAAACGGGCATCTTTAAGATTATAAATTTCATTATAATGTTTATTGATTATGCACATAATTCGTCCAATAATGCGATTATTTTCGTAAGCCAGTGCCAGTATGTGCTCGTTGGTAACCAGGCTTTTATTTTTAAAAGGATTATAAAAGGCAAATTCTTCAGAAAAAATCGGAGGAACCCAGTTATTATGGCCTTTATGAAGCTCTAACGGGTAATAGATGAATTTTTTCAGGTCAGATTTTGAACTGACAATTTTTATTGTAACAGTCATAATGAACTTTTAAAACAAACGTACAAAATTTTGGCAAAAAAAACAGATTTAAATGAAAAACACTGTGTTTTGAAATCTAATATTAAAATTAAAATTAAAACATTTCTATCTTTGTTCTTTAATCAGAATAATTATGTGCGGTATCTGCGGCATTGTTGAAAAAAACAAGGACAACAGTACTCTGATGGTGAATATGCTCAAAATCATTGAGCACCGGGGTCCTGATGATTTTTCGGTTCATTCTTACAAGGATTTTTGCCTGGGGCACCGCCGTCTTTCTATCATCGACCTGAATACCGGCAATCAGCCTATTTTCAACGAAGACAAGAGCATCTGCATCATTTTTAACGGCGAAATATATAACTTCAAAGAGCTGAAGGCGGAATTGCTCAAAAAGGGGCATACATTTTATACCACCTCCGACACCGAAGTGATAGTGCACCTGTACGAAGAAGAAGGCAATACATTTTTTCACCGGCTGAATGGTATTTTTGCTTTTGCCCTTTTAGATAAAAAAAAAGACCGGCTGTTGCTTGTCCGCGACCATTTTGGGGTAAAACCATTGCATTACTACTTTAACAATGGTTTGCTGATCTTCGGCTCGGAACAAAAAAGTATTTTACTGCATCCGGCTGTCAGCCGAAGTATAAATTATAATGCGCTCCACTCCCACCTCAACCTGCGTTACACCCAAAGGAACGAGACACTTTTTGAAGGAATAAAACGACTGCCTCCGGCTCATTTTTTGTTGTTTGAAAACGGCCAGATCCATATTCAACGCTTTTGGGAACTCAAACCCGAAGTGGATTCAAAAATGATTGAAGAGGAAGCCCTTGAAAAAATGCACTTTTACATCAAACAGGCTGTTGACAGGCAATTGATGAGCGATGTACCCTTAGGCGTTTACCTTTCGGGAGGAATGGATTCATCCACCATTGTTCAGAAGATGCACGAACTGGGCGTGTCGCAGATCAACACGTTTACCATGGGTTTCAACGAGCCAACAGATGAATTTCCCGATGCGGAACAAATTGCAAAACATTTTGGCACGAACCACCATACGCTCAGTCTGACATTAAACCCAATGCAGCAATTCCCCGAGGTGATCTGGCATGCCGAAGAACCCAAAATAAATCTGTTGCAGGGTTTTAATATGTCGAAATTTGTCAGGAAAGATATTACCGTTGTCCTTGGCGGGCTGGGCGGTGATGAGCTTTTTGCCGGTTACGATATTCACAAATTCATTTACCCTTTCAATAAATATCATAAGCATACTCCGGCTTGGCTGCAAAGTGTGCTACGATGGAAATCGGAGTTACTATTTAAAATGCAAAGCCCCACGCATACCTTATCAATTGACGAATACCGGCGGGGATTACAGA
>DAONFU010000301.1:0-1686 GCA_035403765.1 Bacteroidales bacterium
CCGCGGTTACTCCATGCCTGGTAATAATTTGAATCGGCCTTTATCGCAGTAGTATATTCCCGAAGCGCCTTGTCGTAATTTTTTTCCCAGTGATAATAATAATATCCGAGATTGTTGTAGGCAAAAGGCAGGTAAGGATACTCTTTCGTAAGGTCGCGCATCAGCACCTCGCCATTTTTCCATTTGCCGATACGCACGAAAGTCAGCACAGATAAGAACAGTATGAAAAGCAACACAAGTATGGTCAGCAGGGGTTTGATGCGCCTAAACACAGCATTTGTGCTGCGAATCACATTATCATACAATTTTCCAAGAATAAAAAACAAGCCGATATACGGCACATAAGTATAGCGTTCGGCCATAGCAGCGCCACCCACAGGAATAATCTGCAGCACCAGGGCAATATTGACTAAGAAAAATAATGCGCCAAAAATATAATGCCGGCCGTATTTCCTCGAATAGACTATTGCTGCCACAACCAGCAAAACCACAAAAGGTGCGATGTAATAGATTGGTGAAAACATGCCGTCCAGTTTGTCGGGATAGGGATGCATAGCTCCAAGCCTTACCGGAACAAAAAGCTTCCACAGATAAGTCATAGTGCCATGGCACACTATCAGCAAGCGTTCAAACAAGCTGAACATGGGCGTCAGATCTTGAATAGCGCCTTTTTCAGATTGAGAAAAAACCGCCAGTAAGCCAAACAAAATGGAAAGACCTAAGAAAGGAAGCTTCTCGAGAATCAGTTTGAGATTTAGTTTGCGTTTCAGATAATAATCAACCACAAAAAGGGCCACAGGCAAAGACACCGCGGCAGACTTCGACAGCAGCGACAAAAAGAAAAATACCAAGGCCAGGATGTAATGTTTTCGTCGCGAGGCTTCTTCGGTAACATAATAAAAATATTGAATCAGCGACAGCAGAAAAAAGAAAGTGTACAACACATCTTTTCGTTCCGAAATCCAGGCTACCGACTCCACATGCATGGGATGTATGCCAAACAGCAAGGCCACAAAGGCCGCAATCAGAGAGCGTTTTGACAACAGCCGGATAAACACAAATACCAGCAATACATTCAGCAAATGAAAAATCAGGTTGTTGATATGATACAACAGGGCATGTTCGCCAACCAGGGAATATTCCAGGGCATAGAAAAAAGTAGTTAAAGGATGGTAATTACCTTTGTAAAATGTGGTAGGATTAAAGATAGTAACGAAATTATCCCATGAAAGTTCATGAACCAGCTCGTGTTCGTGAATATATCCGCCGTCATCCCAATTAACAATAAAATCATTATTCAGTGAAGGCATATAAAGCAGCAAAGTAAATAACACAACCAGAGCGGCATATAGCTTTACTTTTTTGGGGCTGTCAGCGCTATTGGTCAGGGCATTCCTGGTTTTTGGCCCTTCCGCAACAGCATGTACTTTATCTGGCGCTATTTTATTTTTACTTTTCTTTCCCATAATTGTTACCGGAAATTTTCACAAAAGTAATGCTCAAATGTACTTACGAATGCAAAATAAAAAAAATTATCAGAACAATTCAAGAAGCAATAAAAAATCAAGCTTTCCGAGAGCTTATCAGCAGGCTTTATTGATCTCATCCGCCAAGTTTTAAAACCAATAATAAGTTTTTTTGTAACTTAGCCAAAAATAGCCGGGATGACCATACATCAGATATTAA
>DAONFU010000302.1:0-1686 GCA_035403765.1 Bacteroidales bacterium
TAAATCGGCATTGATTATTTTCATTACAAATACAGAGTGCGGCTGTGAAAAGGATTTTTCTATTTCATTGGTTAATGCATCCATAACGTACTGGTATTCTCCAAAAATCTGGGTGCTCATGCCGTTGGTTTGGGCGGTGAGTTGCTGATATGTGTTGATACGTTTCAGAAAATCGATAATTTGTGGTTTAAATTCTTCTTTCAGCGGATAATAGCTTATTTCAACAGAAATCTTCATAAAATCTTTTTTATGCAAAGGTACATCGAAAAAAATTACTATTTTTGAAAAGTGAATCCTGAATGAATAAATCCCTGGCTAAAAATTTATGTACAAAAGGTAAGATGTTGCATTACAGGAATTGGGATTGCATCTGGCCTTATAAAACCAAACTAATGAAAAGAATATTTTTATTTCTCGCAATTGGAGTATTTGCAATGTTTCTGGTAAGTTGCTTAACTGTTGAAAAGAAACAATACACTTACGAATTTAATGGCAAGGGAGGTGGAAAACTTACGGTGAAATACATTAATATTATGTCGAGTGAGGATTCAGCCGGTTATTCAAGAGTAGAAGATTTTGATGACTTGATGAATAGCTATATCAACGGTTCGAAAATTGAAGAAGCGTATCCCGAAGCTACCAACATTTCGAAACGGCTCTTTGAAGAAAATGGTGTGCTCTGTGGTGAAGTTATTATGGATTTTGCCAGCCTCAACGCTGCCAGGCTTTATCAGTTCGACAAAAAAAGTCCGTATATGTTCTATGCCAGCTCAGTGGATGGAGAGTCGTATGTGGAATCAAGCGGAACATACGGTGGCGAAAATATGCCGGTGGTCATGTTCCCGTCCAAACTGAAGAAACTGGTGATTACCACCAGCGTCAGTCAGCCCTCCGATGATAGTTATGTCAGCCTGCTCGGCGAATATATCAAATGGAAAAAAAGGTAACTGCTGTGGGAAAAAAAGGCTGCCCGTTTTTTTTCTGGCAGCCTTTTTTTTCTTTAGATTTCAGAGGTACACAAAGGTTATAAACGTCAAATTTTTTTTTTGAAAAAGTTTATCGTTACTTTGCAATCTTTTATATAACGGATGCAATGAAAAGAATATTTTTAATAACGGCCATCAGTTTGCTGATGCTTGCCTGTACCTCAAAACACGAAAAAGCCGTGGAGTTGAACAAAAGCGGTATCCGAAAGATGTACAGCCAACAGCTGGACGACGCAATTAAGGATTTTGATAAAGCCATTGAATTAGACCCGCTGTTTGATCAGCCCTATTATTACCGGGGGAATATTAAATACGGCGCCACCAATTATCAGGAGGCTCTGGAAGATTATAACAAGGCCATTGAAATTAATCCCGGATTTGCCGATGCCTATTGTAATCGCGGAAACCTTTATGAGGCTATCAATCAACGCGATAAGGCCTGTGAGGATTGGGTGAAGGCCAAAGAAAATGGTAAAGCCAACCTTGATGATAAACTGCGGTTTTGCCGGTAGGTTATATTCTACACGTTGAACCTGATGTTCATCAGGTCGCCTTCTTCTACAATATAAGTTTTTCCTTCTACATTAAATTTTCCGGCTTCTTTGCAGGCATTTTCAGAGCCATATTTCACGAAGTCGTGGTATTTGATTACCTCGGCGCGAATAAAACCCCGTTCCAGGTCGGAATGTATTGCTCCGGC
>DAONFU010000303.1:0-1671 GCA_035403765.1 Bacteroidales bacterium
GGGTGGCAATCGGTATAGGTAAAATTTTCGCCATAAGGATAATTCATCCCCTCGAAATTGGTATAGCTTTGATTGTTTTGAATATAATAGGCGTAGGTATAATAATTTTTCATTCCATCGCCCTGATTGCCGTAAATAAAAGCATTTGGATGAATAATAACCTTGCCGTAAAACCCGTAAAGAAATGCCGTGATGAGCAACAACAGGATAACAAAATAAACCAATGATTTTTTTTTGAGTTTCATTTCCGGCCTGGCACATTAGAATTTCCAAAGTTAATTTATTTCTTCAAAACAAGCTGAAGGGATGATTTTTTCCGATTTATTACATGCTGAAATAAATGAAAAAAGATATTTACCTTAAAAAACCTAATTTTGCCGCATATTTTTCAGTTGATGCTACCCATAAAAAGACTCGGGCTTGACGCACTCGAAAAGCGCACTTTCCGTATCCATTTTGCCTATTCGATTATTGAAGGGATTATCCTTGGTGTGCTGGCCATAAACGAATTTGTTTTTCTGAAAAGCCTGGGCGGCGGCGACATCGGAGTAAGCGTATTGTTTCAGTTCAGTGTTTTTGTGTTAACATTTTCGGTACTGCTCAACGAATGGTCGGGGAGAATAAAAAAGGCCAAAAAATTTTTGATAGTGCTGGGATTACTCACCCGGGCGCCCTTACTGTTGCTGTTTTTTTTCCCGAACCAGGTCAGCACACTACCCAATAACTACCTATATCACTATATTTTTCTTGGGATTTTTTTAATTTATTATTTTGCCAATCCAATTATTTATCCGGCAATAAATCAGTTTCTTAAAACCAATTATTACCACAAAAATTTTAGTGTGTTGTACAGTTGGTCCACCATGGCAAACAAAATTGTAATGCTGCTGGTAACCTTTGTTTTCGGGTGGTTGCTCGATTTGAACCCGGAAAACTATCACTACGTATATCCTGCTATCGCCTTGCTGGGTATATTATCCGTAGGACTCTTAGCCCAACTGGCCGACAACAACACGCTGATGGCACGGCCTGCTCTTCCGCTGTGGCAATCCCTAAAACTCACCATTGGGAATTTGAGGCAAAAGATGCGTACAAACAAGCCCTTCAGCGATTTTCAGGCAGGCTTTATGTTTTATGGCTTTGCTTTTATGGGAACGGTTTCGGTTATTGCCATTTTTTTTCAAAAAGAACTTGACCTGAACTACTCCAGTGTGGCATTTTATAAAAATTCATATAATATCCTGGCCATATTTTTGCTTCCGCTCTTCGGCCGTATGATGGGCAAAATCGACCCGCGAAAGTTTGCCGCCATCACTTTTGCTTCCTTACTTTTATACTTGTTTTTTATTGCCCTTACCACTTATGCCCCATGGTTTGTGTGGATACATGGATTGAAGATTTACTATTCGCTGCTGGCGGCCATGGTCTTCAACGGAGTTTTTGCGGCCACCATGGGCTTGTTGTGGAGCATAGGTTCTGCGTACTTTTGCCCTGAAGACGAGGTGGCCGAATACCAGGCCATACATCTTACCTTCACCGGCTTTCGTTCGTTTTTTGCCCCGGTTTTGGGGCTGGGAATATATTTGTTAGTAGGATTCACTGCCACTTTTGTTACCGGTATGATATTGTTATTGATTGCCGTAATAATATCCCTGCGGTCGTATAAAAAAT
>DAONFU010000304.1:0-1644 GCA_035403765.1 Bacteroidales bacterium
AGCGCACCTGGTTTGGGACCAGGGGGTCGCAGGTTCGAATCCTGCTACCCCGACTTTTTTTTAAGACCCGGAAAAGGTCCCGTAGCTCAGGGGATAGAGCAACAGCCTTCTAAGCTGTGGGTCGTTGGTTCGAATCCAACCGGGATCGCAAAAAAATTCATTTTGTTACTATTTGGCGGGGTAGCTCAGGTGGTTAGAGCGTCGGATTCATAACCCGAAGGTCACGAGTTCAACTCTCGTCCCCGCTACCAAATAAAAGCCCGGGTTTCGGGCTTTTTCATTTTAAAATATGTTTACTGTTTACGCGCTATACTCGGAAAAGTATAACAAAATCTATATTGGATATACCTCTGATATTGAAAAACGTATGCTTTACCATAATGAATTGAGCACAGAAGGCTGGAGCCGCAATTTTCGCCCATGGAAATTGATATACACTGAGGAACATCCGACAAAGCAGGAAGCCATGAAACGCGAAAAGCAATTGAAGTCATACCGTGGAAGGGAATTTGTTCGCAGTTTGCTTTGATACTGTAGAGAAATTTTCCTTAGTCACGAGTTCTCCGCCTCCGCCAGCTGGCGGAGGCGGACTCGTCCCCGCTACTAAAAAAGGCCTGTAAACATTGATTTTACAGGCCTTTTGTTGTATTTTTGGAAAGTTTGGGCAACAATAGTCCTTTTTTACAAACTGTGGGCTGTTTTTTATTCCCCGATTATTTCCTACCCGGATATACTTTCAATGCTTCTGCCAGGCATAGCATAGCAGCTTTCAGATCCTCAACTTTCAATACATAGCTGATACGTACCTCATTTTTGCCTAAGCCGCAGGTAGAATAAAAACCCGTGGCAGGGGCCAGCATAACGGTCTGATTGTTATATTCAAAGTCTTCGAGCAGCCACTGGCAAAATTTGTCAGAGTCATCGATAGGCAGACGTGCCACGGCATAAAAAGCGCCCTTGGGGTTGGGACAAAAACAGCCGGGCATTTTATTAATGGCTCCAACAACAATGTTTCTGCGCGCAATATATTCTGCCATCACATTGTCAAAATATTCTTGCGGCGTATCAATAGCTGCTTCGGAAAGTACCTGCCCGAAAGTTGGCGGGCTCAACCTGGCCTGGGCAAATTTCATGGCAACATTATATACTTCTTTGTTGCGGGTGATAAATACTCCTATTCTGGCTCCACAGGCGCTGTAGCGTTTTGATACGGAATCAAGCAGCACCACATTGTTCTCGAGGCCTTTCAGGTTCATAACCGAAAAATGTTTTGCACCTTCATAGCAAAATTCACGGTACACCTCGTCGGAAAACAGATACAGGTCATGTTTGATTATCAATTCGCGTAATTCCAACAGTTCCTCTTCGGAATATAAATACCCCGTTGGGTTGTTGGGATTACAGATCAGAATGGCCTTTGTTTTTGGTGTGATAAGTTTTTCAAACTCTGCAATCGGAGGTAATGCAAAGCCATTTTCGATGTTTGATATCACGGGTTTTATCACCACGCCAGCCGTAAGCGCAAATCCGTTGTAGTTGGCGTAAAATGGTTCGGGAATAATAACTTCATCGCCGGGATCGAGGCATGTCATAAAGGCAAACAATATGCCTTCGGAGCCGCCGCAGGTTACTATCATCTGGTTT
>DAONFU010000305.1:0-1638 GCA_035403765.1 Bacteroidales bacterium
TATAAAATTGCCAGGGTGGAAAAAGATGATAAAAAAGCCGCCGAAAAGATGCGAAAACTCATCGACGATTATTGGAAGACCTTGAGTCCGGAGTCAATTAAGGCCGGACACCTCGACAAAAAAGCCCTTATCCAGAGTGTTTATCAGGTGATAACTCCCTGGTTCAGGTATTTTATAGCCTATGACCCATCGGCAGCCTTGAAAAAAATTTCCTGTCCGGTGTTGGCGCTCAACGGAAGCAAAGACTTACAGGTTCCGGCTTCTGAAAACCTTAAAGCCATTGAAAAACAGCTGAAAAAAGCGGGCAATAACCATTATACCATAAAAGAGTTTGCCGGATTAAATCATTTATTTCAGCCTTGTCGTACAGGCTCTCCGTCAGAATACCTGCAAATCGAAGAAACCTTTTCGCCCGAAGTGCTGGATTTTATTACCCAATGGATTAAAGGAATCACTGCAAAAAAGTAATTTTTTAAAAAAAATTGCGAAAAAAATTTCACGGGAATTTATTGACATGGACTTTTGCGCGGCCACACAATGTAAAATAAAATATATTAATATTTTGTGTTTTTGTTTTTTTGTTATCAAAAAAAATTACTTTTGCCGCTTAATTTTTTTATACTAAGAACTATGAAACTAAAAACCTTATTTTTTGCGGGACTGCTTCTGTTAGGCCTTACCGGCACATTGAATGCTCAAATATACCAAATACATAATGGCAGCTTTGAAGACTGGCAAAATGTGGGGTCAAATACTGAAGAACCCAGCCGATGGAATTCTAATAAAACAGGGACAGGGCAGGCAACAAGCGGACCTCAAACATGTTTTAGAGAGACAAGCAATCCTTATGATGGTTTATATAGTGTTAGAATAGAAACAAAATCGATAACGATCATTTTTGTTACATTTATTGTAAATGGCTCTTGTTCAACAGGAAGAGTTGAAGCTCCATCAACCAATAAGTCAGAAGGATTTACACATTCTATAAAAAACGATTCTATTTATGGTTCAACCTTTAATGGCCGTCCTGACAGTATTATCGGATATTATCGCTATACATCCGTAAGCAGCGATTATGGTAAGATTGGTGTGTTTTTGCATGTGGGGAACTATTATGATCCTGAAACACCTGTTGGTGGCAACCACCCCGACAGCACAGTAAACAAAATTGCAAGCGGTTCTTTTCTCACCCCAACAAGCAGTGTTGCAAATTGGACAAAATTTTCTATTCCCTTGACCTATTTTGACTCACGGAACCCCGAATATATTCTGATTAGCATGACAAGCAGCGGAAACCAAACCGGCGGGTCTTCCGGAAGTAAATTGTGGGTTGATGGTCTTAAAGCTTTTTATAACCCCGTATTAACCACAGGCACCATTTCTCAAACCACGTACCTTGTTGATGCCGGCAACGGGGCCGCTATCAACATTCCGTTCACCCTCACGGGCACCATGAATTCCGGGAATATTGTTACCGCGCAGCTATCGGATGAAGCCGGCTCGTTTGCATCGCCCGTTACACTCGGCACACTGGCAACTACAACCTCCGGGACAATTTCCGGTACTATCCCTGCCGGCACACCTACAGGCGGCGGATACCGCATTCGCGTGGTTTCTTCGGATTATGCCCTGACTGCC
>DAONFU010000306.1:0-1633 GCA_035403765.1 Bacteroidales bacterium
TTGGCACACCCTATTTTGCATCTATGGAAAAAAAACCTCAGGAAAATTACCTGAATGTATTTCCAAATCCTTCAAATAAAACTTTTACCTTTTCGTTTGGTATAACAGAAGATGCGTCAATAATGATTTATGATGCATCGGGCAAAGAGGTATATATGATAAGGGTTGAGAAAAATGATAAACAGGCCGTTTGGGAGGCGGGTAATTATGAGCAGGGAATGTATTATGCCCAACTGATTTCTTTCAAGGGAAAGAAAAAATCAGGTGAGAAAAAACTGCTGTTAGTGAAGTAACAACATGAAAAAAGTCTGCGGATTTCTGCTGGTATTGTTTTTGACAACACTGGGTTTTGCCCAGGGCATCTATCATATAAAACCCGAGAATGCCGACTGCAAAACGCCCGTGGAAATCAAAGATACCATCTTCGGGCCCACCAATCCCCCCTCGGGATATGGCGAGTTGATGGAAATCAGCGGCGCAAAAAACAGTTTGTACGAATTTGAAAAAGAACACAACACCTGCTGGTATTTTTTTAAGGCGAAATACGATGCCTGGCTTGAATTGGAGATAATACCCGTAAATATCCAGGATGATTATGATTTTATTCTTTACCGGTATAATGGCCGAAGCTTTTGCCAGGATGTGAGCGACAAAAAGATACGTCCGGTACGCAGCTGTATCTCGCGCAACGATAAAACCATGAAAAGCATCACGGGCTTATCGAAAGAAGCTACGGAAGAGTACATTCATTCGGGCCCGGGAGCTTCATTCAGCAAGAGTCTGCGCGTAAAAAAAGGAGAAATCTATTACCTGGTGGTGGATAATGTGTATCCCCGGGGTGGCGGCCACACCGTGATACTGCACTATTCGGGCTATGACAAAAAAGCAGAACCCGTAAAGCCCCCGGAAAATACCGCAAACAAAACAAAGACGAAACAGCCTCAAAATACGACACCGAAAAATGTCGCCCTTACTATTAATACCATTGATAAAGACAGCAAAAAGGCCGTAGCTTCCAACATCAAAGTTTATTATAAGGACAAGCCGGCCCTGCCTCCCGCCGCGGCTTCCGACAGTGTAACGACATACGTTGCCACCCTGGCCACGTCAACCGCCTTTAACCTGAAGGCCGAAGCCAATAATTATTTCGACAATGCCACCGGTATCAAAACCAACGCCGACGGACAATCCATGAGCGTAACCGTGGAGTTGACCAGGATAAAGATAGGACAAAATGTGGTGTTTGAAAACATCTTGTTTTACGGCAATACTGCCGAGATCCTGCCCGAATCAAAACCTGCTTTAGAGGCTATTTACTCCACCATGAAAAAGTATCCCGCCCTGCACATCGAAATACAGGGGCATGTTAATTGTCCGACAACCTGGGATGATTGCAGCAAAATGAAGGAGCACAACATGCAATTATCGGTAAACCGGGCGAAAGCCATATACGACTACCTTGAAGACGGCGGCATTGACACGCAAAGAATGACTTTCAAAGGGTTTGGCGAAACAAAAATGATCTATCCCGACGCCCGCAGCGAAGAAAAAATGAAAAAAAACCGCCGCGTAGAAATTTTGGTGACTGCGGTAGAATAATCCCGGGTTTTCATATTTCCTGTATCTTGTTACC
>DAONFU010000307.1:0-1617 GCA_035403765.1 Bacteroidales bacterium
TAATACCGTAATTAATTAACTGTCAGCGGCCGTTTTTATTTTAATAAGCTGCAAATATAACAAAAAAAGATGTGGACAGTAAATAATGTAAACCTAAACTTGATTACATTTGCAAAATTTTTTATATGAAGAAAAACATTGCGGTGCTTGCTGGCGGTTATTCCGGCGAATACGAAATATCAATCAAGAGTGCTCGGATGCTGATGCAAAACATAAACAAAGAAAAATATAATACCTATCTTGTTTGTATAACCCCCTCATCGTGGGTTTATATTGATGAAAACAATAAGGAAACACCTGTGGATAAAAATGATTTTTCTATTGTTTCGGAAAACGGCAGGGTACTTTTTGATTGTGTTTTTAATATCATCCACGGCACACCCGGCGAGGATGGCAAGATACAGGGCTATCTGGATATGCTTGGCATTCCTTATACCTCATGTAATCAATATGTTTCGGCCATAACTTTCAATAAGGCTTATTGCAATTATGTGGTTGATAATTTGGGCGTGAGTGTGCCCAGGTCGGTACATCTTTTTAAAAATTCAACCTATGATATTGAAAAGATTATTGACGAGATTAAGCTCCCCGCTTTTGTTAAACCCTGTAACGGCGGATCCAGTTTTGGCACTACCAAGGTAAAATTTGCCGAAGATATGGAAAAAGCCATTGAGCTGGCCTTTAGCGTCGATGAAGAGTTGTTGATTGAGGAGTTTATTAACGGGACAGAAATTACCTGCGGACTTTTTAAATATAAAAATCGTTTGACAGTTTTGCCACTTACAGAAATAGTGCCCAAGACGGAATTTTTTGATTTTGAGGCAAAATATGAAGGCAAATCCGAAGAAATTACCCCTGCCCGTATTTCGCCAGCCGCAGCTACTATGTGTTCGGCCACGTCAACGTTTCTTTATAACAAATTAAATTGTAAGGGCGTGGTGCGTATCGATTATATCCTGACGAGGGGCGGCAAAATGTTTTTCCTTGAGGTAAACACTATACCGGGCATGTCCGAACAAAGTATCGTTCCGCAACAGGCACAGGTATTCGGATATAGTTTGCCGGATTTTCTGGATTTATTAATCGAAGAAGCGCTGACAAAATAAAAAAAAGGCTGCCTCATCTGAGACAGCCTTTTTGCATAATTTTCCGAAATAATCACGCGGCTTTTTCAGTGCTGATTTTGCGTACCGTTTCTATGGTTTCAAACGAGAAGGCCATGATTTCCACCGCTTGTTGCTTCACACCGTTTTTATCAGTGTATTGTCTGCAAACTATTTTTCCTTCGAGTTTCACGAAGCTTCCTTTTTTGATTTTGTCGAGTGCCAGTTCGGCAACTTTTCCCCACATCACGATGTTGTGCCAGGTGGTGTCGCGCACCCACTCATCTTTACTGTTTTTGTAATTGCTGCTGGTGGCCAGCGAAAAACGTAGCATCTGTGTGCCATTGCTCATTGTTTTTACTTCAGGATTCATACCTGCGAATCCGCTTAATTCTACTTTGTTGACTGATTTTTCCATGATAATTATTGTTTTTAATGGTTTTACATTCAATAGCTTAGGCTGCTTTTTCGGTTGTTGATTTTTTTACAAGTTCTGCGGCTTCAAACGACCAGG
>DAONFU010000308.1:0-1617 GCA_035403765.1 Bacteroidales bacterium
AGAAGGCAGAATTGAGAATTAAGAATTCAGAAGGCAGAATTGAGAATTAAGAATTAAGAAGGAGGAAGTAGGAAATGGAACGAATTTTTGAATTTAAACGCTGATATGTTCTATTTCATGAATAAAGTAATTATTTTTGTAAAAAATTAAACTAATAAATTTTATGGCACACGAAATTACCGACAACAACTTTGATGAAATGGTTACCAATTCTGATAAATTAGTTATGCTCGACTTTTGGGCTGAATGGTGCGGCCCCTGCCGGATGATTGGCCCTATTGTTGAAGAATTAAGCAGCGAATACGATGGCAAAGCAATCATTGGCAAAGTGAACGTAGATGAAAACCCTGGCATCACTGCAAAATTAAAAATACGCAACATCCCCACCCTATTGTTTTTTAAAAATGGCGCCGAAGTAGATAAAATAGTCGGGGCTGCATCAAAAGCAAGTATTGCAAGCAAGCTGAACAGCTTATTATAACATTTTTGCATAAAGGCAAACCATATGCCTGTTCCAATTGATCAAAAACTTGTACAATCTTTTGGCAACCTTGAACTTATCGCCAAACAGGTTGTTGAAGGCTTTATTACCGGTCTGCATAAAAGCCCTTTCCACGGCTTTTCGGTGGAATTTTCAGAGCACCGTCCTTATAACCAGGGAGAGTCTATACGCCACATCGACTGGAAACTTTTTGGCAGGTCGGACAAATTATACACCAAACGCTTTGAAGAAGAGACAAACCTCCGCTGCCAGATTATCATCGACAATTCTTCGTCGATGTATTATCCGGTTACAAAAAATGTTTCGGTAACCCAGCCCAATAAAATCATTTTTTCGATTTATGCAGCGGCTGCACTCATATACCTGTTGCGTCTCCAGCGCGATGCCGTAGGGTTAAGCATCTTTTCTGAAAAAGTTGAAGAACATTTGGCGGCTCACTCCACCATAACCCATCAGAAAGTTATTTACCAATGCCTGGAAAAGATGATTCACCCTTACATAGAGGGCGGGAATAAAAAAACTTTCGCTGCAGAGGCGCTGCACGACATCGCCGAAATGATACACAAACGTTCGCTGGTGGTTATTTTTAGCGATATGATGGAAAGCAATGCCGGAACAAATGAACTTTTTGCCGCATTGCAACATCTGAAACACAACAAACATGAAATCGTCCTGTTTCATGTTACCGACAAAAGCAAGGAACTTGATTTTGGTTTCGACAACAGGCCTTACCGTTTCATCGATATGGAAAGCGCAGAAGAAATTAAGCTCAACCCCGCAGAAATCAAAGACCATTATCTTGAAGCCATCAATAATTTTCGCAACGAATTAAAATTACGTTGCAGCCAATACCATATCGACTTTGTGGAAGCCGACATCAATGAAGGTTTTCATCATGTATTGCTATCCTACCTTTTGAAAAGAAAACGTATGTTCTAATCCCGAGATTTTATAGCAAGATTAAAAAATCATCACCCCAATATCAGATTCAACAAAATGCGTTCAAGGGGTATTGATGCTTAGCTTCTACAACCAGATAGGATCATTTTCAGGCCACTATTCGATGATTAGTTTGCCAGTTAAAAAATCTGTAGCCGTTTCAAAATAAACAAGAT
>DAONFU010000309.1:0-1597 GCA_035403765.1 Bacteroidales bacterium
AAAGACGTGAACAACAGGCAGTACGCGGTACCTAACGAACTCACCAAAAGACTGTTTAATATTAAGTTGGTGGCAAAATTTTAAATGCCGCTGTCAGCATAAGTTTTAGTTTAATAGTTATGATTGTAGGTTTTATAAGGGACTTCAATTATAAGCAAAATGCCGGGAAACATTACTAACTCGGGCCTTTCCAAAAAAAACATTGGACAAAAAGCCACTCTTTGCCTGGACAAAAAGATGAAACCGATAAGGAAACGTCAAAAATAAGCAAAACAAAAAAAGGTCCGGTACCTGACCGGATTTTGCCAATTATCGGCAAATAAAAATATCCTGAGGGTATAAATTTTTGAACGGGTGATTTTTGTACCACTCCACAAAATCAGTATAGTTTTTTTTATTATCCTCAAACCATCGCTGAAACTCAAACATATTGCACTTAATCATAAGCCATTGGTTGTAACTGTAATAATGTCCTGCATCCAGCACCTGTTTTTCAAAATCGAAGAGCGAAAACCGGAAGCGGAGATTATATTTTTGCTCAAACCAGGTTTTGATAAATGCCTCTCTCACGGCGCTTACAGCATCGATTCCCGCCTTTAGTTTTTTATCTTTGAGAGAAAGGCCTGCCTTCTGAAAAGTGTGGCTTAGCGCCTGGCAAAAATCTTTGACGCTATCGGGCACCAGGAATTTTCCTGAACTATTAGCGGAGAACTTCAGAATCACAGTGCTGTCAGGGCTCAGATGAATACTTTTTCCCAGCAGGGTGCAGAACAATTTATTGATTTCGGCCACCTGAGCGGTATTTCTGGTAAGGTTGAGGTAAATTTCGCTATACAATAGGGCGGGAATCCGGTTTGCAGAGTCGGAATAAAACCTGGCCAGGTGATAATAATTGTCGGCATAGGAAGGGTCCTTTGCCAATCCGTCCAGCCAATAGGTGTGCGCTACTTTATAATTCTTCTTGGCATATTCCAGCACGCCGCATTCCATACTCAGGTCGGCAGCTTTGGGAAAACGCAGCATCCCTGTTTTAAAAACTGCCATGGCCGAATCGGGTTTGCCCGACATATCATAGGCATCGCCCATCAACTGAAAAAACTGGCTATTGATATCGGTTCTTTGAATCACCGAGTCGAGGGTGACTATACAGGAAGGATAATTTTTCATGGAGAAATACGACAGGGCTATCTCGTATGAAAAAAGGGAATTATTGGGTGCCAGGGCCCTGCCTTTTTTATACTGGACAATGGCTTCGCCATAGCTCCCCTGGTCAAAGAGTCTCATCCCCTGCTTTGCATATTCAACGGCTTCTGGTGATGTGGCATTTTGCGAAAATGAAAAAGAAATAACGGAAAGCAGCAAGATCAAGGGAATAATTATGTTTTTCATTGCTTTGAACTTAGAATAAATTTGGTTTTTTGACCATCTTAATAACGCTTTTCGGGAAATTTATTTTCACGATTGTAAAATAAAATTAAAAATCGAGTTCTTCCTGATACTCATCCTGTCGTGATATTTTCTTTTTGGGTTTAATTCCTTTGCTGAACTTATAAGAAACACCAAAAAACAGCACCCGTGAATCGCTCCAGCGGTTAAC
>DAONFU010000310.1:0-1573 GCA_035403765.1 Bacteroidales bacterium
ATCAACCTCGACAGGCCAATAAAAGAGGTGCTCGCTGAACTGACAAAATATCCCGTCAAGACAAGGCTGAGCCTGACTGGAGCCCTCATCGTTGCCAGAGATATTGCTCATGCACAGATCAAAAAACTTCTCGATGAAGGAAAACCCATGCCTGAGTACTTTAAAAATCACCCTATCTATTATGCCGGGCCGGCAAAAACACCGGCGGGAATGCCATCAGGGAGTTTCGGCCCGACAACTGCCGGAAGAATGGATACTTACGTGGATCTTTTTCAGAGCCTTGGCGGATCGTTGATTATGCTGGCAAAAGGAAACCGGAACAGGGCGGTGATTGATGCCTGTAAAAAATATGGGGGATTCTTCCTCGGATCGATTGGCGGACCGGCGGCATTGCTTGCAGAAGAAAACATCAAATCTGTTGAGGTCGTTGATTTTGAAGATCTGGGAATGGAAGCCATCAGAAAAATCAGCGTGGAAAACATGCCGGCATTTATTCTTACAGATGATAAGGGGAATGATTTCTTTGACGAGTATAATAAATAAGATGACAGCCTTTAACTGACTAAAATCTGACCTTAGAATTTCCCCCTAGTTTATCGGCCCAGCGTTCAGGAAAATACCTGAAATAATTGTTGCTCACCGTAGGTGAAAACCTTGAAATTATCGAAAGAAACAGGGATGGTATTCCGATTACCAATAAATATATTGGGCCCAGCATATAGCCCTGGATGGTGTGTCCATATTCATGAAGAATAATATTTTTTTCAAAAATCCTGTCGGAAACGATGATAAACTTTCCAAGCGAAATACCACCTATCAACAACAGGTTGTCCGACTTAACCAGACATACGTTTTTAAACCTGCTTTTTTCGCGCAGGCGACCGCTGCCCTTAATATAAAGGTATATGGCCAGGCCGGTTAATGTCTGGGGTAAACACCAGGTCCAAAACACCATGTTTATAAAAAATAATTTTATCCGGGATGGTTTTTGCATGCTAATTATTTTCGGTTGTTCCTCGTCAAAAATTGCGCCGTAAAAAATTTTTTTAAAAATGTTTTTTGTTTCAAAAATATATGTACCTTTGCCGGCATTTTCAAAATTAGAACATAAACCAATGAAAAACACACTGTTAATTATTATTTGCGCCTTTTTAGCCATAAATGCTCATGCCAGTAGAATAAACAATCATACGACTGTTACCGCCGGAGAAGTAATTATCAGCAACGACCCTCCTTTATACGGCTTTGTGGTTGACACCACTGTTACCGGTTTTGGAACACTTACTTATCCGAACGGAGATATCTTTGTCGGCAATTTCAGAAAAGGGCTTAAAAATGGCAACGGATATATCAAGTTTCCTGATGGCCGCGGATACCATGGCGACTTTAAAAATGATAAGATAGAAGGTTTTGGCACCATGGTTTATCCCAATGGCGATAATTATGTCGGTAATTTTAAAGATGGCAAATACGAAGGTAAGGGCACACTAACCACGGTTACCGGTAAAAAAGAACAAGGTTTATTCAAAAACAACTCCTTTATAGGGTAAGCAGAGGCCCAGGCTCCTGCATT
>DAONFU010000311.1:0-1568 GCA_035403765.1 Bacteroidales bacterium
ACAATTATTACAATAAAAATCCCAACGCCAATACACAATTTTATCCAGAATTTGTTCCCCACAGGATTGCTTTTCTGTGTCCTTCGTTCAATAAAATCAACGATCATAAACCCTATCGAGGACAGGTAGGAATAAACAGCATAAATTCCCGCCAGTATTACTGATGATTTCCTACTGATGCTTAGCGCTGAAAGTAAACTCAGCGAAACCACATTCGCCGCAAATGCCAGCCAGGTGCCGTAAAACATAACACAGACGCCAGACACAATGGCGCCGCTCGCCGCCACATACCACGAAGTATCCTTAACCAGCGATTTGTTTCTAATCAGCAACATGATAATCAGCGCCACAGAAAACAACAGCATGTTGATGCCGGGCGACTGATGATAAAATAACCAGCTGTACAAGGCAACTGATATGATAAGAAGCACATCGTTTTTTTTCATTTTTATTGATTTAATTGTTGGTATTATTATTTTTTTCGAATCAAAGGTCAAATTTTCTCTGTGTGACTCTGTGTGTTCTTTGTGTTCCTCTGTGTTATTTTTTTTGTTTCACAGTGTCCACCGCGGCGGACACAGTGAAGACACGGAGACCCAATGAGTTATACTCTCAAGTTTTTGTAACATTACTTATTTGTATTTTTTATTATTAATTCCTCTAAAAAAGACAAATGCTGTGCAAAAGCAATACGGCCGACATCAGTTATTCGGTAAGTTGTCCGTGGCTTTTTACCGACAAATTCTTTTTTAACAATAATGTATTCGCTTTTTTCCAAGGCGCTGATATGGCTGGCCAGATTGCCGTCGGTAACATTCAGCAAATTCTTGAGCGAATTAAAATCCGCGTTTTCGTTCACGCTTAGTACAGACATAATACCAAGCCGTATCCTGCTTTCGAAGGTTTTATTAAGATTGTTTATGTCGAAATCTTCGCTCATCTTTCGTATTTGTAACGCATCGCAATCCCGTAAATAATATGAAGGAGGCCAAATCCCACGGCCCAGAAAATCAAACCATAACCTACAAACAAACAGGCTATGAGCCCGAGGAGTATTTCGCAATATCCCAGATATCGTATCATATTAAAAGTAAAAACAGAGGCGCTGACCAGCGAAATTCCGTAAAACACCAGCATGGCGGGCGCTATAAGAGAAATATTATGATGGAACAATAATGCCAGGCAAAACAAACCCCCGGCTATCAAAGGGATAAACAAGTTAATGAGGAATTTTTTTACCGCTTTGTTCCAGATCGCCTGTCCGTTTTTCCTTGCTTTGCGGATGGTTAATAATATTCCGGCGGCTAATGCAAGTATAAGAACAATGATGGCGTCGGTAGTAAAAAAAGCCACATTTCCGAAGTTGAAACTTCTTCCGCTTGATAGCCGATCATAATAATTATCGCTGAAAAAATCCAGGCTCAAATACAAATAGGCCGCCAATGCGCCGCATAAAGCAAAAATCCCGATAAAAACGCCAGCCAACCCACTTAATGAAAGAAATTTTGTTGAAGACTCCATCAGGGAGCGGATCTCCGAGAGGTTTTTCAAATGTTCGTTTTGCTGAT
>DAONFU010000312.1:0-1557 GCA_035403765.1 Bacteroidales bacterium
TAACCGCAATTCTGGAATTCCAGCCGTTGTCGAGATGGACGGCCAGCGGATTCAAACCGTTTTTTTTCACAAAATAGGCTGCGAAGGTGCTGTCAACCCCGCCGCTGACACCAATGATGCAGTCGTATTTTTTGTTTTTGCCACCCGATTTTATTTTTGCTACCAATGCCTGAAGGCTTTTGGCTTTTTCATCCGCTTTGAGGGAAACAGGCGGGGTGTTGAGGAGTTTTATGGCTTTGCTGCAATGGTTGCAATAGCCATTTTCATCGAAGACTATTTCCGGATCGGAGGTGTCCATGATGCATCGGTTGCAAATCTTATATTCCTGCATAAATTGAGGCATTTTTAGTAAGCTGCAAAATAAGGTAAAATTTTTTGGTTTTCAACCGGCGAACTGTTTTTATATGTGCTTATTTGGCACTTTTTTTTGGTTTTTTTTGCCATTAAGGTGGTTTACCATAAAAACCCCAAGCAGGATAAGTGCTATCCAGAAAAGATATACCGGCTCAAAAGCTTCGCCATCGGCTATGCCCCAAATAATGGCTATTACGGGTAACAAATAGGTGATGGAGGCTGCAAACAATACCCCGGAAGTTTTGATCAGTTTATTGTGGAGAATGACGGCTATTCCCGACCCGAAAACCCCGAGTATGGCTATATATCCTAAGCCCTCTAGTGCTCCGGAGTGTGTTGTCAGTACGGGTACAAAGTCCGTGAAAAGGAACAACACGATTAAAGCAGGGATGCCAATAATCAGAAAAGCAAAAGCCGTGATGGTGACAGCATCGGTGTTTTCCAGATACTTTTTTACCACATTAAGGTTGATGGCGTATAACACTGTTGCCACTATGATGTATATGCCATAGCTGAAATTAGTATCAAGCGTTTGGTTTCCACTGATGCTCATCAGCCCGATAGTGCCGGCCAGTCCAATAAAGACGCCCGTGATGTTTATCCATCTTGCTTTGTAATTGAAAAAAACCAGCCCGACCACGAGGGCGAATAATGGAGTCAATGAATTGAGTACACCGGCGAGGGAGCTATCGATGCCGGTCTGTGCTTTTGCAAATAGAAATGCCGGTATTCCGTTGCCGATAATACCCACAATTGAAATATACCAAAGTTTTTTCCGGTCAACTTTTTTTATGGAGCGAATGACAAAAGGGATGAGAAAAATGCAAGCGATACTGATACGGATCAGGGCAAGCTGGGTGTGCGAATAATGTTCCAGCCCGCGTTTCATCAGGATAAAAGAACTTCCCCAAATCAAAACAAGAGTCAGTAAAATTCCCCAGCTAAGGAAAGTAACACCGGCTTTTTTTTTCACAAAATCATCTTTATTAACATCGCTGAATATGGTTATGCCAAACTGATTCGCCCCTGCAGAAAAACTCCTAATCCTCCCTAATCAACTTATTTAACTATTCACTCATTTAACCTAATCCTCCTAACAGTCTAAACACCCTAACAGTCTAACAGTCTTCCGATAGCAATCGGAACAGCCTAACAGTCTAAACACCCTAGCCACACCATTTTTCAAAAAATTTTCAACCCCCA
>DAONFU010000313.1:0-1556 GCA_035403765.1 Bacteroidales bacterium
AGTCAATAGTCAATAGTCAATAGTTAATAGTTAATAAATAACAATCAACAAATATATCACTAACAATTAAAAATTAAATTTATGAGAACAGTATCAATGAGCGGTTTCCTTCGCGGAAACGTAGGGAAAAAAGATGCTAAAAAAATCCGCAAGGACGGTAGCGTACCCTGTGTGGTTTATGGCGGAAAAGAACAGATGCATTTTTTTACCGATGCAAAAAATTTTCAAAAAATCGTCTTCACCCCTGAAGTATGCTTTGTAAAGCTTACGCTCGATGGGAAAGAAATGGATGTTATTTTGCAGGATATTCAATATCATCCTGTTACGGATAATATCATGCATGCCGACTTTATGGAATTAAAAGCCGACAAACCCATAGTCATGAGTGTTCCTGTTAAGGTTTTTGGCACGGCCCCCGGCGTTCTTAAAGGTGGAAAAGTGGTCCAGAAATTTAGAAAACTAAAGGTAAAGGCATTGCCCGGTAACATGCCCGAAGTTATTAATCTCAACATAGGTTCGCTTGAAATTGGCCAGAGCATAAAAATTGCCGACATTCCTGTGGAGAACTATTCCTTGCTTGATAATAAGAGTAACACCATTGTGGGCGTGGTGGTTACCAGAGCTGTTGAAGAAACCGCCACCGCGGCTCCCACTGCTGAAGCCGGCGCACCTGCTGCAGGCGCTGCCGCTCCCGCTGCCGCTGCCCCAGCCGCTGATGCCAAGGCAAAAGCAAAAAAATAAACTTGACCGACAATACTAAAGCTGCCGAATTTTATTTTTGGCAGCTTTTTTATTAAAAAAGATGACTCAGATAGAATCTAAAAAGTTTTTGATTACCGGCCTGGGCAATGTGGGCGATGAATATGTCAATACAAGGCATAATATCGGTTTTGTGCTTATGGATGCCATGGCCCAAAAACTCAAGGTAACTTTTTCTCAGGGGCGCCTGGGACAGACGGCCAGGGCCAGGTACAAAGGAAAAACATTGCTGCTGCTTAAGCCCTCTACTTTTGTCAACCTGAGTGGAAAAGCCGTCAAATACTGGCTTACGACCGAAGATATTCCCAGGGAAAACACCCTGATAGTGGTCGATGATCTTGATTTGCCTGTCGGCACCTTGCGGATGAAATCAAAAGGTGGTGACGGCGGACACAATGGCCTGATAGATATTATTACTTCGCTGAACAGCCAGGAGTTTGCCCGCCTCCGAATTGGCATAGGCAGCGATTTTGCACGGGGGTTACAGGTTGATTATGTGTTGGGAAAATGGACCAGAGAAGAAGAAAAAATTTTGCTGGAACGGATTCCAATTGCTGTTGATGCCATACTGAGTTTTGTTCTTGAAGGTGTGAATACCGCAATGAATAAGTTTAATAACAAATGAGCTTTTGATACTGCTGGTAAGGATTTAATAATTTTTTTAGAAAAAAATCATCTTTGGTTCTATTCAAAATTCACTGTTCCCTTGCACATTAGAAATCCAAACTCTAATCTGCATCATAATTTGAAACTGTCGGGGTGACTGCCTCCAGCAATGGCTTTGCGCGCAGTCACCC
>DAONFU010000314.1:0-1527 GCA_035403765.1 Bacteroidales bacterium
CCTGTGGCTACCACCATATATTCGGCATCAACAAAAAAGATGTCGCCGGTTTTCAGGTTTTTGGCTGCAATACGGTTTCCTTCGAGGATGTCCCACACGGTGGCGTTGAGCATGATGCCGTCGTGCTTATCGCCGGCCAGGGTAGTGGCAATATCAAATCCACGCATGCCGCCGAATTTTTTTTCTTTTTCAAAAAAGAAAAACTGATGGGTTTGCATGATAAACTGTCCGCCAATCTTATCGTTGTTGTCGAGGACGATATTGGAGACGGCATGTTTGTTAAGTTGCTCGCGGCAGGCAAGCCCGGCAGGACCGGCGCCAATGATGACTACTTCCGTTTTATAAACATCGTGGGGCTTTTGTATTTCCGGCGGATTCATCTCGGGGGCATAGTCTTTGGGAATCTCTTGTACTTCTTTTATGCCATCAACCAGTGTTATACAAATTCTTTTTATTTGTCCATCGACCAGCATTTCGCAGGCTCCGCATTTTCCAATGCCGCATTCGAGGCTGCGTTCACGGTTTTTGAGGCTGTGGCTGTGTACTGGATATCCCGCCTGGTGCAGTGCGGCGGCAATAGTAAAGCCTGACTGTCCTGTGATTGGTTTGCCTTCGTATAGGAATGTAACTTCGGGAGTGTCTTTAACCTCAAGAATCGGGTGTGTAGTTATTTTTAACATGGAGTTGATTTATTAGGTTGAGAAATTTAGTATTTTTGGAAAAAACATGACAAATTTATGTTTTTCGGCTGTAGCGATAATTTTTTACTGAAAATATTTTTTCGGTAACCACAAAAAAAGTGTTTATGAGTGCCAAACTGAAAGATTTTAATGAGTACAGGAGCAAAATGAATGAAAAATTGCTCTTATCGGATAATCTGGTATTAAAGAGATTTTTTAATCTCGACACCAATGCATACCTCGACGGTGCATTACCGGCCCTAACCAAAGAAATGCTGGGCCTGGTATCTTCAATGGTGCTCCGTTGCGACGATTGCATCAGGTACCACCTGATAAAATGCCATGAACACAAAATGACGCTCGCCCAATTGATGGAGATTTTTTCCATAGCCAATATTGTAGGCGGCTCTATTGTGATACCGCATACGCGGAGGGCTTTGGAGTTTTGGGAGGAGCTGGAAAAAGAAGAAAAAAACAGCTAAATGGTCCACTGGTCATGGACAAGGCCTGCCAGGAAATATTGTCCCTGGTATTTTTTATACACTAAACGCAAACTGCACCAATCCATACCATCCAGGTTTTTATCAAAACCCGGGATGTAACATTCTATAAAATCACAGTCTTTATAGATGATTCCAATGTTATTAAGGGTATTTCCTTTGCCGATGATTTTGTTTAGGCTTTTTTGGCTTTCTTTTAGATAATTTGCGTTATATACAAAGCGATTGAAATATTGCTCAACCGTCATAAAAATATCTTCACCGCTGCCATTAAAACTACCCCATGACATTTTGGTTTGTTTTTTTAGGTGTTCAATGAAAGATTCTTTAGTCAGGGTAATATTGGC